>JBJMLD010000129.1:0-11866 GCA_045805545.1 Solirubrobacteraceae bacterium | reverse complement strand
GGGCAGGGCGAGCAGCTCGTGGGCGTTGTCTGGCTTGACGCTGCCGCCGTACAGGATCCGCACCCGCTCGGCCTGCTCGCGTGAGCGGTCGCCGACCAGCGCGCGCACGAACGCGATCGCCTCCTGTGCCTGCTCCGGCGTGGCCACCTGCCCGGTCCCGATCGCCCAGATGGGCTCGTAGGCGATCACCACGTCGCCCAGCCGTGACTCATCGACGCGGGCCAGATCCTCTTGGACCTGGTGGCGGAGCTTGCGTTGGGTGTCGCCGCGGTCGCGCTCCTCTTCGGTCTCACCGACACATAGGAGAGGCATCAGCCCGGCTTCGAGCGCGGCCGGTACCTTCAGCTGCAGCGCCCGGTCGGTCTCGCCAAACAGCTCCCGGCGCTCGGAGTGCCCGAGGATCACGCCGTTCACCCCGACCTCGACCAGCATCACCGGACACACTTCGCCGGTGTAGGCGCCCGAGGGCTCCTGATGCATGTTCTGGGCCAGCACCTGGACACGCGAGCCGCGCGTCGAGTCCACCATCGCCGCGAGGGCCAGATACCCGGGGCACACGGCCACGTCGACCCCATCCGCGTCCGACACGCGCGGCAGCAGAGCCTGGATGAACTCCTCCGCCTCGGCCACCGTCTTGTGCATCTTCCAGTTGCCGGCGATTAGCGGCGTGCGTGCGCTCACGACAGCGCCTCCACCCCGGGCAGCGACTTGCCCTCGATCAGCTCGAGCGAGGCGCCGCCGCCCGTCGAGAGATGCGTCACGCCGTCGGCCAGGCCGAAGCGCTGGATCGCCGCCACCGAGTCGCCTCCGCCGACCACGGTCACGCCCGGCGCGGCCGCCACCGCCTCCGCGACGGCCCGCGTCCCGGCCGCGAACGGCTCGACCTCGAACGCGCCCATCGGGCCGTTCCAGAACACCGTGCCGGCGGCGGCGATGATCCCGCCGTACCCCTCGGCCGTCCGCGGCCCGATGTCGAGCCCCATCCAGCCGTCGGGCACCTCGACATCGTCGACCGCCTTCACGTCGGCGTCCGCAGCCAACCGATCGCCTATCACCAGGTCGCGCGGAAGCTCGAGCGCGGACCGCGCCGTCGACACCGACTCGAGGATCCGCCGGGCCAGCTCGACGTCCTCCTCGGCACATAGCGAGTCGCCGATCGAGTGTCCCTGCGCGGCGAAGAAGGGAAAGCACATGGCGCCGCCGATGAGAATCGTCTCCGCGGTCTGCAGGAAGCGGTCGATGACCGCGATCTTGTCGCTCACTTTGGCTCCTCCGAGCACCGCGACGAGTGGCCGCTCGGGCGCCTCCATGGTCTTCGAGAGCATGCTCACCTCGCGCTCCAGCAGCAGCCCGGCCGCCCGCTCCGGCACCAATCGGGCCACGCCCACGGTCGACGCGTGCGCCCGGTGGGCGGTGCCGAAGGCGTCGTTCACGTACACGTCGGCCAGCTCGGCGAGCGCCGCCGCCAGCTCCGGGTCGTTCTTGGTCTCCCCCGGTTCGTAGCGAATGTTCTCCAGCACGAGGACGTCGCCGGGTCCGAGGTTGTCGACGAACGCGCGCACGTCGTCGCCGACCACGTTCGGAGCCAGGGTGACGTCGGCGCCACTCAGCTCGGCGAGGCTATCGGCGGCGGGGCGCAGCGAGAGCTCCGGCTCGCGGTCCTTGGGCCGGCCCAGGTGCGAGACGAGGACGAGCCGTGCCCCGCGCCCGCGCAGCTCCTCGATCGTCGGCAGCGCCGCCCTGATGCGGGTGTCGTCGGCGACCTTGCCCTCGTCGAGCGGGACGTTGAAGTCGACGCGGACGAGGACTCGCTTCCCGTCCAGGTCCCCCAGGTCCCGCAGCGTCCTCATAGAAGTCGCTGCACGACGTCGGCCACTCGGTTCGAGTAGCCCCATTCGTTGTCGTACCAGGCGATGACCTTAACCATCGTCCCGTCCATCACCGAGGTCAGCTGTGAGTCGAGGATGGACGAGTGCGAGTTGCGGACGATGTCGCTTGAGACGATCGGGTCCTCCGTGTACTGCAGGATGCCGCGCAGGCGCTCGGACTCGGCGGCCTGCAGCATGGCCTGGTTGACCTCCTCGGCCGTCGTCTCGCGGCCCACCTCAACGGTGAGATCGACGACACTTCCGGTCGGCACCGGGGCGCGCACCGCCATCCCGTTGAGCTTGCCGTTCAGCTCGGGGATGACCAGGCCGATCGCCTTGGCCGCGCCCGTCGACGCCGGGATCAGGTTGATCGCGGCGGCCCGGGCCCGACGCAGGTCACGGTGCGGCATGTCCTGCAGGCGCTGGTCGGATGTGTAGGCATGAATCGTCGTCATCAGCCCGTGGGTGATGCCGAACGTGTCGTGCAGCACCTTGGCCACCGGCGCCAGGCAGTTCGTCGTGCAGGACGCGTTCGAGACGACGTGGTGCTGCTCGCGGTCGTAAACGTCCTCGAAATTGACGCCCAGCGCCACCGTCACGTCGGGATCGGTGCCCGGAGCGGAGATCAGGACCTTCTTGGCCCCGGCTTCCAGATGCTTTGACGCGTTCTCGCGGTCGGTGAACAGCCCGGTGGACTCGATCACCACCTCGGCGCCCAGCTCCCCCCAGGGCAGCGCGCCCGGGTCACGCTCCCCGAGGACGCGGATCTCCTTGCCGTTGACGCGGACTCCGGCATCCGTCGGCTCGATCTCGCCCGGGAACGGCCCGTAGTTCGAGTCGTAGCGCAGCAGGTGAGCCAGCGTTTTGGGGTCCACGAGGTCGTTGACCGCGACCCACTCGATGTCGGCCCCCGCCTCGTGCGCGGCACGAAACGTGCTGCGGCCGATTCGGCCAAATCCGTTGATCCCGACCCGTACCGACATACGCGGATTCCTCCCTTTTTCGTGGAGCGCCAAAAAGAAAGGCCGACGTCCGTCGGCTGACTCTAGGCTACCTCAGTCGAGGGAACTATCTCCGCGAGACGACCTCGAGGCGCAGACCGTCCGGGTCGCGCATGTAGGCGGCGTAATACAGCCGCCCGTACTGGGGTCGCTGGCCCGGCGCGCCGTCGTCCACCCCGCCCGCGGCGATACCGGCCGCGTGCGCGGCATCTACCGCCGCCTTGCCGCTCGCCTGAAGCGCGAGATGCCCATACCCCGGCCCCGGATCGCGGCCCCGCACGACGATCCATAGCTGCGGATCGTTGATCCCGTAGGCGATCGCGTGCTCAGACTCGAACATCCGCCGCGCGCCGAGGGCGTAGAAGATCGCGTCGTAGAACTGGCCCGACCGGTGAAGATCGGACACTTCGAAGCCGATGTGGTCGATCACGCGGGCCTCGCCACGTCCCGGTGAACGACCTCGACCAGGAACTCCTCGTCTTCGCGGTAGCGCTCGGCCAGGTGTTCGGCGATCGCCACGGAGCGATGCCGGCCACCCGTGCAGCCGATCCCCAGCACGAGGTGCGCCTTGCCCTCGGCCAGGTACTGGGGCAGCAGATAGTCGAGCAGCGGATACAGCTTCTCGTAGAAGCGGTCGAGCTCGCCCTCGCGGTTGATGAACGCGACCACGCTGGCGTCGCCGCCCGTGAGCGGGCGCAGATCCGGCTCGTAGTGCGGGTTGGGCAGGAAGCGCACGTCGAACATCAGGTCGGGATCACGCACCGGGCCGTACTTGAAGCCGAAGCTCTCGAACGTCACGGCGAGCCGGCCGGGGGTGCGCGTCGGGAGCAGCTCATCGGCCAGCTTTCGCCGCAGCGCCGCCGCCGTCAGACCATCTGTATCGACCACCACGTCGGCCCGCGCGCGCATCGGCTCGAGTAGCTCGTGCTCGCGCGCGATCCCCTCGGCCACGCTGCCGGTTGGCGCCAGCGGGTGCCGGCGCCGCGTCTCCTTGTAGCGGGTGAGCAGCGTCTGGTCGTCCGCCTCCAGGAACAGGACCCGCGGCTTGACGCCGCTTGCCCGCAGCTCGTCGAGCATGCTGGCCAGGCCTTGGAAATAGCTGCCGCCGCGCACGTCGGAGACGACCGCCGCGCGCGCCACCTTGGAGCCCTCGTGCATGAACAACTCGATCAACGACCGAATCATTTCCGAGGGCAAGTTGTCTACGCAGAAATAGCCCTCGTCCTCGAAGGCCGCCATCGCCGTCGACTTCCCCGCACCCGAGAACCCCGTGATGATGACCAGATCGGTCAGCGCCGACCCGGCGAGCGTCGTCTCGTCCTTGTCCTCTGACGCCACCGTTTTCGACGCTTCCATACCTAAAAGCTTGACGCGTCGCGCGGACAAGCGTGGAAACAAGGCATGACCGGCGCCGCGGCAGCCCCGAGCGCCGTGTGCGACCATGCCCGCGTGCACCGCCGCGGAGGGCGCAACTGGAGGGTGGCGGCGCTGGCGACGCTTGCGCTGCTGAGCTTGGTCGCGGCGCTCGGTCCGGCCAGCGCGATCGCCGATCCGCCGATCCTGTCGGTGCAGGTGGGCGCCGACCCGATCGGCCGGGCGATGCCTCCGGGCTTCCTCGGCCTGTCCTTCGAGTACAAGGCCACGCACGTCTATACCGGGCGAAATCCCGATGCCGTCAACCCGGTCCTGGTGGCGCTGCTGCGCGGGCTCAACCCAGGCCAGCCGACCAACATCCGCATCGGCGGCAACAGCAGCGATCAGACCTGGTGGCCGATCCGCGGCATGGTCCCGCCTGGCGGCATCAACTACAAGCTGACGCACGGCTGGCTGCGCACGACCAAGACCCTGATCACCGCGCTCCACGGCCAGCTCATCCTCGGCGTCAACCTGGCCGCCAACCGGCCCGCGATCGCCGCCGCCGAGGCGCGCGCGCTGCTTGCCGGCATCGGTCGCCAGAACCTCCAGGCCATCGAGATCGGCAACGAAGCCGACCTCTACAACACATTCGCCTGGTATCGCGACCGGCGCGGACGGGTCGTGTTCTCCCGCCCCATCTCATACAACCTCACGTCGCTGATCGGCGAGTTCGCGCGCTGGCGCGCCGCGATGCCGCGGGCTCCGATCGCCGGTCCCTCGTTCGCGATGCTGTCATGGCTGGGCGGCTTCCTAAGCGCGGAGCCACGCCTTGCGGTGGCGACGTTTCACCGCTACCCGCTGCGCGCGTGCCTGAATGACCCGACTTCCCCGCTGTTCGCCTCGATCGCCAATCTGCTCGGCGATCCGGCTTCGGCCGGCCTCGCCGCCCCGCTCGCCCCATACGTTCAGCAGGCCCACGCCAAGCACATCCCGTTCCGCCTCGACGAGCTCAACTCGGCCTCGTGCTCGGGCAAGCGCGGCGTCAGCGACGCGTTCGCCTCGGCCCTGTGGGGGCTCGACACGCTGTTCTCGATGGCGGCGGTCGGCGTCGACGGTGTCAACTTCCACACCCTGCCCGGCGCCGCCTATGAGCCGTTCACGTTCACCCACCAGGGCAGCTCCTGGCGCGCCACGGTGCACCCGCTCTACTACGGCGCGCTCGTCTTCTCGCGCGCGTTTCCGCCCGGCGCACACCTGCTGCCCGTGACCGCGCCGCCCGGAGCGGTCAAGGTGTGGGCCACCCAGGCCCCCGACGGCAAGCTCCGCGTGGTCATCATCAACAAGTCGCCCGACTCGCCGGTGCAGGTCCAGCTCCAGCTGCCGGGCACGGCCGGCGCGGCGGTGTTGCAGAGTCTCACCGCTCCATCGCTCAGCGCCACGGGTGGCGTCAGCTTCGCTGGCCAGACGTTCGGAAGCCAGACCAGCACGGGCGTGCTGCCGGGCACACCGGGCGCGACGCCGATCGACCCGACGGCCGGCACCTACAACGTCGACGTGCCGGCGGGGAGCGCGACCGTCCTTACGCGCTAACGGGGTGGTGGATTCAGCCCCTAGGGTGTCTATCGAGCCAGGCCCGTCGGCGCAGATGATGAGCGCATCAACTGAAGCCGACTCAAGGAAATCACATGACCACCACGCTGAAGCTACGCCGCGCCGCCACCGCATTCGCCCTCGCCCTGTCGATCGGCGCCGCGGCCATGCCCGCTGCCGCCCAAGCCAGGATGTCCGCAACGAGTAGCGGTCTCGGCGCCTCGCATGACGCATTTTGCGCATCGATGGCCGACCAGATCAACACGGCCACCGGATACGGCGACCAGCTCGAGATGATGGGTCAGTACTCCAACGCGCAATCGTGGTACCAGTACGCCTACGACCTGCAGAGCGTGGCCGCGGCCGGCGGATGCCGATTCATCGGCATCGCCGGCAGGGCCCAAAGCGCTAATGAGTCCAGACAGCCTGGTCCGGCGCCGACAGACCCGAAGCCTGCCGCCAAGGCCGCGATGAGCCACACCCTCAGTGCCTACGGCCTGGCCGGCTGAGCGAAACGGCCTGGCCGGCGGATCAGTCGGCGCGGCCTAAACCCCGGTTTTGTGCAGCTCCCGGTGCAGCTCGCGGGCCAGCTTCCCCGA
Source organism: Solirubrobacteraceae bacterium (assembly GCA_045805545.1). Lineage (GTDB taxonomy): Bacteria > Actinomycetota > Thermoleophilia > Solirubrobacterales > Solirubrobacteraceae > Palsa-465. The sequence continues at coordinate 5,452 of JBJMLD010000129.1, read as the reverse complement.
CAGCCCCGGCACCGCCTCGAGCTCCTCGCGCGACGCGGCCAGGATCGCGTCCGGCGAGCCGAAGTGATTGAGCAGCGCGCGCTTGCGAGCCGGCCCGACGCCGGGCAGGCCGTCGAGGATCGACGCCGTCATTGCCCGGTCGCGGCGGATCCGGTGGTGCGTGATGGCGAACCGGTGCGCCTCGTCGCGCACTCGCTGGAGCAGCTGTAGCTCCGGCGTGTCATGGGCCAGGCGCAGCGGCGCGGCCCGGCCCGGGATGAACACCTCCTCGATCCGCTTGGCCAGCGAGATCACCGTCACCCCGCGCTCGCGGAAGCCCTGGAGCGCGCGCAGACCGGCCGACAGCTGGCCCTTGCCGCCGTCGATCACGATCACGTTGGGCAGCGCGGCGAACGACGGGTCGTACTCCTTGTCGTGCGGGGAGACGTCTCGCTGCCGCTCCCAGCGGGCCATCCGCCGGCCCAGCACCTCCTCCATCGAGGCGAAGTCGTCGGGCATGCCTATCGTCCCGTGAGCCCCGTTGCCCGCCTTGTCCTCCCGGTCACCGAACACCTTGAAGCGCCGATAGTCGGACTTCTTCGGCGCCCCGCCCTCGAACACGACCATCGATGCCACCGTGTTCGTGCCCATCAGCGTCGAGATGTCGAAGCACTCGATCCGCAGCGGGATCGTGTCCAGCCCGAGCGCGTCCTGGAGACCGTCGAGCGCCTCGACCCGCTGCTGGCGCCGGCGCTCGGAGCGGAGCTTCTCCTGGTCCAGGGCCAGCCTGGCGTTGCGTTCGGCCAGCTCCAGGATCCGCTTCTTGTCGCCGCGCTCGGCGGCCCGGATCTCGACGTGCCCTCCGCGCCGCTCGGACAGCGCCGTAGCCAGCGCTGCGGCCGGGCCGACGTCGCGCTGCACGATGAGCAGCGGCGGGATCATCATCGCCGAGGCGTAGTACTGCAGGATGAACGCCTCCGCCACCTCCGGCACGTCTCCCTCGGCCTCGTTGTCGAGGTAGAAGCTCTGGCGATCCGACAGGACCCCGTCGCGGACCTGGAAGACCTGCGCGTTGGCCTCCCCCTCGCCGACGGCGATGGCGATCGCGTCGAGCGTGCCGACCGCGTCGTTGGCCACGCGCTGGCGCTCGAGCAGGCTGCGCACGGCGCGCAGGCGGTTGCGCTCGCGGGCCGCGTCCTCGAAGCGCTGCTCGTCGGACGCCTCGCGCATGTTGTGCGCCAGCTCCCGCTCGATCTCGCGGTAGCGCCCGGACAGGAACGCGACCACCCCGTCGATCCCCGCCCGGTAGTCCTCCTTGCTGACGTAGCCGACGCAGGGTGCCTCGCAGCGCTTGATGTAGTAGTCAAGGCACGGCGATCCGCTGCGCCGGCCCGGCTCGGGTCCCTCGCAGGAGCGGAACATGAACACCTTGCCGAGCACGTCGAGCGTCGAGCGGACCCGTTTGGCGTTGCTGAACGGGCCGAAGTAGGCCCGATCCCGGCGGTGGCGCTCGCGCGTGAAGTAGACGCGGGGGAAGTCCTCGTCCAGGCTGATCGCGATGTACGGATAGGACTTGTCGTCCCGCAGGCGGATGTTGAAGCGCGGCTTGTACTGCTTGATGAAGTTTTGCTCGGCCAGCAGCGCCTCGGCCTCGGTGTGCACCACGAGCGCCTCGACGTGGTCGATCATCGGAACCAGATCGCGCCCGGCCCGAGTGCTCGGGTTGCTGAAATGCGACGCCACACGCTTGCGGATCGACTTCGCCTTGCCGACGTAGATCACCCGTCCGCGGGCGTTGCGGAACAGGTAGACGCCGGGCTCGTCGGGGAGCTCGCGGCGCTTATCGGCAGGGGTTATGGACATCGCTCAATCGAGGATAGATCGGCCCTCAGTCTGCGGTGAACGACAGCACCAGCCCGGCCATGGCCAGGCCCAGCGCGACCAGCGCCAGCGTCACCCCCACCCCCGCCGCGGGCGAGTTGGGGAAGTAGCGCGGCACGCCCACCGACGGGTCGATGATGTTCGCGCCGGTGGTCGGCGGCGTGTCCAGAGCCCGCAGCGTGAAGGCCACGGCGATGCCGCACACGACGAGCGTTCCCAGCCGCACCGCCCGCCCGCCAACCAGCGACACGATGACCAGCGCGACGGCCAGCAGGGCGAGGATCACGTCAGCCGCCGAGTAGACCTGCCACGCCGTCGGGTCGTGCGGCACCCCGCTGAGCTGCGAGGACGAGCCCCACTCCGCCAGGAACGCCGGCGAGAACTGGTGGCTCCAGGTGAAGAAGAGCGACACCAACAGCGCCGCCGCGCCGGCCAGGATCAGCAGGTCGGCGGCCCGCTCACGCCTCGCCGCCGTCACTCGTGCAGGCCGTCACTCACTCGCGCATTCCTCCGCCGCCATGACTGAGAACAGTAACCTCCACCCAGGTCATGTCCACGGATGCGAACGGCCACCGAACTGCGTGGCGCACCTGCCCGCTCTGCGAGGCAACCTGCGGGCTCGAGATCACCCTGAGCGGAGATCAGGTCGCCTCGATCCGTGGCGATCGCGACGATGTGTTCAGCCACGGCTTCATCTGCCCCAAGGGATTCGCGCTGAAGGAGCTGCACTCCGACCCCGATCGGGTCCGCACGCCACTCATCCGCCAGGCCGACGGCAGCTTCGCCGCAGCCAGCTGGGACGAGGCGTTCGCGCTGATCGACGAGCGTCTGTCGCCGATCCTGGCCCGCGATCGCAACGCAGTCGCGGTCTACCTCGGCAACCCGAACGCGCACCTGCTCGAGAGCCTGCTCTACGCCAAGGTGCTGCTGCGCGCACTTCAGACCCGCAATGTCTTCTCGGCCAGCACGGTCGACCAGTTCCCCAAGCAGATGGCCAGCGCGCTGATGTTCGGGACCGGCACGACCGTCCCGGTGCCGGACGTCGACCGCGCCGACTACCTGCTGATGCTCGGCGCGAACCCGCTCGCCTCGAACGGCAGCCTGATGACCGCGCCGGACATGCGCGGGCGGCTGCGAGCCCTGCGAGCGCGCGGCGGCAAGCTGGTCGTGCTCGACCCGCGGCGCAGCCGGACGGCCGAGGAGGCCGACGAGCACCACTTCATCCGGCCCGGCACCGATGCCCATCTGCTGTTCGCGCTCGTGCACGTCCTGTTCGAGGAGGGTCTGGCCGAGCCCGGAGAGCGCCTGGCTGAGCTCTGTGACGGGCTCGACGAGGTCCGTTCGATGTCCGCCGCGTTCGTCCCCGAGGCGATCGCGCCCGTCTGCGGGATAGATGCCGAGACGATCCGCCGGCTGGCGCGCGATCTGGCGGCCGCGCCCCGCGCCGCGGTGTACGGCCGCATCGGCACGTGCACGCAGGAGTTCGGCACGCTGACCAGCTGGCTGATCGACGTCCTGAACGTCCTGACCGGCAACCTCGACCGCGAGGGCGGCGCGATGTTCCCAATGGCCGCCGCCGGCCATGCCAACGCCGTGGGCACGCCGGGGCGGGGGCGCGGGGTCCGGTTCGGCCGCTGGCAGAGCCGCGTCCGCGGCCTCGACGAGATCTTCGGCGAGCTTCCGGCGGCGGCGCTGGCCGAGGAGATCGATACGCCGGGGGAGGGTCAGGTCCGGGCGCTCATCACGATGGCCGGAAATCCCGCGGTCTCGACGCCGAATTCGGGTCGGCTGGATGAGGCGCTGGAGTCACTCGAGCTGATGGTCAGCGTCGACATCTACATCAACGAGACGACGCGCCACGCCGATGTGATCCTCCCCGGACCCTCGGCGCTGCGCCGGCCGCACTACGACCTAGCGCTGTACATGTTCGCCGTGCGCAACGTGGCGCACTACTCGCCGGCCGCGCTGCCGGCCGACCCCGAGCTGCAGGACGAGTGGGTGACGCTGCTGAGGCTGACCGGGATCGCCGGCGGTCTTGGTCCGAACGCCGACGTGGCGATGATCGACGAGCAGGTGGTCCGGGCGATGCTCCAGCGCGAGGTCACGACCCCCGAGTCGGCGGTGTTCGGACGCGAGGTCGACGAGCTGCTGGCGGATCTCGAGCCGCGCGTCGGCCCCGAGCGCCTGCTCGACCTGATGCTTCGCACAGGCCCGTACGGCGACGGCTTCGGGGCATGGAGCGACGGGCCGGCTCTCAGCCTGGCCGCGCTCGAGGACTCCCCGCACGGGGTCGACCTCGGGCCGCTGCGCCCGCGGCTTCCCGATGCGCTGCGGACGGCGAGCGGGAAGATCGAGCTGGCGCCGGAGCGGCTGGTCCAGGACGTCGGGCGGCTGCGGGGGTCGCTGGAGCGAGCGGACGCCGGCAACGGGAACGGCCTCGTGCTGATCGGCCGCCGCCAACTGCGATCCAACAATTCGTGGATGCACAACCTGCCCGTGCTGGTCAAGGGCAAGCCGCGCTGCACGCTGCACGTGCACCCCGACGACGCGGCCCGGCTCGAACTCGTCGACGGCGAGGAGGCCACGGTCAGCTCGCGCACCGGCGAGGTGACGGCCCTGGTCGAGGTGACCGACGCGGTCATGCCTGGCGTGGTCAGCCTGCCGCACGGCTGGGGCCACGACGTCGCCGGCACGGTTCAGCAGGTGGCCTCGGCGCAGATCGGCCCGAACAGCAACCTGCTGGCCGACGAGCAGCTGCTCGACGTCCCGTCCGGCAACGCCGTGCTAAACGGGATCCCGGTCGAGCTGGCGCCGGTCCGGGCCGCGGCGGCCGCAGTCTGACCATCGCGGTCTGACTCTCGCCGCCCGCGCTAACGCAGAGTCTTGTTCGCATAGAGGGTGTCGGGTTCTTGCTCGTCGGCGACCTGGCGCCTGCCTGAGCCTGGGCTGACCCGCAAAAGTCCGCTTTGCTCCCAGGCCCGCGGGAGCAAAGGGCGATTTGACGGATATAACCCGCACAACCCGTCCCTGCCCTCCGGGTCCCCCGAGCAAAGCGCACTTTTACGGGTCCGATCGACCGCACACAGAGGCCGGAACGCAAACGCTCCATCCCACACCCTCAATGCGGTGTTTTCGCACTCGCAACGCGCAACAGGGCACGACGTAACGGCTTGGGCGTTGGCCGACGGTCCGGCGACTGAGGTTGTGGCCAGTTATGTACGCAGATCGCGGAAGTACGCCTGCGCTAATACTTCCGCGCCGACCAGACCACCGAGAACACGGCGTAGGCCGCACCGCCGAGCAGCGCGAGCCACGCCACCGACCCGGCCGGCGAGGCCCACAGTCGCGAGGTCGCGGTCAGTGTCACGGCCGCCACGCCGACGGCGATGTACAGCGTGGCGCGCCGGGCATCGCCGAGCGCGTAGATCATCGTGCGGTACTGCCGATACATGAGCGACGCGACCCAGCCGATCGCGGCCAGGAAGGCGAGCGACACGGCCTGGATGGCCACGTTGGCGCCCTTGCCGCCGCCGGGGAGCAACACGACCAGAGCGGCGATCACCAGCACGATGATCACGTTGCGGACGTTCTT
>JBJMLD010000128.1:0-8143 GCA_045805545.1 Solirubrobacteraceae bacterium | reverse complement strand
GGACGCGGGAGTTAGCGGCGGGCAGCCTACCCTGGCGGCACTCGGCCAGACCATGACCAGGCAGCTGTAGTGAGAGATCCGACAACCAAGTCTGCGAGAATCGACAAGTCGCCGGGCCAAAGCCCGGCGTCAGCGTCTCCAATCCAACGCCCGCAGGCGACGGCCGAGCGCGGAAGCGCATCGACGCGTGTCCCTACATCGAGCGTCGAGACCGGGATGATGAAAGACAGCTGAAGGCCAGTATCAGCGCGGAGGAGACGGAGGGATCGTGTGTGCGGGTGCGGGTAAGCGCGAGGCGACGCGCGGCCCTACGTGTGAGTCGCCCAAGGCGCGAGGATGCTCGTGTCACCTACGAATCTGCCTCGTCGCCGGAAAGGCGTCGACTCGCGCGGCGAAACGCCGCGGGCGACTGACCGTACGCTGCTTGAAAGGACCGAGTGAAATGCGAAGCGGTCCGGAATCCCCAGCGGGCCGCAATGTCGAGGATGCGAACGCCGGCGAGTCGCGTATCGGCTAGATCACGGCGACACCGATCAAGGCGCTGGGAGCGTATCGTCTGCCAAACACTGCTGCCGGTAGGTTCAAATAACTTGTCGAGGTAACTCACGGAGATGCTGTGGTGTCTTGCGATCGACTCCCGATTCAAGTCTGCTTCGCCGAGATGGAGATCTATGTATGTGTGAATTTGTTGTCGCAGTACAATCGACGGGCGGCTTTCAGCGAGCGTGCGGAGGTCTTGTTTGCCATGTAGACCTCGCACTAGGTCAACCGTGCTCTCCGCGATATCCGTCGCAACGACTGAACTGATTGATCCCTGCTCGAGGCATCGAAGTACCTGTAGCACGTGCGAACGTACCAGCCGGGCGATCCCGTCAGTACCACCGAGACATAGTGCGGTCTGAGGGATCCTCCGCCCGAACAGCGGGCGCACCAGCAGCTCGGGGAGCGTTACGATCACCAGCTCGAAGGCCGTCGGCGACTCGACCTTAAGTGGCTGCCATGTCGTGTAGCTTGTCAGCTCGCCTTCCCGGATGTACGAGTCGGCTCCATTTTGAGAGACAATGCAGCACCCCCGCCTCGCAAGCACCAGCTGAAAGGCCACGAGGGGGTCACAGCCGCGACGTTGGAAGGGGCGGCGATATATCGAGGCGTCGCCAACGACGCGGTGAACACATAGGCTGCCGAGTTCATAGCGCCACAGCAAGCCGGTGAATGAGCGCGCGCGAGCGGACTTGACAGCTGAGGGGCCGAACTCGCTATTGAGCACGTCCGACCAAAGCTCGAATCGCTCGGTGCTCGGCACGAGAGTTGTATTGGCCACCAGACCCATCTCCGCCACGCCTTGGGCCACAGCATACCGGAGGTCATCTGATCTCTTCCCGACACCGGGGGTGTCCCCTCGGCCGGGTCATGATCGTGCGCGGCGCGCGCCCAGACCGCGATCCGCTCGTGCGTGACCGCAATGGGCAGCTCGGGGCGCGCGAGCGTGACGGCGATCGCACGGTAGGCCTTGCGGTTGGTCATCAGTCCGATGTGGCTGCCGGTGACCTCGACGCCGTCGGCTTCTTCGACGATTGCACGTTCCCAGCGGACGACGCCGTCGCCCTTGGCGTAGATCGAGGTGAGGCGCACCCGGTCGACGGGGAACTCGGCGGCGTAGTCGCGGATGAACCCGCAGCTGCAGCGCGCGCGGAAGCAGTCGGGGTCGCGGCTGCGGCAGGCGAGGTGGGCACCGCGCCGGACGATCCCGACGGCGGCGCGGGTCGGCGAGCTGATCCCGAAGAGACCTTGCAGGTCGGCGCCCATCGAGATCGCGTGCGTGACCAGGTCCGGGCGGCGCGCGGCGGTGGCGCGGGCGAGGTGGCCGCCGCGGCTGTGGCCGAGGATCGCGCCGCGACGGCCGGTCGTAGCGTTCAGTGCTTCCGCCAGCCGCTCCGCGCGCTCGGCGCAGTTGACGTTGAACCCGAAGCCCGCGGGTGGGGACGGTAGCCGACGATCCGCAGCCAGCGCCGGAGCAGCAGCAGGCTCTCGTCGGACGCGAGGAACCCCGGAGCACGATCACCGCCCGCCCGTCGCCGCGCGGCACAGGATCAGCCGTCGCGCGTCAGCGCGCGAGTGTTTTGAGGATGAACTTCGCGACCGCGACGCCGGAGTCGGCGCCGGTCTCGGAAATCTCTGCCTCGCACTCGTATTCGCGCGGCGACGGGCGCGTCTCTTTGAAGCTGCACCCCGCCGTAGTGTGTCCGCCTCTTCGAAAGTCGGCAGAAAAACTGACACGATCACCGTTGCCGACGATTCCGTAGCCGATCTGCACCAGCGCGTGATTTGATTCGGCGCAGATGCCCCACGATCTCGGAGCTCCCCGAAATACATCCCTTGGGTAATGAACCCACATGGTGACGCCGCGACCCCATGTCAGGTCCGTCACGTCCATGCGATGGTCCGAGCGGATCTCGGTGGTGCCTCTGATCTCGGTCCTGCATTCAAATGCGGCGGCGGCAGCGCGGGGACGCGCTCGGCCACCCGTCGTCGCACCCGACGCCGCCACGACCCCAAAGCCCACAGCGGAGACGGCCAGGGCGAGCATCCCGGCACGCCAACGGCGAACCAACCAGCCGCGATTTCTCATGCTTGCTCACCTCCTCGGCGAACCGACGCCCCCATGGCCTCGAGCGCACAGCCTATCGCTTGCGCACGCTCGGCCGGCAGGGCTGCCCGCACGAAGCGCCGTACCCGCAGGCAACCGTACGTCCACCTTCGGGCGGAAGCAAGTAGGCGCCTATGACAAGAAGAAAGCCCCGCGTTTGCGGGGCTTTCCGAGTGCGCCCGAGAGGACTCGAACCTCCACGGACCATTCAGTCCACAAGGCCCTCAACCTTGAACGGCCCGCGTAGATGCTTCTACGGGCGTCCAAATCGTCCAAATTGCGGGTTTCCGTGGACGGATTGGACGCAATGGACGCTGTGGATGTTGCCATGAGTGTTGCCACGGGTGTCGCTGGATCTGCGCCGCGTCTGTCTTATCGAAGCTTTCCGGCCTCCCGCCATTCGAACGCTCGACATCGAGCATGAACCACGGAGAACAGCTCGTACCACTCCTGGACTACGGGAAGCTCGCGGCAGCGGCTCGCGGGCTTGAGTCACGAGGATCTGGGCGCGGACCTGAAGCAGGCCTGTCCGGCTGACCCGCGTTACGAGGTGGCGCTCGCGACTTCGGCCATCGCGGCACTGGCCGCGCCGACGTGCTCGCGCAGCCCGCGCACCTGTTCAGTCAGCCTCTGCTCGCCGAGCGAGTCGGCCTGGACGGTCAGCTGCACGAGCTGCCCGTGCAGCGTTCCCAGCACCGTCGTCGTGTGCTCCATCTCGGACTCAAACTTCTCGAGCTGGCGCTCGGCGTTGCCGATCGTGTCGAGCTGCTCGTGCAGGGCCGCGATCAGCTGCGCGCGATCCGGGTCTGCCGGGCCGCGCTGCTGCGCACGCTCGAGCTCCCGAACGCGCGCCGCTATCGCGTCCGCGTTCTGGCTCGAGAGGTAGTCGTCGAGCCGCTGGGCACGCCGGGCGATCGACTGAAGCGCGCCGACGAGGTCGTCGACTTCACTCGAGAGATCGACGTAATCGGCGTCGGAGTCCGAGATCGCTTGCCGGATCAACTGCTCCTCGTGCAGCGCGCCGTCAAGGAACCGCTGTATCCGCGGGCTCAGCCGCGCCGGCGGCAGCTGCGTCGCCGCGGCTGCCTGCTCGCGTTCGCCACGGCGCCGCCGTGCCACGGCGTCCGCCTCACGGGTATCGAAGAACGTCATCACCGCCAGCAACACGTACACGACGACCGCCACCGGCACCAGCCAGATTGTCCCGAGCGCCAACCCCGCGATGACGACCGCCGCTCCCACCGCAACGTTCAGCGGCTTGGTCGCGGCGTTGACGGCGAGCTCGCGCGTCAGCTCAGCTCGAGTGGGCGGTCTCTGGGGGTGTGGAGCGCCGGCCAACCGTGACCCTAGAAGAACGAGCTGATCGACTGGTAGACCGTCTGGACGTTGGTCGGGTCGGCGCTGAACTCCTTGCCGCCGGTCGCGTCCGCGATCGCCTGCAGCCCGTGCTGATCGGCGTCCGTGCCGTAGGCGATGTCGAACACCCGGATCTGGCCCGCCTCGCTCTGGGTCTGGCCGCGGAGCTGTCCCACCAGGCCGCCGAGCGACAGCGAGGACTGGTTGTCGAGGCCGTCGGTCAGCAGCACCACGGCATTGATACGGGACGTGTCCTTCAGCGCAGCAACCGCGTTCACCCCCGCGGCGACCGCGTCGTACAGGCGCGTCTGGTCCTCGGGGAAGATGTGGTCGATCGCACCGTTCAGGATGGCGCGATTCGTCGACATCGGCGCGATTGGCACGAGCTGCGTGATGTTGCTCGAGAACTTGATCAGGCCGACCCGATCGTTCCGGCTGGTCTGTGTCAGGAACTGATGCAACCCGGCGCGGGCCTGGTCGATCTTGTTGTTGTCGCCCATCGAGCCCGAGTTGTCGAGCACCAGCATGATGTTCGCCGGACGGCGGTCCTGATGCCACAGAGCCCTGATCTTGCCGAGCACCTTCGGCTCCGGCAGACCGAGCACGACCTTTGGCTCTGCCGGATTGGCGCCGTACTTGGCCGATACCAGTCCGGTCGGCGCCGTCGATTGGTTGGCCGGCCGGAAGCCGTACTTGCCTGCCAGCTGCGGCGTCACATGCGAAGCCAGATAGCTCGCGAACAACGACGCCCCCTGGCTCTCCGCCGAGCTCACCCAGCTGCCGTGCAGCGTGATCAGCGGATCGTCCGAATAGAACGAACCCTCCTTCGGGTACACGGCGACGAGCTTCTGGCCGCCGCCCGCCTGCTGGTTGTACGCCAGCAGCGTCGCCTCCTCCATTGCGACCGCCGAGGCGTAGCCGAGACCGTGCTGGGCGAGCTGGTTGCTGATGAACAGCGTCGTGTCGCCGTAGTGGACGACCGAGCGCTCGAGCGCCTCGACCTCGGCTCGCACGCGGGGATTGCTGACGTCGACGGTCGTCAGCCCCTCGAGCTTGCCGGCGGCGGCGTAGTATTGCGCCGCCACGTCCTCCAGCCCGGCCGTGGAGTAATCCGGGTTGGTGTGGACGAACTTGAAGGCGCCGTACGTCGGCTTGCCGATCGCTGCCCAGCCTCCGGTCGCCAGCCGGCGCAGATCCGCGAACCCCAGGGGGCGGCGCGGATAGCCATAGGCATCCGCCAGCTCCTTCCACATCGCGATCACCAGCGGTGTGCGGACGATCGACGGGTTGGTCGGCGCCACCAGCGAGGAGTCGGTCTGGAAATCGAGCAGCCGCCCCCACAGCGAGGAGGAAGGCGACCACAGGACTGGGTGCGACTGCCCCGCCGCGATCTTGGTCTCGACGTCGCCCGAGCTGCCGACCTCACCCTCGATGAACACCGGGTGACCGCCAACCGTCTGCTTGGACGCGTTGAAGTTCGCGATCAGCGGCTTCAGCAGCGGCTCCTTCTCCGGCGAGTAGATGAACTGGATCGCGACGTCGCCCGGGGCCGCGGTCGACGTGGTTCCGGCACTCGTACTGCTGTGCGACTTGCCGCGCGTGGACAGCACCGCGGCCGCGGCAATCGCCACGACGGCAACCAAGATGACCACGACGCGCCCTCGCATGGAGCGCAAGTGTGACGGGTCCGAGCGCGATCGTCACCCACGTGCCGGCGCCCATAAGTTGTTCGCATGTCCGCGATCCTCGATCCCGGGCCGTGGCGCGGCGATTCGCTACCACCACGCCGGGCGTGGCAACGAAGCCCGCGCCCGCGTGTCCGTGCTCCACTCGCAACGATACTGTCGTGCGGGCTCAGGAGGAGAGCCAGCGAGCCCCTGAACGGGCGTGAGCGGACCGCGCCCCTACGCGCCGTCCAGCCCGTCGAAGGTGAGGCTGCTGGACGCCTCCCCGCGGCCGACGCTGGCCCGGTTCGCCGCCCAGACGAACAGGCGCCCGTCGTGCCAGCGCGCCGCCTGGTACATCCGGCGGACGACAACGCCCTCGCGCGGAACCTCCTCCTCACGGATCAACAGCCTCTCCGACGGGTCGGTGGGCTGCAGGATCTGGGCCTGCGCGCCGACCACTCGCGGCTGACCGTCTACATGCAGCACAGCTCCGCGGGCGAGTCTGACCTCGGCGCTGGACTCCGACGGCTGCACCGGCAGCAACGGGATCCAGTGATCCGGCACCGGGCTGGCCAGGCGGTACAGCGGAGTGGCGTGCGGGGCGGGCGTCTCGTCCAGGTCGAGCGTGTCACGGGCCGTCTCCAGCCCGGCCTCGAGCGGGCTCTCCAGCCGCCGTTCCACCGCCCACGCGATGTTGGCCATCTCGTCGCGGACCAGCATGACCTCCTCCAGCACCGGGCCCTCCAGGGGCACGATGGGGTCGGCCAGGAAGAACAGGTTCGAGGCTGGGATGCCGACCTCGCCAGGCTCGACTGGCATGGACAGGGTGAAATGGCTGCTCCCGCTGCCGTTGAGCAGATGGAACGGGTCGCCGGCCTCCTGCAGCAGTGTCTGGACACCGAACGTGTCGGTGATGACCAGCGAGGCGGACGCGACCAGGGAACCAGTCGGCAGCTCGATCGGGATGACGAACCAGTCGTTGCCGTACCCGGTGAGCGTCTCCACCAGCAACAGCTGCGCGAGATCGGATGACCCCAGTTGCAGCGCACCGAGGTCGATGCGGGCGTCCTCCATCTCCCAGAATCGTTGCGCTGGCATGCCGTGGAACGTCAGCGGCGCGGGCAGCACGGTGCGCGCGATCAGGTCGCCCGGCGGATCGTCACCCGTGCCCGTGTTGATGTTGAGGTTCAGGTCGAAGGAGTACCAGTCGAGCAGGCCGTCGGCGTACTGCTCGGCCGAGAGTGGCCGCTCGCCGAACGGGTCGTCACCCAGGCGGGCCGAGAGCGTGAATGCGTACTCCATCCGGTCAGGCTGCCAGGCCTGCGCGTCGGCGTCCGGCTCGCTGAACAGCGAACCGGACCAAGCCAACCACGCGCGCACGGCGTCAAGCACCTCGGCCCCGTCACTCGCGACGATCGGCAGGCCCGGGTCGAGCCGCGGGTTAGCCGGATCGCCGATGCCTTGCAGCAGTCGCCGTCCGTCGATCGCCCGGCCGGCCATGAGGTCGACGAATGCGGCCGTTTCTGGATCCACTGCGGAGCGCTGCGCGTCGGTGAGCGGGAGCACGGCGTATGCGGCGACGAAGGCCGGTCCGGGATCGCTGGTGATGGCCTGCAGCCGAAGCAGCCGGAGAAAGTGCTGGCCGGACTCGACGGCGAGACGCAGGCCCTCCAGTCCGGGAGCGGCCGGAGACCGGTGGGTCCGCTGTCGCTCCACCAGGGTCTGCAACGGGATCGTGCCGGCTTCGAAATGCGGTGCCTTCAGCTGGGTGTTCCACCGGATCGGCCCGGCTACGAAATGGTTGAGTTGGGCGACCCGGGCCCGCCAGCGGGCGACGATCGGCGTGCCGGCGTCCTCGGCCTGTAACTCGGCGAGCTGCCACTGCCGGGCCAGCAGCCACAGGGGATCGAATGCGCGGGCGGCGTACCCGGCCGCGATGTCGCGGTCGCCGGACTGTGGTTCCAACCGGGACCAGCTAGTGATCGATGGCATGCCTCGGTCCTTCCGTCAGCTGAGGGTGAGCGGGGCGAGGTCGGAAGAGACGGCGTCGCCGTCGACGTTGAAGGCAAGGTAGGCGGCCGGGAGGAAATGCCGGATGTCGCCGAGCGCCTCGGGATCTACGGCCCGCAACCGGGCGAGGTCGAGCGTCTCTACGAGCACTCGGTTGAGCGAACCGACCGTCCAGGGCTCTCCCGGCACGGGCGGCACGGCGAGCAGGACGGCCTGCGGGGCGACCGAGTCGGGTGGGTCGTATTGGAACGCGATGCCGGTGGTCTCCGTCGGGCTCGGGATCAGCTCCGTCCACTCGTCAACCAGGACACCGCAGAGCGGACCATCCAGAGTGGACGGGGTGGCCTGCAGCACGAGGGAGACACACCCGTCGACCGGCGGCCCGTCGCCGGCCAGCGGCAGGCCCAGCCAGCGCTGGCCGGCCACGTGCGGCAGCTGGGCGATCGCCAGGTCCAACCGCTCG
>JBJMLD010000127.1:0-67993 GCA_045805545.1 Solirubrobacteraceae bacterium | reverse complement strand
GCCAGGGCGAACGCCGGACGACGTACGAATGCTGGTCGTGTCTGCTGACCGGGGCGAAACCTGACTGCCCGGTCTGCGCAGGCAGGATCAGCTGGGAGGACGAGTCTCCGGTCTGTCGCGGGAGTGGCCGGATCGACGGCTCACCTAGGCACGGCGTCAGCGTGTTCCCGACGCTTGCAGGGCTCTACCACTACATGCTTACGAGCGAGGCCGACCTAGATGGGTGCGTTGTCGTCGAGCTGGAGGGCCGGCCGTCGGGCGACGTCGACTTTGATGCCGATCAGGGCGCGATGCTCGTGATTGCAACCGCTGTCCTGGCGTGTCACGAGGTCGACCGCCGGCTGGCGGAAGAAGTCGAGCGCCGGACGACCGAACACGCGCCCGACTGAAATCGGCCAGCCTTAGTCGCCGTTGCTCGGCCAGAGGAAGGGCCCCACGCCGGAAACGGTGACCACGCGCTCCACCTGCGACGAGAGTTGGCGGCCCACCTCCAGATGCCAGCCGTCGTTGCGGGCATCGCGCAGGCCGACCACGAGCGCGTTTACACCGCTGCTGTCGAGGAACTCGAGCCTTGATAGATCGAGTCGCACGCGCTCGCTCTCCATTTTCAACTGCTTCAGCGCGGCGGTGAACTTCGGGACGGTGGAGAGGTCGAGCTCACCGACCAGAATCAGGCGCAGATACCCGCCCGGGTCCTGGCGCTGCTCGATGTGGAAGTCGTTGTCCGCCCGCTGAGGTTCGACGGAAACACGCTCGCTGGACATGGCTTTCGCTCTGCGACGTCGACGAAGTTACTGGTCAGTTTCAAGCGTTTCATACGCGCGGGAGGAACGCATGCGCCCAGGGCCCCCGATGGTTACAAACCAACACTGAGAGCGGTTAGCGACTCGGCGGGACGGAGAGGGTCACGTCCCGCCGAGTGCACAGGAGGAGAGAGGGTTTCCTGATGCGACGTCGCATGCGACGCCCGCCGGTCGCGGTGCTTTTTACCCAAGGCCCGTAGGCAATAAACAGGTTGCCGGAGGAACGCTCAGACGGCCTGTGCGGTGGCCAGCTCGGCCCACACGTGATAGCCCTCATCGCGATCGGCTCCCCAACGTCTCGCCAGCGCGTCGACGATCATGAGGCCCAAGCCACCCCCGACTTCAACCGACTCGGAGAGCGCGGCCACCGCGCGGCTCGACCAGCCGGGATCGCGCACCGAGATGACGATCCCATCGCCCTCGCGACGGATGGCGATGTGGACCACGTGCTCTTCCTCGCAGCCCGAGTGGGTGACCGCGTTGTTGACCAGCTCAGTGGCCACCAGCATGGCGTCGCCGAGGACCCATCCAAGTGTGTCCAAGCGCGCCATGGCCTCGCGCACGGTCGAGGCCGCCGCGCGGGTGCACGGCAGCTCTAGCTGCAGCATCTCCGTAGCTTGTGGAAGCACCAAGAATCGCCTACCCGACCGGCCACGCGCGAAAAATCGCGCGGACCGGATCCTGACCGCGCCTCGAAAGCCGGCCCCATCCCACGGCGCCGCTGCCGTGGGCTCAAGCCCGGGCGCCGTCAAGCGATTACTCGGGGCATATGGGCGAGGCGATTGCGCAGGACGAGGGACACGTGGTCCCGACCGGCGTCGTGGCGCAGCCGGAGCCAGACACCCGTAAGCGCATTCTGTTCGTCGACGACGAGCCCGACCTCCTCGAGAGCCTGCGCGACGCGCTGCGTCGCTACCGCCGGGTATGGCGGGTGAGCTTCGCTGAGGGCGGCGAGGCGGCCCTGGCGGCGCTCGACGATGAGCCGGCCGATGTAATCGTGGCCGACATGCGGATGCCGGTGATGGACGGCGCAACTCTGCTCACCCACGTCCGCGACCGCCACCCGACGACGATCCGCATGGTGCTGTCGGGCTACGCCACGCCGCAGCACCTGACAAGCGCGGCCACGGTGGCGCACCGTCTCCTCGGAAAGCCGGTCAACACCGACGAGCTGGGGCGACTGATCGAGCGCTCGTGTGCGCTGCGCGAGCTGACCCAGCAGGCCAAGGGGTATCGCATGACGGCCGGCGCCACCGCACTTCCCGCCCAACCTGGGGTATACGCGCAGCTCATGCAGACGCTGGCCGATCCGACCTGGCAGCCCGACCAGGTCGCCGCGGTCGTTGAGCGCGACATCGCCATGACCGCGAAGGTGCTCCAGCTGGCGAACTCAGCCTTCTTCGGAGTCGGGCGGACCGTGAGCTCGGTCCGTGATGCGGTCCTGTATCTCGGCGTGGACACGATCAAGTCCTTGACGCTGATGGCCGAGACGCTCGGCCAGCTGGCTCCCGAGCTGCCCGGCTTCTCGCCTGAGCGCTTCCAGGCCCACTCGATGCTGACTGCGCGCATCGCCGGCAGCGTGCTCCCGGCTGGCCGCGAGCGCGAAGAAGCGATCACGGCCGCGCTGCTGCATGACGTCGGCCAGCTCGTGCTGGTCGGCGACGACCCCGAGCATTGGATGGAATTGAACGCCGAGGCATGCCGTCGGGAGCTGCCGCTGCACGTAGTAGAGCAGGAGCACGAAGGCGTCACACATGCCGCCACCGGGGCATACCTGCTCTCGCTCTGGGGGCTGCCCGACGGAGTCGTCGAAGCCGTGGCGCACCATCACGAACCGGGCCTCCTTCCCGGCGCGACGCTCGACCCGGTCGTCGCAGTGCACATCGCCAACGCGCTGGCCCACGACGTGACGCCCACGGTCGAGGGGGTGCCCCCGGCACCACCGCTCGACGAGGAGCTCCTGGCGACGCTGGGCGTGCTCGATCGCCAGAAGGCGTGGCGTCTCATCGCGGCCGACTGCGCCGAGCAGCTCGGCCAGCTGTAACCCGGCCGGCGCTACCGAGACCGCGCCTGCGCTAGCGAAACCAGGCCAGCAAGTAGCCGAAGAACGCGCCGGCGAACCAACCCGCCGTGGCCAGGACGAGGGCCAGGACCGGGTTCACGTGGCCGAGCGTGATCGCCGCGATGGCCGCGAACAGCGCGAGCGCGCAACCGCCAAGGACAGCTCCACGCGCGTCCTCGCGGGCCTCGGCACTGTCCTCCTGCTGCTCGATCAAGGTCAGGCTGGCGCCGAGGATGGCCGGGAAGGCAAGCAGGATCCCGCCCACGCGACCCCCGAAGGCGAGCGTGACCAGGCCGGCGGCGATCGACGTCAGCGCACCGGCGACAAAACGGATCGCCAGGTCGCGCGGACGAACCTCACGCAGCTTCCCGGGCTCGAGCGCCGGGCGCTCGGCGACGCGCTGGGTGATCGGCACATCCTTGTCCTGGACCGCGGTCACGCCACCAGCACCGGCACGGCGACCACGGCCGCCGGAACGACCCACGCCACGAGCCCGAGCGCGGCCGCTCGGGAGGCCCGCAGCCGGCGAAGGAGTGGGATCGTGGCGCCCGCGTAAACGATCATCCCCGCGCAGCCGGCCAGCATGCCGACCGCCTGCTGATGGGCGTCGTGCGCCCCCTTGTCGAGCAGCACGATTCCGAGTCCCGCGAGCGCCACCGCCGGCGCGGCTCCGAACAGCCCAGCGAAGCGTTTCGGCGAGAGGCACTCAGAGAGCAGCGCGAAGGCGACGACCAGGCAACCTCCGGCCAGGCCCTTGACCGCGAGGATGAGAACTTCGTGCATTCACACGATGTACCCAGTTCGGAGGGTGTTCGAAAGTCTCCTACTAGCCCTGAAGGTAGGCCAGCACCGAGAGGACCCGGCGGTGTCCGCCATCGACCCCCGAGAGACCAAGCTTCTCGAAGATCGCAGTCACGTGCCGCTCGATCGCTCTCTCACTGAGGAACATGCGCTCGGCGATGGCCCGGTTGGTCAGCCCCTCGGCCATCGCCCCGAGGACCTCGCGCTCGCGCGGCGTGAGCGTGTCCAGCGGACCACTCGGCCGGCGCCGGCCCATCATGTGCGCGACCACCTCCGGATCGAGCACCGCCTCCCGGTTGGCCACCCGAGTGACGGCGTCCACGAACGTGTCGACGTCGGCCACACGATCCTTCAGCAGGTAGCCGACGCCCTCCGTGCCGGCGGCCAGCAGCGCCTTGACGTAGTACTCCTCGACGTACTGGGAGAGGATCAGGATCCCGATGTCGGGCGACTCGGCACGGATGGTGGCCGCGGCCCGCAGGCCGTCGTCGGTGTGGTCGGGCGGCATCCGGATGTCGATGATGGCCACATCGGGCTTGTGGGCG
Source organism: Solirubrobacteraceae bacterium (assembly GCA_045805545.1). Lineage (GTDB taxonomy): Bacteria > Actinomycetota > Thermoleophilia > Solirubrobacterales > Solirubrobacteraceae > Palsa-465. Next base: position 63,782 of record JBJMLD010000127.1, on the reverse strand, counting down.
CGAGCCTTCCGCAGCAGCTCCTCGGAGTCACCGGCCTGTGCCACGACCTCGATCTGAGCCCCCTCGAGCAGGCGCACGGCCCCCTCACGCAGCAGCACCGAATCCTCGGCGATCAGAACACGCATCGGACGCTCGCCATCGGTTCGCAGGGGAGCTCCGCGCGGATCGTCGTGCCGCCGTCAATCGGGCTGATCACGTCTAGCCGGCCGTCGAGTGCGGCGACGCGGTCGGCCAGGCCGCGCAGACCGCCGCCGCGCACGTCAGCGCCGCCGGCGCCGTCATCGCGGATCTCGACTCGCAGCATGCCATCGCCGGCTGTCACCTCGATCTCGACGAGATTCGGCTTGGCGTGGCGGGCGGCGTTGGTGAGCGCTTCCGCGACGACGAAGTACGCGGTCGCCTCGACTTGGGGAGGCAGGCGCGCGTCCGGCGCAGCGCACAGCACGGCTGGGGCGGAGCTCCGCCCGGCGAGGCCGCGGAGCGCGGGACCGAGGCCGCCGTCGGTCAGCACGGCGGGATGAATCCCGCGCGCCAGCTCGCGCAGCTCATCGACGGCCGTGCCGAGGTCCTCCGCGACCTCGTCAAGGAGTGCCGCCGCGTCGGCCGGATCGTGCGCGACCCGCTCGCGAGCGATGCGCAGGTTCATGGTCGCGCTGACGAGCAGCTGCTGGGCGCCGTCGTGAAGGTCGCGTTCGATGCGCCGCCGCGCCATGTCGCCCGCCTCGACAATCCGCATGCGCGAGGCCTTGAGCTCGATCTCGGCCAGCTTGCGCTCGGTGATGTCGCGGATGTGCCCGGTGAAGGTCGGCGGGCCGGGAACGTCGATCCGCGTGATCGTGAGCTCGACGGGGAAGCGCGAGCCGTCGGCGCGCATGCCGTCGATCTCGATCCGCCGGTCGAGCACGCGCGCCTCGCCTCCGGCCACGAGGCGACCCAGCCCGCGGCGATGGCTCTCTCGTAGCTCGGGCGGGACGATCAGATCGGCCATGTCGTGGCCGATCGCCGCATCGCGCGGATAGCCGAACGTGCGCTCGGCGGCGGGGTTGAACTCGAGCACGCGCCCGCGATGGTCCATCGTCACGACGCTGTCGAGCGCGGCGTCGAGCGTCGCGCGGTGTCGCTGCTGGGCGGCGTGCTCGGCATCCTCGGCCCGGCGGCGCTCGACCAGCTGCCCCAGCTGAAGGCCGAGCAGCTCGAACGTATGCAGCAGCTCAGTATCCGGGTCAAGCGGGCGGTCGCCGAGGAGCTCCAGTGCGGCAACCAGCCCGCGCTCGCTGTGCAACGGGAAGCAGGCAGCGGCGTGCAGCCCGGCGCGCCTGGCGACCACGTGGCGGGGCAGGCTCTCCTCGGTGGCGAAGTCGGAGATCCATACCGGCTCTCCGTCGTGCCAGACCCGGCCCGGCAGGCCCTCGCCGGGCTGCAGGCACAGCTCGCTTGTCAGCGCGGCGAATTCGCCGAGCGCCGCATCGTCGGCGTGCCAGAGAGCCACGCAACGCAGCCCAGTGTCGCCGTCGGGCTGCCAGACCGATCCGAAGCTCCACCCGAGCTCGGTGGCGATGGCCTCCAGCGCGCGGCGATATGCGTCCCGCGCATCGCCGGCGCCTGCCACCGCGGCGGCCGCGGCCTGCTGAAGCTGCATGCTATGTCCGGTCTGCGTCAGCCCCAGTCCCCTTCACTGCGTGCCGGGCTAGCGTACTGCGCACCTGGAGGCAGTTCCAGGTCAGCCTTGGAGGATCTCCTCCAGCGCCGCCCCGCTGAGCCCGGATTTGGCCAGGAACCCGCGCGCGCCACTGGCCAGCGCGAGCTCCCGGTAGTCGTCGGAGTCGTGGGTCGAGACGACCACGACCGCGAGCTCTGGGTTCTGCGCGCGTAGATCGCGGGCCACGTCGAGCCCGCTCACGTCCGGAAGCCCGACGTCGAGCAGCACCACGTCGGCGTCGAGCGCATCGACGGCACGCAGCGCCCCGGCGCCATCACCGGCCTCACCGACGACCTCCCAACCGTCCGCCTCGAGCGTGCGGCGCGCGGTCTGGCGGAAACGCGGATGGTCGTCGACGATGAGCACGCGGGCCGGCATCCGGAGCACGATGACGGATCTGGCCGGCCGGGGCGAGGGTGGAAGGCCGTCGGGCGGTGTCGGTTATCCGCCAAGGAGGCTCCTGAAATACAGGCCGGTACGTCCGGGGTGGTCGTGAACCGAGCCGGGCGGTCGACGAATCCCGAAGGGAATAGCGGCGCTATTTCCGAGGGTTCGGCGGGCGATCCGGCGATGCGTTCACGGCCGCATCCGGACGTGTCGGACTTTTCAGGGGTCTCCTAGCTTGCGGATGTCCCATCGGGGTGGTTTGCTGGCGGCGCGATGAGTCCGGGACTGCCGAGCGAGCTACCCGCACTAAGCGATGCCCTGAGCTGGTTCGAGGCCTCGGGCTCCCCGGAGGCTCTGGACCACGCGTTCCTCGCCGCCGGCGTGGCGATCGCGACGCTCCGGGGCTCCCGCCGCGAGGACCCATCCGACGCCACCGAGGCGCGCGAGCTGCTGGCCCGGCTGCCCGGCCTGGAGCGGCTCGCCGCCGCCGCCGTGGGAGAAGCGGAGCGCGCTGCCGAGATCGGCGCAGCGCAGCTGTGGGGCTGGTTCGGGCTGGCCTCGGCGCCACCGCGCTGGAACGACGATGAGCGCGCCGGCGCGCGGACACTGGTCGTCTGCGCCTGCGCGCCGCTGCACGCTCGGGGCCCGGTGTGGCTGGCGCCGCGCCTCCTGCGGCTGGCCGCATCGCGGTGGGCGATCGTGTTGACGAGCGAGCTGCGCGACGCGGACGAGGAATCCTGGGAGCGGGCGCTCGGCGAGCGCTACGCGTCCGTGCGCCGGCGCTACGCGCCGCGGACCAAGTCGGGCTCACGCGGGCTGCGTGAGGCGGTGCGGACCGACGCACAGACGCGGGAGCCGCTCTCCGGGCGCCTCGGGCGCTGGCTGGCCGAGGGGGCGGACTTCGCTTTCCTGGCGGCGGAGCTCGAGGCGGCATTCGTGCACAGCCGCACACCCGGAGCGGTGGCGTAGTGCAACGAAACCGTCGCTATTCGACGCCCTTGTTGCGGTAGCGGAGCGAGAAGGCCGCTCGGTACTCGGATCCAGGGTCGACCACCGGGAGCTGATCGCCGCTTGCCAGCGCGTTCGTCGGGGCCGTCATCGGCTCGAAGCAGATGAAGTCCTTGCCTGGTGGCGCGTAGATCTGGGAGAAGGGGAAGCCTTCGTCGAACGTCAACTCGATCCGGTGCCGGTCGTCGCTCACCGCGTAGCGGGCAGGCTGCTCATGGGGCCGGTAGGCGTCATCCCAGCTCGAGTCGGCCAGAGCGACCTCGCCGTCCGGCGCCGGTTCGTGCTCGCCAGTCGGGATCATCTTGTCGTCGAGCTGCAGGTGGTCGGCCGGCGGGAGCTCCAACCGCCACGTCGTGCGATTGCTGCCTGGGATCCGCACATAGGGATGAAAGCCGAAGGACACTGGCACCGGCTCAGAACCGGTGGCGCGGACGGTGACGGCGATCGTCAGAGCGTCGTCCTGGGCGGTCACACTCAGCCTCACCTCGTGTTCGAACGGGTACAGCTCGAGCAGCTCCTTGGCGTTCCAGGCCAGGGTGGCGAGGAGCTGGTCGTCCCGCTCGGGCGGCTGCGGCGCGAACCGGATCAGCCCCGGCACGATGCCGTGAATCGGCAGCCCGTTCGGGTCCGGCGCGATGCGCGCAGGATCCTCGGGCAGCGTGACCTGGCGGCCGGCCGCGCTGTAGCCGTAGCCGGCGAGCCGGTTGGCCCACGGGTAGAGCAGCGGGATCGCCATCGTCTTGCCCTGGGCGGCATAAGCCTCGACGCCGTTGCCGGGATCGAGCAGCTCGTCGCCGCGGGCGCGCCACGAGCAGCAGAGCATCGCGGCTCCGGGCACGAATTCGGCGACGCTGGTGGCGCCCGACGAGGTGACGGTGATCGTCTCGAATGTCATCGTGGGCAGCCTACGTGCCTGGCCGCGGCTGGGCAAACCCTGCGGCGATTTGCGGGAAAGTCCTGATCAGGTTTGCCTGGACAGGCCGAATAAAAGGCAGGTCCCCCCGATGTCGGCACGATGCCGGTAGGGACCACCCGATTTCATGACCGCATCGATGCAACACCTGGCCGTGGTGACCGGCGGCGACGCCGAACCAACCCGCATCCGCGTGCTGATCGCAGACGATCACCCCCTGATCATCGCCGGCATTCGCCGCACTATCGAGCATGTCGAGGACTTGGAAGTCGTGGGGGAGGCCCACTCCGGTCCGGAGCTGCTCAGCCTGGTCGAGCGCCGGCGTCCCGAGATCGTGCTGATGGACCTCCGCATGCCCGGCGCGGACGGGGTCGACTGCATCGAGCGCCTGCACCAGACGTGGCCGTCGGTCAAGGTCGTGATCCTCTCGGCCTGCGACGACCGCGAGACGATCGACGGCGCGCTCCGCGCCGGCGCCAACGCCTACGTGCTCAAGAGTGCCCAGACGATCGATATCGCCTCGGTGCTACGCCAGGTGGCCAGCGGTGCCGTGTTCCACGCCCCCTCGAGCACGCCGCAAGGGCCCTCGCCGAGCGAGCGCTCCGAGGGTCCCGTGCTGACCGACCGCGAGCGCTCGATCCTGTCCGCCGTGGCCTCCGGGCTGACGACGGCAGCGATCAGCCGCGACCTGTGGGTCAGCGAGCACACGGTCAAGTTCCACCTGACCAACATCTATCGCAAGCTCGGCGTGGCCAACCGCGCGGGCGCCGTGCGCTACGCGCTCGAGCACCAGCTGGTCACGATCTAGACGGCGGGCTCTTCGGGCCGCCAGGCCGGGAGGCTGGCTGAGATCACCGTCGGGCCGCCGGGTCGACTCTCGATCTGGGTTCGCCCGCCCAGCATGCGTACGCGCTCGTGCATGCCGACGAGCCCGAGGTGGCCGTCCCGAGCCGCCTGGACGAGCGTGCGCTCCGGCTCGAACCCACCTCCGTCGTCGACTATCTGCGCCTGGACGCCGTGGTCGTCCGAGGTCACGGCGATCGTGACGGCGTGGGCGTCGGCGTGCTCGCGGACGTTGCTGAGCGCCTCGCGGATCAGCGCCAGCACTGTGATCTGCTGGGACTCGGACAGGCCGGAGAAATCGCCCTGCAGCGTCGTCTGCGGCTGGATCCCGGTGCGCAGCGCAAACGCCTCGGTCAGCTCGCGCAGCGCCTCGGGCAACGTGCCGCCGGGCAGGAACGGCGACTGCACCGCACTGGAGAGCCGGCGCAGGTCGCCGTCGAGCGCAACCAGTTGGGCGGCGAGGTCGTCGAGTCGGCCCACGATCCGTTCGAGGTTGGGATCGCGGCGGACGATCGGAAGCAGCTGCTCGCGGAACAGGGCCAGGTCCGCGGCGAGCAGGTGGACGTCCTGCTGTGGGCCGTCGTGGAGGTCGTAGCGCAGGCGGGCCAGGCGACGCTCGACCGACGTAAGGGTCGCGCGGCTGCCACTCGCCGGGATGCGGCGCAGCACGGCAGCGAGTCCGGGCGCTCCCGCTTGGAGGACGAGCAGGCGGTGGTCATCGCCGCGTGGCATCGAGTGGGCGACCAGCGCGGCCGCTCCGCCTTCGCCGTCCGCGATGCGGATACCGACCGACGAGCGAACCGCAGTCGGCTGCCCGCCGCGTGCGGCGTCGCCGATCAGAGCGTCCGCGACGGCGTGGGCGTTCGGGCTGTCGCGCTCGGCTTGGCCGGCGAGGGCGATCTGACTGAGCTGCCCCTCGCGGGCCTGCGTCCAGAGTGAGACCGCCTCGGCGTCGCTGAAGCTGACCAGCAGCGACAGTTGTACCTCGAGCGCCACGTCGGCTGGCAGGTTCGTGAGCCCCGGCCAGCGCAGCGCCTCGCGTGCCAGTGCGACCCGGCCCACGCCGGTGGCTTCCTCGAAGCCGGCGATGACCCGGCTGGCGTCGGCGGGACGCGCCGCGAGGTCGACCGCGACAGCTCCGAACAGCTCGGCCGCGTAGGCCACGGCGACGACGCTCTGCGCGCTTTCGCCGCCTCCGAGGGCATCGAACAGCTGGAGCGCCCGGCGCCGCGCGGCGCTGCGGGTGGCCGGGCCGACCACGGGGCCAGGCTGCGACTCGTCCACGAGGGCGCCGAGGCGGTCAAGCAGTGTGTCGAGGCGATGTGGCTGCCGCACGCCGATGCCGAGCGTATCGCCCGGGTCGGCCGGGCCGAATGCAGCAAACCTCCCGCTATGCGGTAGGAACGCTGCACTTCGTGGGTCTAGAGCCCTTCCGGGTGAAGGATCGTGTTGAACGTCGTGAGGTAGGAGAGCGGCGGTTGCATCTTCTTCACGCCGGCGCCACCGCCGCCGAAGGCAGACCCGCCGGACTCGTAGAACTGGCCGTTGATGTCGATGATCACGTGGCCGTCAGCGCCGGTCCGGTCGAAGATGGTCACGTAGCGGCCTGGTCCGGGCTTGATCCCGGGCTGGCCGGGCATCGTGTCCGTCGTCTGCGGGGCAGACAGGTAGCCGGCGGAGTGCAGCACGGCCGAGACGAAGCCCGAGCAGTCATAACCGGACAGGCGGGCGAAGTCGGTGTGCCCGCCGCCCCACACATAGGGGAGGCCGAGCAGCGAGTCGGCCATCGCCCGCATCTTCTTGATCCGGGCGCCGGCGGTGCCGCGGACCTCGACGCCGGCGGTGTCCTGGATCCACTGCGCGCGCTGGAGGACCTCGTCGACGTACCAGTTGGCGTGGTTGTAGGCGAAGATCGCGCGGCGGATATCGCGCGGTGCGCCGTTGGCGCGCAGGTAGCGGGCGGCGGCGAAGATCGCGTCCCGTGGGTCGTAGGGGTCCTTCTTGCCGTCGTGGTTGGCGTCCACGCCCCACTGGGCCCAGGTCTCGGGCATGAACTGCATCCACCCCTCGGCGCCGGCCGAGGACACGCTGAGGTCGCGGCCGAAGTTCGTCTCCACCGAGTTGACCGCGGCGAGGACCTGCCACGGCACGTGGTAGCGGTTCTGGGCCTGCTTGTAGACCGCGATCAGGAACGGCGGCGGGCCGGGCAGGTCGCCGTACAGCCTCGCGATCGAGGCCGGCGGCGTGGACGAGAGCTGGAGCGAGCTGCTGCTGCCTGCGCTATCGCCGCTCGAGCCGATCGTCGGCGTGGCCGGCGCGAGGCTGGGGGAGCTGCTCTTCAGCGTGCTCGGGCGCTCCTCGTGGTCGGTGGGCGGCTTCGGGGCCGGACGCGTTGGTGCGATAGGGGCGCCGCCCGTCGGGGCGGTGGCGTGCGGCTTGGCCGGTTTGTGGTGGGCGTGCTTGTGCGGCTGCTGGTGCTTGTGGGACTTGTCGGGCTTCTGGGGCTGGGGCGCCGGGGTGGTGGGTGTCGGCGTTACGGGCTTCGGCGTCTTCGGCTCGTGGCGGGGCTTGTGGTGCGGCTTCGGCGCCACCGGGCGATGCAGCTTGTGCTTGTGCTTGCGCTTGTGCCGCGGCGTCAGCCCGGCGGGCGAGGCCGCGCCGGGCGCGCCGGCGGAGACGGGCGCGCCAGCGGACACAGTGGCCGGCGCGGCAGGAGCGCCGGGCTGAGCCGGCGCAGCGTTCAGTTTCACGACTGGCTTGCCGGGCAGGGCGATGTGCGCCACCGGCCCGATCGAGGTCTGCGCCGCCGTCGCCTGGTCCTGATCGGCCGGCGAACGATGTACCAGCGCGGTGTCGCCGCTGGCCAGGGCCAGTCCGGTGGTCGGCAGCGATGTGACGCCGAGCGCGACGGCCGTGGCCATCGCGGTGGCGCGGCGGCCGAGGTGAAGGCGGGGGAAGCGGCGGGCCAGACGGAGCTCGGCGCGACAGCCGGCAGGGAGCACGACGGTGCCCGGCGCCGGCAGCGCCACATGCGCCCGCCCGGGCGTCCACAGCCCGAAGACGGCGTCCTCGCATGAGACGATGTCGAGCGGAATCGCGAACGAGGCCACCCACAGCAGCTCGCTGCCGCGGCGATCGACCGCGCTCACGAACGATCCGTGCCGGGTGACAGTCGAGCCGGCGCGCTCGATCACGAGCTGCGCGTGTCGCGGCACCCCGAGATCGTCGGTAAGTGACGAGAGCATGCGCGCGACTCCCCAGCGGCCGGCCAGGGGCGAGTAGTCGAAGCGCTCGAGCGCCAGCCACTGCGGGCGCTCAGCCATGGCGGCGCTCCTGTCGGGCGCGCTCGATGGCGAGGAAGAGGACGTCGGCCGAACCCCACTTGGGAATCACGGGCAACGCGTACAGGCGGTCGTGAGGATCGCTGCTGACCGGCACCAGTCCGACATGCGGGCGCAGCGACTGCAGTCGCGCCGCCGTCTCGGCGGCGGCCGTGAGCGACCCGGTGGCGTCGAGGACGACGACATCGGCACGGTCGCGGGCGGCCTGGTCGCGGACATCGAGATCGCGCTCATGCACTGTGACCCAGCAGCCACGCTGGGTGAGCAGCGTGCAGGCGAGCTCGCGGAAGCGGCGATCGGCGGCCACGAGCAGGACGCGGGCCGGCGTGCAGGAGCGCCCGGCGCGCTGCACCATGGCACGGCCTGAGTCGACCGTAGCGGGCCGCGAGGCGGGCGCCGGCTCCAGCTCGACCGTCAGGCGACGCGCCAGCGCCGCCACCAGCCAACCGAGTCCGCGAACGAGCGGCCGCATCAGCGGGCCAAGGCGGGACGGGCGGCCGTACGTGAGCTCCCGAGTGAGATCGGTGATGACGATCGGCTCGCGTTCCCGCATGCCCTATGTGTCGAGCGCCTCGCGGCGGGCGCCCATGCCACCTTGGTCTAGGTCCGGCTAGCAGTTCTTCCGCACGCCGTGTCAACCGCACCTTCGTCTAGGTGGAACTAGCCCTTCTTCCCTTCGGAAGCGGGGGGCAGCGATCGATGCACCGAGCATCACTGCTTTCCCACATGACCAAGCTGGAACGAACTGACAGAGGGAGGAGGTGAACGCAAATGTTGAACAACCTAATCTTCTTTGTCAGCACGCTGATGGTGCGCGCACGCCGGGAGGAGGGCCAGACGATGGCCGAGTACGGAATCCTGCTCGCCGTCATCGCGCTGGTCGTGGTGGTCGTGGCGGTAACGCTCGGCTCCAGCATCTCCGCACTCTTCGGTAGCACCGCCAGCAAGGTCTGATCTCGAAACGAGCCTTGCCCGATTCGCCCGCCTGGACCACGCGTCCGGCGGGCGTTTCGCGTTCCCGTGACGACAGGCCACCCGGACTTTCGTCTAGGTCGAACTAGCTCTTCTCGCAGTAGGCGCAGGGACCCACAGGCGCCGATCCACACAGGGGTGAGATGGATTCGCGCGACAAAACATCCGCACGCATGCAAACCGACCACGAAACCGTCAAGACGGCTACTTCACCGCCTGCGCCAGGAGCGCGGGGTGGTGATGGTCGAGTTCGCGATCGTGCTCCCGGTGCTGATGCTCGTGCTCCTGGGGATCATCGACTTCGGCCGGATCATGAACTACACCGACCAGGAGCAGCAGATGGCGGCTCAGGCTGCGCGCTGGGGTGCCGTGGACTGGGATCCGGGGTCCCAGTCGATCCAGCAGTACGTACAGGCGCAGGCGCTGGGCGGCCTGGGCACCACGAGCGGCGACGTCAAGAGCGGCGCCCAGGTCTTTCTCTATTACCCGACCGGCTCGAGCAACACGGTCGGAAGCCCGATTCGAGCCTGCGTCGTGGCGGACGTCCAGTTGCTGCCGATGCTCGGCAGCGCGACGTTGAAGCTCGTGCAGGCGGCCACGATGCGCGTCGAGACGCTCGGAACCTCGAGCAGCTTCACGGCGGATTCGACAACTACGGCCGGCGGCGCCGGCTGCCCCACCTCTTAAGGAGCATCACGTGCGCTTGAAAAGCAAACGACTGGCTGGAACCGGGGTCCGCGGCATGCTCTCGTCGCGGCAGGGTGCGCTGGCGCTGGCGTTGCTTTGCGCGCTCGCCGCCGGTGCCATATTGATCTTCGCCCTCGGCCGCTACAAGAAGAGCGTCAACACGACGCCGAAGCAGGCGACCGTTCTGGTCGCCACCGGCCTGATCCAGAAGGGCGAATCGGGCAGCACGATCGCCGCCGAGCAGCTGTACAAGCCGATGCCAGTGCTGGAGAGCCAGCTTCCCGCGACGTCGATCAGCGACGCCAGCGTGCTTCACGGCAAGTACGCCAACGCGGACATCCTGCCCGGTCAGCAACTCGCCTACGGCCAGTTCAACGCCTCGCCGGGTCCGGTCGGGCAGCTGGCGCAGAGCCAGCGCGGCATTACGCTGAGCGTCGATCCGCAGCACGGGCTCGGCGGTGTCGTCGCGGCCGGTGATCACGTCGACGTCTACGGCGCGTACGTGACGAAGGCCGGCACCCAGTTCGTCACGCTCGTCGTCCCCGACGCGCTCGTCGTCAAGGCGCCCGGAACGGGCAACGACGCCGGCACGACGACGCTGCTGAATGTGAATATGAAGTACGCGCCACAGCTCGCGTACACGGCCGAGTGGGGCAAGGTCTGGTTCGTGCTGCGCGGCAGCAACGCGACCAACCCGCCGAAGGAGATCATCGGCGCGGACACGATCCTCGCCGGCGTCAAGCTCACGCCGCTGCAGCAGAAGATCGTCGCCGAGCTCCGCGCCGCCGCGAGCGGTCAGGCGACACCCACCTCGAATCCAATAGGAGCACAGCCATGAGAGCAGAACTCCAGACCCTCGTGGCGCTCGACGGCGAGGTCGACCGCGGGCTGGTCGAGACGCTGATCGCGCGCGATCCGCGAGTCGAAGTCCTCGATTACCTCGAGCTCACCGGTCCGCCGTCCAGCGGCCGGGGACCCGGAGATGCGCTCGTCGTGGCGGTGGCTGACTACGACGACCAGGTTCGCGATTTCGTGGTTGCCGCCCGCCGCCAGCATCCGACGCGGCCGATCGTCCTCGTCTGCCCGCCCAGCGGCAACGCCGCCTACGTGGGTGAGGCGTTCAGCTCAGGTGTAGACGACATCATCCCGCTGCCCACCGATAGCAGCGCCGCGGTTGACCCGGTGCTGGCGCGCCAGCTCGCGTTCGCGCTCGAGAAGGCCGTCATGCGCAAGCAGGGCTCGAGCGTCGAGAACAAGAGCGACCAGCGCAGTCACGTGATCTGCGTGCTGGGGCTGAAAGGCGGCAGCGGCAAGACTTTGACGGCCAGCAACCTCGGCGTCTCGTTGGCCGCCGCGGGCCGCTCGGTCGTGCTGGTCGACCTCGACCTTCAGTTCGGCGACATGGCGCTGGCCATGGGCCTCACGCCGGTGCGCACGATGTACGACCTCGTTCGCTCCGGCGGCTCGCTGGACCACGGCAAGCTCGAGGACTTCCTCGTCGAGCACGAGTCGGGCGCCCACGCGCTGCTCGCTCCGGTTCGGCCCGATCAGGCGGCGATCATCACCGTCCCGTTCCTGGCCGAGGTGCAGCGTCTGCTGGCGGAGATGTTCGACTACGTGGTCATCGACACGCCACCGAGCTTCAGCCCCGAGGTGATCGCGGCCGTCGACTCGTCAACCGACGTCGTGGTCGTCGCCATGCGCGACACGCTGGCTTTGAAAAACACGAAGCTCGGCCTCGAAACGCTCGAACGGATGGAGTACGACCGCCGGCGCGTCCGCATCGTGCTCAACCGGGCGAACACGAACGTCGGCATCGAGCGCGATGACGTGCTCGCCATCCTGGGTCGCGACGTCGACGTGTACGTCCCGAGCAACCGCGAAATAGCCAAATCGGTCAACCAGGGAATGCCGATCGCACTCCAGCGTTCCTCCGACGCGGCACGCGCGTTCCGCGAGCTGGCCGACCTGTACGTCGACGACGGCGCCGCGAGCTCGCCGGCCAGCGCGCCTGCCCCCGCACCGGCGCAGGCCGCCGGAGCGCAGGAGCTCAGCCTGCCCCGCGGGCGCCGCAGCCTGTTCCGCCGCGCCGCCAGGAGCCAGTGATGGAGCTCCATGAGCGGCTTTCGGGCCACGTCGAGGAGGCGGTCAAAACGGACGAGTCGCTCGGAGTCCCGTTCACCGAGATCAAGAACCGCGTCCACATGGAGTTGATCGAAGACCTCGGTCGGCAACTGTTCAACACGGACATCGATCCGTACGCGCTGCGCGTGCGCCTCGAGGACGAGCTCCGCGACAGGCTGGCGCGCGAGCCCGGCATTGCCCGTCAAGATCGCGAGCGGATCGCCGCGGAGCTGATGGACGACATCGTCGGCCACGGCCCGCTCGAGCGGCTGCTCGAGGACGACACGGTCAGCGAGATCATGGTCAACGGGCCCTACGACGTTTGGGTCGAGCGCAGCGGGAAGCTGCACAAGACGCCGGTCCGCTTCACCGATGACTCGCACCTGCGCCGCATCATCTCCAAGATCGTGGCTCAGGTCGGGCGCCGAATCGACGAGGCCTCGCCGATGGTCGACGCCCGCCTTCCGGACGGCAGCCGGATCAATGCGACTATCCCGCCGCTGTCACTCACCGGCTCGCTGCTGACGATCCGCAAGTTCTCCAATCAGCGCCTCGACATGAACGCACTGGTGAAGCTCGGCGCCCTCACGAGTGACACGGCCGACCTGCTCCAGCGCTGCATTCAGGCCCGCCTCAACATCCTCATCGCCGGCGGCACCGGATCCGGCAAGACGACGATGCTCAACGCGCTCTCGGCGTCGATCCCCGACAGCGAGCGAATCCTCACGATCGAAGATGCCGCCGAGCTTCAGCTCGCCCAGCGACACGTCCTGCGCCTCGAGGCGCGGCCGAAGAACATCGAGGGCGAGGGCGAGATCACGATCCGCGACCTCGTGCGCAACTCGCTGCGGATGCGGCCAGACCGCATCGTCGTCGGGGAGGTTCGCGGCGCCGAGGCGCTGGACATGCTCCAGGCGATGAACACCGGTCACGACGGGTCGCTCTCCACGGTGCACGCCAATTCACCGCGCGACGCACTGGCCCGGATCGAGACGATGGTGCTGATGACCGGCTACGACCTGCCGCTGCGCGCCGTGCGCGAGCAGATCACCTCGGCCGTCGACCTCATCATCCAGATCGAGCGCATGAACGATGGCGGCCGGCGGATCGTCGCCATCACCGAGGTGCAGCGGATGGAGTCCGAGGTGGTCACGCTCCAGGACCTCTACCTGTTCCACGTCGACGCGGTCGCCGCGACCAAGCACGTCGTCGGTCAGCTCCGTCCCACCGGCATGCGGCCGACGTTCCTGGAGAAGTTCGCACGACGTGGGATCGAGCTTCCGATCGCCCTCAGCGGCAGGCCGACGGATCTAGCCGCTCGGCGCGCCCGGCCGTGACCATGCGTGCCGGCCGCCTGTGGCCGAGGCTGGCGGCAGCGGCTCTCGCTGCGCTGGTCCTGGCTGCCCCCGTGGCCGGCAAGAACAAGCCGGCGGCGCCTGCCACGGCCACGACGACGCACACCACGACGCTGACCTCGACGTCGACCGCGACGTCCACGACCGCCACGACGCGCACCGTCACGTCGACCGCCACGACGACGTCACAGACTTCTTCCAAGGCCAAGGCCAAGGCCAAGGCCAAGGCGGCCGCCGCCAAGGCAAAGCCGCGTAAGCCGCCGCCACCGATCACTGGCTCACTGGGGCGCGGCGCGACGTTCCCGCAGCGCACGCTCGTGCTGACCGATCCATCGGCGACGACGCTGGCCCCGGCCAAGGTGCGCATCACCGAGAACGGGACCGCGATCAAGCCGGAGTCGGTCAAGCCGCTCACCCAAGCCGACGCCGGCGAGTTCGGCGTCATGCTCGTGATCGACGAGAGTCCGAGCATGAGCGGCCGGCCACTGGCCGAGGCGCTCGCCGCCGCGCGCACCCTGGCGGCAGCGCGCAGCGGCAAGCAGGAGCTCGGGATCGTGACGTTCGCTGATCTGGCCGCCGTGACCCTGGGACTGACCAGCGACGCGAACAAGATCGAGCGCGCACTGGCCGTGACTCCCACGGTTGGCCAGGGCACCCGGATCCTGCCCGCGCTCGAGCTGGCGCTCGAGCAGTTGAAACGGGCGAACATCGCGGCCGGTGGCGTGATCCTGCTCTCCGACGGCGGCGACTGGGAGCCGGGCACGAAGCTGACTCCGGCGCAGATCGGCGCCGAGGCCCAGGCCAGTGGCGTTCCCATCTACACGGTTGGTCTGAAGGACAGCCACTACAGCCCTGGCGCGATGCGCACGCTGGCCCAGCTCGGCGGAGGGCGCTTCGTCACGGTCAGCGGCGACCAGCTCGGCCACGTGTTCACCAATATCGAGGCCGTCCTGCGACACCGCTTCCTCGTCCGCTACCGCTCGAACGCCAAGCCCGGCCAGCAGGTCGCGGTCGGCGTCAGCGTCGCCGGCGTCCCGGGCACGGTGCAGGGCACCTATAGCGCGCCGGTGCCCGCCAGGCACCGGGTCGCCAAGTCGGCGCCACCGCGTCCGGTCTCGGCACCTGTGCAGGCGCTGCTGAGCGCCACCGGACTTCAGCCGCTATCGGATTGGCCGAGCTTTGCCCCACCGGCAGCGCCGACGGTCGCGGCGTCCCCGAGCTCGTTCTGGAACTCGCCCGGTTCGCTGCTCGTCGTCGCGGCGGTGTGTGGACTGCTGGTCGGAGTCGCCATTCTCGTGCTGTTGGGCCAGCGCCCCCGCCATCGCGAGGTTCAGCAGCGGGTCGAGAACTTCATCGCCGTCGCGCCCGAGGCGGACTTCGACACGTCCGCTTTCACCTCCGCCGGGCCCCAGGAGTCGAGCAAGTTCCTCGAGCGGCGGCGATGGTGGCCGGCTTTCGTGGAGGACGTCGATATTGCGCGCTTCAAGTTGACGCCGGCTGGCGTGGTCAAGCGCTCGGCCGTGGTAGCCCTCGTCGGGGCTGGTGTGCTGGCGCTCGTCTCGGGCGCGTGGTGGGTGGCGCTACCCGTGCTCCTCATCGCCCCGCGGCTGATGCGCACGATCGCCCGCCGCCAGGCGCGCAAGCAGCGCCGGATCTTCAACGACCAGTTGCCCGCCTACCTTCAGGACCTGGCCGGCGCGATGCGGGCCGGCCGGAGCATCGCGGGTGCATTCGCCTCCGTCGCCGAAGGCTCTGATGAGCCGGTGCGGGGCGAGTTCGAGCGGCTCGTCGCCGACGAGCAGCTGGGCCGCCCGCTGGAGGAGTCACTGGCATCGATCTCCGAGCGGATGCAGTCCGACGACATCGACCAGGTGATGTTGATCACCGCGCTTCATCGCCGCTCTGGCTCCAACGTCGCCGAGGCGCTCGATCGGGTGGCCGAAGGCTCCCGCGACCGCGCCGACATCCGCCGTGAGATTCGCGCCCTGACCGGCCAAGCGCGCCTCTCGAGCTACGTCTTGACGGCGCTTCCGGCGGTGCTCCTGATCGGCATCAGCTTCCTGGCGCCCAAGTACGAGAAGCCGCTGTTCCACACGCTGGGCGGGCTGGTGCTTACTGGCTTCGCGACGCTTCTCGTGTTCGCCGGGTGGTTCGTCATGCAGAAGATCATCGACGTGAAAGTGTGAGGCGATGACGTTCGTCCTGTTTGTCTTCGGCATCCTGCTCGTCGCGATCAGCGGCCGACTGGTGGCGCAGGCACTGATCATCCCCCGGCTGAAGCTGAAGGCCCACCTGCGCGCGATCCAGGAGTACGGCTTCGATCCCGCGTCGGCGGCAGAGGCCGTCGAGGAGCGCAGCAAGCTCCGCGCCAGCCTGCGCCGGCTCGCGTTCCGGGTCGGCAAGGGGCTGATGACGCGCTTCCCGCACGTGTCGGCGCTGCAGCGCAAGGACCTCAGCGCGGCCGGTTTCTACGACATCGCACCGGAGATCGTGCACGGGTACCGGGCGCTGGCCGCGGTCGGGTTGCCGGCGCTCGTGCTCTCCTACATCGCCCTTGTGGGCGCCAAGTTCTCGCTGCTGATCCTCGTGCTCGTGATCGTGTGCGTGGCGGCCGGCTGGGCGTTGCCCTCGGCGACGATCCGCCGGCGCGGCGCTGCCCGCTTGGACACGATGGACGCACAGCTTCCGGAGCTGATCGACCTGCTGGTCGCCACTGTCGAGGCCGGCATGGGCTTCACGGGGTCGATCGGGCTCATCTCGGCTCGCTTCAAGGGCGCCCTCGGCGACGAGTTGCGCCTGGCGCTCAAGCAGCAGACGCTCGGCATCTCGACCGAGCAGGCCCTGACCGACATGGCGGAGCGCTGCGACACGCCGGCCATCCGGGCGTTCGTGCGCACGGTCAACCGGGGCGAGTCGATGGGTGTCTCGATCGGTCCGATCTTGCGCGAGCTGACCGTCGACATGCGGCGCCGGCGGCGTCAGTCGGCCAAGGAGAAGATGCAGAAGGCGCCGGTCAAGATGCTCTTCCCGCTGATGTTCCTGATCTTCCCCGCCCTGATGATCGTCCTGCTTTACCCCGCGGTCTACTCGGTGCTGGGGAACCTCGGGTCGGTCGGCAGTTAGCCGGCAACTCAGTACCACCTCCGTGGGGCGCGGACGGTTTCAGGAAGGGCGCATCGAAAAGGGGTTGGCTCGGAGGGGTTCGACGGTCCGGATTGCCGGTCACGCAGCCGGTAAGGCTGCCTCGACGCGCGGAACGCCGTGGGCGCGCCCCGCAACGCCAACAACGTATGTCAGCGACGCCCCGCTGCGGCGCTCGCATGCATTCTTGGCGTTATTCGACCAAACTGCATGCAAGCGGTCTGGAAGGCCGCCGCTCGCATGCGTTATTGGCGCTCCGCATGCGTTCCTCGCGCTGGCGCCCGCCAACCGGCCTGGCTGGCTGGCCAGCCAGGCCGCAGAATCTGGGGCGTGGCCGTGGGGCGCAGCGGTCCGATCGCTGGCTCGCGGGCGCCTCGCCACAACCACAGCCCGATCAACAGCTCGATCGCCAGCCACAGAACTGCGTCGCGCGTGGTGGCGGGATCGCTCGGGCCGCCCCGATAGCGGGGAGCCGAGATCCCGTTCATGATCACGAGCGGGAGCGGCGTGCAGGTGGGTAGGAGCCAGATCGGCGAGAACCGGGGCGAGCACAGCGCGATCGGGACGAACAGCAGCACCATGTAGTGGTCCCAAACGATTGGGGACGCGCTCAGCGCGGCGAGGATCGTGAGCCCGAAGGCCCGACGCTCGCCACCGTCACGCTGAGCGACCCGCCAGGCGACGAGCAGCAGCGCGCCGCCCGCCAGCATGGCGACGGCGTGCGCCGCGCCTGCTCCGGCGCCGAGTGCCAGCAGCACGGCTACCAGCGACGAGGCGCGTCCCTGCTGGATGTACGTCGCGTCCGAGAGCATCTTCGGGTACTCGGCCAGGCTGGTGAAGCCGAGGACCGCCCACGCGCCCAGCATCAGGACTATCCCGAGCCCCACGGTGAGCGCGAACGTCCGCCAGCGGCGCGTGATCAGCAGCCACAGGGCGAGCGGCCAGGGGAACAGCTTGGCGGCGATGATCGCGGCCAGTGCGATCGCCGGCCGCCACATCCGGTTGCGCCAGTGCCAGGCAGCCGCCGCGCCGAGCAGGAGCAGCGGCCCCATCGCGCCGAGCCAGAGCGAGAACAAGACCGGCCAAGACAGCAGCGCGAGCGCGCTACAGCGCCAGTCCCGCACGCCCAGCCAGCGCAATGCCAGCAGCACCGCGCCGATTGACAGGAGCGTGTACGCCACGCCCGCCAGCCAGAACGGGAGCAGGCTGAACGGGACGGCGGCAAGGTTGGCAGGCGCCGGGTAGATGGGCAGCGAGAAGGGCCGCTTTGTGTTCTCGCCGACGGCTGTCCCGCCGGAGTGCATGATCGCCGCCTGGTCGGCGAGGAATTTCGCCGCGTAGGGGTCGTGGCCGTGCAGGATGGCGGTGCCGCCGTCGTACAGGCCGCCCTTGAAGTCATAAAGAACGTGTGGGGTCTTCGTGGCGCTGAACCAGGCAAACAGCAGCGAAGACCCGATCAGCATCAGCACGAGCGAGGCTCGCCCGGTGACGCCGAGCAACCGGGAGACGCGCGCGCCCAGGGTCATGCTCAGCCGACCAGCGACGCGCCGGTGGAACTCGAGCCCCCGCCGCCGCCATCGCCTGAATACGTGGGGCCGTCGCCGGTGAAGCCTCCGCCCGGGGCGTAGATGTCCCAGCCCTCGAGGAAGAACGTCGACACCCCGCCGCCAATGTAGATCGTGCCGTTGGGAGCGAACATGTCGCCGGTGAATTTGCCGCCGCCGCTCGAGTTGTCGATCGACGTGCCGGTGCCGACGGCATAGACGATCGGATAGTTGGTGGTCACAGGACGGGGCACGCTGGCGCTGCAGGTAGAGGCCGTGTAGCCGCTCGTGGCGTAGCCGCAGGCGGTGATCGTGTCGCCGCCGCTCAGAACCACTGACCCGGCGACGAACGAGGCGGTGACAGGGCCGCCGCTGGCGGTTATCGCGCCGTTCCAGGTCGTCGGCGTGCTGGGCGTGCCGGAGCCGACGCCGCAATAGATGTTGCCGCTGGTCAGGTTCGACGGGTTGTAGGTCATCAGCTGCCACGACGAGGCGGTGCTGGCCTGCGTGCACCAGCTGGGTGTGCCGAGCGGTCCGCTGCAGCTGCCGGCGCCACAGGCTGGGAAGTCCAGCGTGTAGTCGAGCGGCCAGCTCGTCTGCTTCGCACGGGCGGTCGGCCCGGCCGTGAACGTGTTGCTCTGCTGCTGGTAGCCACTCGGCGAGACGCTGCATCCGACTCCGTTGCCATAGCTGGTGGCGCCGAACGACGACCCGCCGCCGCCGACGTTGAGCGATCCATTGCTCCATACCGCGCCGGTGATGAGGGTGCCGCCGCCGAACGTGATCGGCGTGCCGGTGCAGCTCGAATCCATCGCGAACACGGCGTAACAGGTGTTCCCGGGGCTGGAACAGCTCTGCTGACCGGCCGATTTCTGCGCGATCGCGCTCGCCGACACCGCCGGCGGGCCCATCCCGAAGATGCGCCCGAAGAAGATCGAGGCGGTAGTCGTCACCGTCACCTTGACCTGATTTGAGGCGGGGAAGCTGACCGTGGTGGTGGCGCCGGACACGTTCTTGCCCACCCAGGTCGTGGCAGTCGTATTCGCCTGCGAGCTCGCTACCACCGCCGCGGCGAGGGCCCCCGCGTCGGCCGCGGCCTGAGCCTGGCGCTGGGTCTGATACCAGCTGCCGACGTCGATCGCGATAGCCGCGAACCCCAGGATGAAAACCATGCAGACGACGGCCAGCACGAGCACGACGCCGCTCTCCTCGCGTTGCATCCGCTTCGCGACGGCGCGCAGCCTCATCGGGCGCTCCCGGCGCCGCGGACGCTGCGCAGAATGACGACCTGTTGGCCGTTGTCGAACAACGTGCGGCTGCCTGGCTCGGACCGGAACGCCGTCACTGCGTCGGCGACGACGCGGCGGTCGAGCACGACGAGGCGGAGTCCGCGCGCGCCGGCCTTCCAGCGTGGGCCGTCGACGCCGAATACCTTGTTCAGCGAGTCGAGCTGGGGCGAGCTCAGCAGCTCGAAGCGCGAGTCGTTCTCCACGCGGCCGGTCAGGTTCGGCTGCTCCCACAGCAGCCAATCGGCGAAGCGATCCTCGGCCAGCACGCTGAGCGATGGATCGGCGTGCGTTGCGCGGGCAACGGAGCTCAACAGCGCCCCGCGACTCGCGTATGCCGGTTCGAAGCGGCTGTCCGGCGCCAGCGCGGTCGCGATCCCGGCCGCCAGCAGCGCGCCGATCGCGCCGAGGCTCAGCACTAGGTTGATCACCCCGCGGCGGGGAGCCGAGACGCGTGGCTCGGCGCGGCGCGGGGCAAGCGGGTCACGCAGGCTGCCGATCGAAACCGGCAGCAGCATCAGCGTGAACAGCCCGAAGAACAAGACATTGCGGACGACCGCGATGCTGCCCGCGGCCAGGACGAGCAGAGCCAGGCGCTCCCACAGTGTGGTCCGCGACGGCTGGCGGCCGAACGACCAGATGGCGACGCCGGCGAGGACGAAAAACACGACCGCGGTTGCGGGGGACGACGTGATCGGCTGCCACTCGGTCACGTGGCCGCGGACGGTGCTGCCCACGAACATCGTCCGGTAGTAGGCCGCCATGCCGAGGCCGTACGGGCTGACGAGCAGCGTCAGCGGCGCGCCAACCCCGAGCAGGACCGGACGGATCCAGGCGCGCCACGAGCTTGCCAACGTGCGCCGCCGTTCCCACAGGACGGTGACGGCGTGCAAGACAGCGAGACCGACGCCGAGCGTCACCGTCCCGTGGATGTTCGCCCACAGGACGAGGAGTGGCAGGCACAAGTAGACGCGTCGCGACGGCGCGCGGCTGTCGGTGGCCAGCAGGTAGGCGAGCCCCACGAACAGCGGCAGGGCCAGCTCCTGCGTGCGGACCTCGCGTGAGGGCTCGATCATGAACAGGCAAAGGGCGAGCGTGACCATCACGGTCACGGGATGAGCGCCCAGCCGGCGGGCGGCGATCGCGGCACCCCCGATGGCCGACACGAGCAGGGCGACGTTGACGACCCCGACGAGGGCCAGGCCGCCGGACTTGTACAGCCCGTACATGACGAGTTGGGCCAGCCATTGTTGGTCGATCCAGGCCGAGCCGTGCGTGAGCAGGGTCAGCGTCTCGTGATGAGGCAGCCCGTGCTGCCACAGGTCGCGTCCGGTGACGAGCGCCAGCCAGCTATCGACATCGAAGCTGTTCGGGAGGCTGGCGAGCTGGACAGTGGCCAGCGCGATGATGGCCAAGCCGAGTAGCACCTCCGAGCCTCGGCGGGCGCAGGCGTCGACGAGCGCCTGAAGCGGCGCGCTCGCCGAAGTGGCCCCGCGACCATAGGCCAGGGAGGACATGAGACTTCATCGTCGGTCCGCGCGCCCGGCCCGATCGGACGATGCGGTAGGAGAACCTAGACGAAGGTCCAGGCGTCGGCCCTGGCAGGGCGGCGACTACCGGGAGGAGGTGTCACCGCATCGCGCCCTGCCTGCTGACGTTCTCCTACGCGCGCGCGAGGCGGCGCCGATCCTCACCGTTGTCGCGCTGGCCGCCATCGTGGGTGCCGTCGGCGCCGATGCGGGATGGGTGGCGGCGATGGGTGACTCCGTTGCTGCCCATGGCCTGGGGGTGCACGGTGTTCCCTTCGCGAGCGCCCCGACTGGGCACTGGCCGAACGCGATAGTGCTGGCCGAGCTCGTGTTCGGCGGCATTCGGGCCGCCCTGGGCACACGCGGTCTGATGCTGGCCCAGCTGGCTTGCGTGGCGGGCGGGCTGGCGGTCCTTGCTCTTGATGCCCGCGCCGACGGCGCCGCTGCGTCCGGGCGCGGCCGGGCGATCCTGATCGCCGGCGTGGGCGCTCTTGGAACGCTCGCCATTGCGCGACTCCAGATGTTCTCGCTCGTGCTCTTTCCGGTCGTACTTGCGCTGCTGCGGGCCGAGTCCCGCCGGCCGTCGCGGCGCGTATGGCTGCTGCTGCCCGTGCTGGCGCTGTGGTCGAACCTGCACGGGGCCGCGCTGCTCGGGCTCGGGATGGTGCTGGCGTATCTGGTGATCGAGCGGGCGCGACGCCAGCCGTGGACCGCGCTGGCCGTCGCGCTGGCGGCGCCGGTGGCGCTTTGCCTCACGCCGGCCGGCGTGGACACGATCAGCTACTACCACGGCGTCCTCACGAACGTGGCGGCGCAGCGGGGCGCCGGCATGTGGGGTGGGCTGTCGTCGACAGCCCCGCTCGACATCGTGCTGGTGCTGGCCGTCGGGCTGCTGGCTGTGTCGTTGCGCGGGGTACGCGTGCGCGCCTGGGAATTGGTCGTGTTGGCCGCACTTGCGGTGGCGACCGTGCATGCGGCGCGGCAGGGGGTGTGGCTGCTCTTCGTACTGATCGCGCCGGCCGCTCGGGGCCTCGAAAGCGGCGCTCTGGGTCGTCGTTTTGCCCGTGTTGATCTCGCTCCGGTCGCGGCGGTGATCGCGGCGGCGCTGCTGGCGTTTGCGCTGGTGCGCGGGCCGGTCGCGCAGGGCGCGAGCCCGTCGATGGTGGCGCGCACGATCGGCCTTGCGGGCGGTACCCCGGTGCTGGCCAGCGGCGGCGTCGATGAGCAGATCGCGCTCGCCGGCGGCCGCGTCTGGATCGGAAACCCGCTCGACGCGTTCGGGCGGGCTGACCAGCGCCGCTACGTCGACTGGCTCACCGGAAGCCGGGCGGGACGCCAGGCGTTGGCTGGGCCGGTGCGCGTCGTGCTCGTCGCGCGGGGTTCGGCGGCCGCGAGGTTGATGGCCGGCACGCCGGGCTTCACCGTGGTCGCGCGCGATCACACGGCGCTGCTGTACCAGCGGGCTAGGCCGCTGCTCGTGGCGGCGCGATGAGCTTTGCGGCGGCGCTCGGGCGCAGGGCTGCCGGGCCGGCGCTGTTCGGATCGCGTCTGCTGGTGCTGGCCGCCGGCGCGGGCGGCGTCCTCGTGTCGGCGCGGCTCGTCCCTCGCTTCACCCCGCCCGGATTCAACAGCGGCATGGGCGGGGTTTGGAACGTGCTGCTCGGCTCCGGCGTGCGCTGGGACGGCCCGTATTACATCGACATCGCGCAGCACGGCTACTCGGCCGGCACGCTGGCGCGTCCCGTCTTCTTCCCGCTCTACCCGCTGCTCATCCGGCTCGCGCACTACGCCGTCGGCTCCTATGCGGCAGCCGCCGTGCTCGTGTCGCTGGCCAGCCTGGCCGGCGCGCTGGTGTTGCTCGAGCGTCTGACCGCGATCGAGCTCGGGCCGAGCGCCGCGCGCGCCACCGTGCTGCTGGTGGCGTTCGCCCCGCTGTCGTTCTTCTTCTCGGCGGCGTACGCCGAGTCGCTCTTCCTGCTCCTGTCGGTCGGGAGCGTGCTCGCGGCCCGGCGCGATCGCTGGGCGCTGGCGGGCGGATTGGCGGCCCTGGCCACGCTGACCCGTATCACCGGCGTTCTGCTCGTGATTCCGCTTGTGATCATGCAGCTGCGCGTGACGGGGTGGCCGCGGTCTTGGCGGTCTTCTCGCCCCGTCCCCTGGGCGCTCGGTTGGGTCCTGTTCCCGCTTGTGGCGCTGTCCGGCTACCTGGCGGCGCTGGCTGCGTCCGGCTGGGGATGGCTGGCGCCGTTCGCCGGCGAGTCGCTGTGGCACCGGGCCACGGCAGGGCCGGTGATGACGCTCGCGGTCGCGCTGCAGACGGCGTGGCGGTCGGCGGGCGAGCTCATCGGCGGTATGCATCCGGTGTGGCACCCGGCGGCGGTCGGCGTACTCTCCCCGGAAGCCGAGAGCATCCTCCTGCTCGGGGTGCTCGTCGGCGCGGGGTGGGCTCTCTGGGAGTGCCGCCGCCGGCTCGGGCTCGAGTACACGCTCTACGCGCTCGCCGCGCTGATCGTCTGCACCGCGAGCACGTTCCGCGGCCAGCCGCTGCTCTCGCTCGATCGCTTCGTGCTGACGATCTTCCCCCTGTGGATGGCCGCCGGAGCCTGGGTGGCCCGGCGGAAGCTGACTGCCTACGTCGTCCCGGTCGGGGCGGTTGCGCTCGTGGTGTACGCGTTCTGGTTCGCCCGCTGGTCGTTCATCGCCTGAGCATCGAGTTCTCGATCTGCGCTCTTCAACCGCTCGGCCAGACGGCTGTGGCGCCGACCCGTGTCCGCCCGCGACGCTGCCCGGGCCACGACCTCCCGGCTGCCGACGATCACGGTGGCCTTCTTCGCCCGGGTGATGGCGGTGTAGAGCATCTCGCGGCGCAGGAAGTACGCACCCGCGGCCGGATGGGCCACGATCACGGCCACCGGCAGCTCGATGCCCTGGCCGCGGTGGACCGAGCACGCATAGGCCAGGCGGAGGCTGTCGGCCTCCTCCGGCGGCAGGCGAAAGACCGCCTCCTCGGCGGCCAGGATCAGCGCGTCGTCGTCGCCCTCGCTCGCCGTGACCTCGTCGACGAGGCGCAGCAGCGTCCCGTTCATCAGCCCCAAGTCGTGCAGGTTGCGGCCGGTCATCATCAGCTTGTCGCCGATCCGCAGCCGTCCGCCTCGCACCGGCTCGCCGTCGGGGTTGAGCGCGTCCCTGAGCGCCGCGTTGATGGCGTCGATCCCCAGTTCGCCGCGGTATACGGGCGCGAACACCTGAATGTCGGTGATCGGGTCGACGCCGTAGTGCCCGGGCAGTCGTTCGCTGACCAGCGTGACGATCTCGTTCAGCGCCGCCTGCGGCTCGGCGCGTTCGATCAGGAATAGGTCGCGTCGCATCCCCTCGGCCGGCCTGAACTCCGGCACGGCGCCGCGGCGCACGGCGTGGGCGCCCTGCACGATCATGCTTCCGGCGGCTTGGCGGAAGATATGGGTGAGGCGCGTGGTCGGCACCAGCTCGGAGACGACCAACTCGGCGAACGGCTTGCCCGCGCCGACTGGCGCGAGTTGATCCGCGTCGCCGACCAGCACGACGTGAGTGTGGGCGCCGACGGCGCGCAGCAGCGTGACCAGCAGCTCCAGGTTGGCCATCGACGTCTCGTCGACGATCAGCAGGTCGGTGGCCAGCGGATCATCCTCGTCGTGCGTCGGACCCTCGCCCGGAATCCAGCCCAGCGCGGAGTGCACAGTGCGGGCGTGGATCCCGCTTGCTTCGCGCATCCTGACCGCGGCGCGGCCGGTGGGCGCGACCAGCATCACGCGGGCGCCCTGCGCCCGAGCCACGCCGGCGATCGTCCGGATCGACGCGGTCTTGCCCGTCCCGGGTCCGCCGGTGATCAATGAGAGCCGGTGCGCGAACGCGTTAGCCACGCCGCGCTGCTGCTCGGGCGTGAGCCGCGCGGCGTCGTCTTCGCCGGCGAGCGCCGGTTCCTCCGGTTCTCGCAGGCGGCCGCTGCGCTCGGCTCCGAGCAGCTCACGCACGCGCGTCGCCAGCTCGGCCTCCAGGGAGGCCGTGCGCGGTCTGTAGCACCAATGCTCCTGGCGCACCAGATCCCCCGCGGCGACGAGCCGATCGACGAAGGCGTCGCTGACGGGCGCGCCACCCAGCAGCTCGCTGAGCGATTGCCGCAGCGCATCCTGCGGCAGGCACGTGCTGCCGCTCTTCTCCGCCTCGCCGAGGACGTGCAGGGCGCCGGCCCGAGCTCGCGCATCCTGATCGACGCTGCCGACGCCTCGCGCGATCCGGTCCGCGACGAGGAAGCCGACGCCGAACACGCTGGTCAGCTCGTACGGATGCTCGCTCACAACCCGGTGCGCGGTTGGTCCGTACGCATCCTGGATCCGCTTGACCAGGTAAGCCAGCCCGTGCGGCGCCAACAGCAGATGAAGTCGCCGGGTCACCCGCAGCTGCTGCCAGGATTCAGCGGCCTGCTGCGCCCGCTGCGCGCGCACGCCGACGGCCGCGAACGCCCGCTCGGGGTCCTGGTCGATCACGTCGAGCACGGCGGATGGGCCATGGCGCTCGATCAGCGTTTCCGCACGCTTGATCCCGACGTGCTTGACCCGGCGCAGGTAGGTGATCAGCGTGTCGCGGTCAGACGGCGCGAGCGGGCGCGCTTCGCTCACCTTGACCTGCAGCCCGTAGCGGCTGTCGTCGACCCAGGTGCCGATCACGCGCGCACTCTCGCGATCCTCCAGGTGCACGAGCGGTCCGACCAGCACGACCAGATCGCCGTCGGAGTCGAGCGCCTCGACCACCGCCCAGCCGGTGTCCGAGCTGGCGAAGCGCGTTCGCCGGATCACGACCTCCTCGTCGAAATCGGGGCCGGTCATGGGGTGCACGTTAGCCGCAGCGTTTTGGCGGCCGCCACGGTGTTGCAGAGATGGCACACCGGTCGGGCTCGAGCACGATGGTTCGCTGGCGCGTCCTTACGGCAGCCCCACCCCGGGCGGCACGATGTAGACGCGCTGGCCGCTGGCGAAGTTGCCCTGGTCGCGTGGGTCGGCCGGCGGCGGGCGGAACACGTCGATGTGGCGCCCGATGATCGCGCCACCGGTATCGGAGGCCTCGAACCAACCGCCGTTGATCGAGGCGTACGAAGGGATGTATACGTGGCTGCCGAACGGGATCACGCTCGGGTCGACGGCGATGCTGCGCAGATACTGCAGCGGCTGCGACGGTCCGGGCTTGAACGTGATCCCGGCCGGGGGCGGAACGTACTTGACGCCTTGCCCGTTGGACCAGCCGCCGGTCAGCAGCGGGAATGTCAGCGCCCCCTGCACGCTGCGCCAGAACCCGCCGGTTCGCCAGTACGGGGCATCGCCACCCACGCCGAAACGCACGCCGCCGCTGCCGCTGGACGTCACCCAGCCGCCGGCGCCAAGGCTCGAGATGTGGTACTGGTGGCCGTCGAGGCCGATCCCATCGCCTTCCATGGATAGGCCGTGCGCCGAGTACAGCCAGTCGATCCTGTGTCTTTGACTGCCCAGGCCAGGCGTCGGGACGAGCGCGCCCTTGAACCACGCCTCGAGCGCCGGGTAGTACTCGGTCAGCTCGAACCCGTCCAACCACCTGCCCGGTCCGCCGCTCGGCGGCGGCGGCGCGGCCTGGATCGGGTTGAGCGCGAAGCTCACAGCCGCGGCTCCGTTCTTGGAGATCGCGGGCAGGTTGCCGAGCGGCGGGATGCGGCGGTTGATGCCGGCGCTGGCCGGCGGCAGGAACTTGGCCGGGTTGGCCTCGATCTTTCGGCGCATCGCGTCCGCCGCCGGACCCTGCCAGGTCACGGCCAGGTGGGCGATGCGGCTGCGCGCGCCGAGCTGCGCCGCCGTGAACTGGAAGCTGTTGTCGCCGGGACGCAGCTTGGGGTGGACGGTGAACGTGCCATCCGAGCGGGGGTTGACCGCGACGCGGGTGCCGTCGCCGCTGAGCATGTACACGGTGGCGCCGGCCGGCTGCACGCTGCCCCGCAGCGCCGGGGCGGCCGCGCTCGTCGCGTAGCTGACGGTTGGTGCGCTCGACATGCCTACGAGCGGGAGCTCCAGCCGTAGCTGGACGACCTTCGGGCGGGTAACGGCTTGCGTGCCCGCGGTTGCGGTGCTGCCTTGTGTCCCCTTGGCGCCGCACCCCGCCGCGAACCCAACCGCACCGATCATCAGCAGCGCGCTCGCCTTGCTTCTCACGACGGCGAGGTTAACGCTGCTCGGCGCGGCGTACCGCCGCTTCGATCCCGTCGCTGCCGATCAGGTTTTGAAACGTCTTGACAAGCGGCCGGACCGCGGCCACGCCCATCCGCCCCTGGGTGCCGATCGCCTCGACCCGGGCCTCCGAGGTGAGCGTCGAGCTCTCGTGCTCGCCCTGGTCGACCCAATTGGCGATAAGCACCCGCGCTGTGCCGCGCCGGCTCCAGCCCCGGAACTGATCCGGATCGCTCAGTCGCGGGTAGTCGCGCCGCAGCGTCCAGATGCGACCGACCAGCCCGGATACGATCGCGCGCTCGCCCGGGGGCTCGTGCAGGATGATGAACGGCGGGTTGCTGAACAGCTCGGCGAACGACAGATCGCCTCTGGTGCCGGGTATCCGCCAGCGGATCAGGCGCCCTAGCAGTGCGGCCTGCTGGAGCGTGACGGTCTGAGCGGCATCCCACAGCCGGTCGGCCGGCACCCGGCTGTCCCGTCGATGCACCACGCGGATGGCCGGATCCTCCAGCCACTGATCCAGGTCGGGTGGCGTCACGCCCGGTTGGATGGTGGCGCGGCGTCGGCGGCGGTGACCGAGTCGGTCGGCGCGGTCACTCGCCGAGCAGCTTCTTCTTCAGCGCCTCGAACTCGGAATCGGTCAGCGCGCCCTTGTCGTGGAGGTCCGCCGCCTTGGTCAGCTCGTCGACCACATCGACGTGTGCCGGCTGCGGCGTCCCGCCGCCCGCAGGGGCGATCCAGTTCGGCGCCATGATCCTCGTCGAGACGCCGGCCGCCTCGGCCTGGGCGAGCATCCGCTGCCGGAAGCCCTCCGGGTCGGACTTGATTTGCTTCACGAGCTCCCCGACGGGCCCGTGTCCGCTGAGTATCTGCCCGAGCACGGCGGCGGCATTGGGCGGCACGGTGCCCGGCCCGAAGGCGCTAAATGGCGCAGTTGGGCTCGGTTGGGCGGGAGACGCGCTGGGGGTCGATGGGCTCGGGCTCGCTGCGGGCGGGCTCGTCGGCGACGGGCTCGCCGGCAACGGGTTCGCCGGCAACGGGTTCGCCGTGACGGTGACCGTCGGCGCCGGGCTAACCGACGGGGTGATGTCGCTGGATCCGCCGATCGACGCGCTCGCATCACCGGTCCCGAGTCCCGCCAGCCCGACCTCGTCCTCGTCCTTCTTGCCCTTGCGTCCGAACATCCGCTTCGCTCCTCGCCCGTGGTGTGGTCGCTCGTCAGGTTGCCGGGTGGGGGGCCTCAGGTCAACAATTTTCCGCCAGCCGCGATCATCTTCCTGTGGTCCGTTACGTGCTCGCGCCCGTCGTGCCTGCCGCCGCCTCCGGCTTACGGTTGCCGCGGACGATCCCGGCCCGGCCCGGTAGTGGTGGCGTTGCGCTGACGTTCGACGACGGGCCACACCCGACGGGGACGCCGGCCGTGCTCGATGTCCTCGTGCGCGCGGGCGCGCGAGCGACGTTCTTCGTCATCGGCGAGCAGGTCGAGCGCCGTCCGGCGCTGCTGCAGGAACTCGTCGCCGCGGGACACGCCGTGGCGCTGCACGGCTATAGCCATCGCCTACAGCTCCGCATGTCGTCGGCATCGGTTCAAGACGACCTCGAACGCGGGATAGCGGCCATCGAGAACGCGATCTCCGCTCGCCCGACGCTTCACCGTCCGCCCTACGGGATCTACAGCCCAGCGGGGTTGAAAGCCGCCCGCGCGTTGGGTCTAGAGCCGCTCCTGTGGTCGCGCTGGGGCAAGGACTGGCGCAAGTTCACGACCCCGGCCCGGATTGCCGCCCGCGCCACCCGCCGGCTTGAGGCGCGCGACGTAATTCTCCTGCACGATGCCGACTTCTACAGCTCGCACGACTCCCACGTCCGTACCGCGGCGGCCCTCACACCAATTCTCAGAGAGCTAAGTCAGCGCGAACTCGATACCGTCCTGCCGGTCTGACAGGCTGCCGGTCCCCACATACCTGTCGCTTTCTGCCAAGCTTGTGCGTGGGGCTGCGCTCTTCCGTTCCTGGGCGCAGGGCGCGCCGCTCGGACGCCGCACCGAGAACATGTCATCAGCTTCCACTGCAGCTACGCCTGACTACGCGCGTTTCGCGATTGGCTTCGATGATCGCGATCGCGGACGCCTGCACGCTCTGATCGACGAGGTGCTGGACTCCGGCCGCTGGTCGGAGGCCGGTATGAACGAGCGCTTCGAGGCCGCCTGGGCGGCCTACCACGACGCGCCGGCTGTGTCGCTGTCGAGCTGGACCGGCGGGGCGATGGCTGCCCTGCAGTTTGCGGGCGTGCGGGGCGAGACGGTCCTGTGCCCATCGAACACTTTCATGGCCACGCCGTTGGCCGCGCTGAACGCCGGGGCCGACGTCCAGTTCGTCGACTGCAACCGTGAGGACCTGTGCATGTCGTTCGCCGACTTCGAGGCCAAGGCCTCGAAGTACAAGCCACGCGCGGCCTTCCTGGTGCACATCGGCGGCCACATCGCGTTCGAGGTCGAGCAGATCGCCGAGTACTGCCGCTCGGAGGGCATCTTCCTGATCGAGGATTGCGCCCACGCTCATGGCGCGGCATGGGACGGCCGCCGGGCGGGCGTCTTTGGCGACGTCGGCGTGTACTCGCTGTACGCCACCAAGACGATCTCCACCGGCGAGGGCGGAGTACTCGTCTCCCGCCGCCCCGAGGTCGTTGAGCACGCTCGCGCGTTCCGCAACTACGGCAAGCCTGGCTATGACGTCCACGGCCTCAACTTCAGGATGAGCGAGTTCACGGCGGCTCTCGGACTGGTCCAGATCGAGCGCCTGCAGGAGATCGTGGACTGGAAGAACGCGGTGGCGCGCTCGGAGCTCGATCCGGGCCATCCGAGCCGTCTCGAGCTGCCCGACGGCATGGTCTCTGGCCTCTACAAGTACATCGTGTTCGACTGGCTCGAGCGCTCGACCGGGCGCGTATACGATGAGCCCTGCCACAGGATCCTCGGTCATTCCGTCGAACTTCCAAATTCCGACTGGGTGGCAAGCAACCATTCCTGCGTGCCGTTGTACTACCGGCCACAGGCTGCGTCGTCATGAGAGTCCTCGTCACAGGCGGCTCGGGCTTCATCGGCTCACATGTCGTCGACAAGCTTCGCGCGCGCGGCTACGAGCCGGTCATCTACGACCTGCGCCCTTCGCCGTGGCATTCGGATGGGGCGGACGGGCACGGATCGGTGGACACCGTGCTCGGCTCGATTACCGATCGCGAGGCGCTCGAGCGGGCGCTGCACTCCTGCGATGCAGTCGCCCACCTGGCCGCGGTGGCCGACGTCAACGACGTCCACGCCTCGCCTGAGGATGCCGAGCGCGTCAATGCCCGCGGCACCGTCACCGTGCTGGAGGCCGCCCGCCGCGCCGGGGTCAAGCGGATCGCCTACGCCTCGACGATCTGGGTCTACTCCGACTGCGACGACGAGGCGGTCGACGAGGAGACGCTGCTGCCCGCCCCCTCGCACCTCTACACGAGCACGAAACTGGCGGGCGAGCTGTACTGCAAGGCCTACCAGGAGCTGTACGGGATCGACTACACGATCCTGCGCTTCGGGATTCCGTACGGTCCGCGCGCGCGTGAAGCAGCTGTCGTCCCGGCCTTCGTCAACAAGGCGTTTGCCGGAGACCCGCTGACGCTGGCCGGCGACGGCATGCAGTCGCGGCGCTTCGTCTACGTGGAGGACCTCGCCGACGGGGTCGCGCTTGGGCTGCAAGACGTGGCGCAGAACCGCGTCTACAACCTGGCCAGCGACGAGAACGTCACGATCAAGCAGATCGCCGAGACCGTGCAGGAACTGGTCGGCAACACCGAGATTGTCTATACGCCGGCCCGCCCCGGCGACTTCGGCGGGAAGGTCGTGTGCTCGAAGCGGGCCCGCAACGAACTCGGGTGGACCGCCGCGACGCCCTTCCACGAGGGGGTGCGCCGTTACGTCGAATGGCGGCGCGAGCAGGCAGCAGTTTCCGCGTCGCGTGAAGCGGATGCCGTGATCCCGGCCGGCGAGCCTGACGCCGAGTCGAAGCCTCGCCAGATCCTGATCATCTCGGCCGACATCGGCGAGGGCCACGACCTGCCGGCTCGCGCCGTGGCGAGGGAATTCAAGGACGAGGATCCAGACGCTCACGTCTCGATCGTCAACGGCCTCCCGGCGATGGGCCCGATCCTGACCAAGACCCTGCGCGAGAACTCCGCCTTCATGTTCCAGTGGGTCCCGTGGCTGTTCGACTTCCAGTACTTCATGATCATGTACTTCGCGCCCACGCGGTGGCTGGCCAAGCGGCTGCTGACCGGGTTAGGCCGGCGCGGGCTGATGCGGTTGATCCGCGCCCACGATCCCGACCTGATCGTCTCCACGTATCCGGGCGTGACGGCGATCCTTGGCGAGCTCAGGCACAAGGGCAAGCTCGACGTGCCGTGCTACTCGTCGATTACCGATCTCGCCGGTCTGCGGTTCTGGGCTCACCCAGGCATCGACCTGCACTTCATCACCCATCCCGAATCGGCCGAAGAGGTCGAGAAGATCGCCGGACCGGGCAGCGTGCGCTGGGCCAAGCCGCCCACGTCGCCGGCGTTCCTGGCTGCGCGCTCGCGTGCCGATGCCCGCCGCGCCCTCGGCCTTCCGGCCGAAGGGAGGGTCATCGCCGTCTCGGGCGGGGGCTGGGGCGTCGGCGATCTCGTCGGTGCGACCCGGGCGGCGCTGCAGGATGTCCCGGACGCGACCGTCCTCTGTCTGTGCGGCCGTAACGACAAGCTGCGCGCCCGCGTAGCCAAGCGATTCGGCGACGAGCCGCGCCTTCGCCTGATGGGCTTCACCGATCGGATGGGCGATGTGCTCGCCGCCGCCGATGTGCTGATCCATTCGAGCGCCGGCCTCACCGTGCTCGAGGCGATCATCCGCGGCTGCCCCGTGATCTCCTACGGGTTCGGCGTCGGCCATGTCCGGGCTTCGAACCACGCGCTCCGGCGCTTCGGGCTGGCCCAGGTGGCACGCGCGGAGCGGGACCTCGGGCCTGCCTTGACCAAGGCGCTCGAGCACCGGCCGGAGCCGGATGGGTCGTTCGCACGCCGGCCGTCGACGGCATCGCTGATCCTGGCCGACGAGCGACGTGCCCGCCAGGTCCCCCGCTGGCAACTGCGCACGGCCCGCGCGATCACCGCGAGTGCCGCGACGATCGCAGTGGTCGCCTGGACGCTCACGGCGGGGGCGTCATACAGCCTCGTCTCGCACTTCGTGCACATGCGGCCGATGACCAACGTCTATACGACCCGGCCGGAGATCGGAGTACTCGTCGATGCGCCTTCCGATCAGATCCCGGGGATCGCAAGCGTGCTGGCCGCGAGCGGGATCCATGCCTCGTTCGGGCTCGACCACCCGCCCACAACGTCAGACCTCAGCGTGCTCAGCTACGGCGATCAAGCGCTGCCTCGCCTGCGGGGCGGGGGCCTGGTGCGGTGGATGCGGACACGCTCCCAGCTTCACCACATGCTCCAAGCCATGGGCTTCGGGCCGCATCACTTCCTGTATGCCTCGAGCGGGCCGAGCGTCGGCCAGTGGTGGCTGGCCCACGGCGCCGGCGGGCGGCTGATCGCCGGCAAGGTTCGGCTCGATGACAGCCGCGAGTCGCTCGGCCGCCTTCACGCAGGTGAGGTGATCGAGCTCACGATCTCAGCCAATCAGGACTCGCTGCCACTGCTCGAGAAGCTACGCAGCGAAGTCCAGGCCGCCCATCTCAGCGCCGTGCCGGTCGGCCGCCTGATGCGCGACGCCGGCGCGCCGGTCTAGCCGGCGCGCTCTGGGTTAGCGGCGCGCCCAGCTGTCGCGCGGGTTGCGCAGCGGCGTCAGCGTCGGCTCGATCTGCTCGCGCAGGTGCTCGTACTTCGGTGTCAGCGACAGCTTCTCGCCCAGGTGCTCCACCGGCTCATCGATCGTGAATCCCGGTCCGAGCGTGGCGATCTCGAACAGAACGCCCGACGGCTCGCGGAAATAGATCGAGTAGAAGTAGTGCCGGTCGATGATCGGCGTCGGGTGCGCTAGCCCCGAACCGGCAACGCGCTCACGCCATGCCTCGTGCTCGTCGAGGGGAGATGCCCAGGCAACGTGATGCACCGTGCCGGCGCCCTGGAGCGGCCGGTCGGCCGGTGCCGCGTCGTAGATGTAGAACCCGCCGCGCCGCTCGCCCCTGGCCTCGTAAGCGTTTGGCTGCTCCTGTGGCGCGGGCTCGAAGTTCAGCGTGTCCGTCAGCAGCTGGTGACTGCGCTGCGGGTCGGCAGTGTAGGCCCGCACGGCGTGGAAGCCCTGGAGCGCCAGCTCGGCCGGGACCTCCGGGTGGTTGGCGATCAGTGGCTCGTCGTCGGTCTCCACGATCAGCAGCTCGTGCGTGAGGCCCTCCGGATCGGCGAACGTGAGGCTCTGCTCGCCGCGACTGGGCTCATAACCGGCGTCACTTAGGCGCTTGGCCCAGAAGTCGAGCGCCTCTGGGCCGGTCACGCGCCAGATGATGCGGTGGATCATGCCGGCGCCGGCGCGGCCGATCGGCGCTCCCGGATACTCGAAGAAGGTGATGTCCGATCCCGCATCGCCCGTCTCGTCGGCGTAGAACAGGTGGTACACCGAGGTCTGGTCCTGGTTGACCGACTTCTTCACGAGCCGCAACCCCAGCACGCCGGCGTAGAAGTCGACGTTCTGCTGTGCGTCCGCGGTGATCGCGGTGATGTGGTGGATGCCTTCAAGCTTCATGACCCTCTCCTGTTTCGCGATCTAGAAGCTTACGCGGGGCTGTGAGCTACCAGTGAACGCCACGCGTGGCGCGCGCGAAGGCCCGCTGCTCGGGCGTCGGCTCCTCGATCTGCGGCTTGTCGCCACCCTCCGGGAACAGCTCGTACGCCCGGTTGACGACGAGATCCTGCGCCCCGGGCGCGATCGCATAGCCGAGCTGCCCGATGTTGCCGAGTGTCGTGGCTATCCGCTTGGGCCGTTTGCGGATCGCGTCGCAGATCATCTCGGCTGCCTCCTCCGGGCTGAGCGTTGGGAAGCGGTCGTACATCTTCGTCGGCGCGATCATCGGCGTGCGCACGAGCGGCATGTACACGGTCGTGATGTGGACGCCATCGCCGATGATCTCTGGACCGATCGAGCGGGAAAAGGCGTCCAGCGCCGCCTTCGAAGCCAGGTAGGCGGAAAACCGCGGCGTGTTCATCTGCAGCCCGATCGTGGACACGTTGATCAGGTGCCCTGATCCCCGCTCGCGCATCACCGGTAGCAGCTTCAGGATCAGCTTGACCGGCGCGAAATAGTTGAGCTGCATCGTCCGCTGATAGTCATGGAAGCGCTCGTATGCGCGGTTGACCGAGCGCCGGATCGATTTGCCGGCGTTGTTGACCAGGATGTCGACGGTTCCGTGCTGCTCGAGCGCTTCCCCCGCCATCCGGTCGATGTCGTCTGGGTCACTGAGATCGCAGCGGTGAACGAAAGCGGAGCCGCCGAGCACCTCGACCTCGCGCTTTACCTCCTCGAGCTTGTCGGCTGAGCGCGCGACTAGCAGTACATTGCCGTGTGCCTTCCCGATCTCCAGCGCGGCCGCCTTGCCGATCCCCGACGAGGCACCGGTGATCATCACGGTCCGGTCCTTGACCGCGTCGTGCAGCGAGCGTGCCAGGACGCCTCCAGCGCCGGGGATGCGCTGACCGAAGGCACGCAGCGTCTGCGCACCGCGGACTGCGATGCCAGTGATGTTGGGCGGCGCCATCGTCGGCACCGTAGCAAGCGTTCCGTCTTCGCCGCATGCGAACATGCGTTCGTCATGTCCCAAGTCGTCTGCGCCCTCATTCCCCGCTTCGAGCTCACGATCGCAGCCGGCGATCGCACAGAGCTTCTCCAAACGCCGGCTGCCCTGGCGCCCGAACCAGGTGCGGCCGAGAAAGTGGGCGAGGTTTCACTCGCTGCCGAGGCGTTCGGCGTCCACGTCGGGATGCGCCTTGGGGAGGCACTCGCGCGTTGTCCAAGGCTGATGCTCGTTCCACCCGATCCGGTCGGCGTAGCTGACGCTTGGGAGCGGCTGCTCGTCCGTCTCGAATCGATGGGCGCCGCCGTCGAGCCCGAACGACCAGGCCTCGTCTGCTTTGACGCCGCCGGCCTGCTGCGCCTGTACGGCGGCATCCGCGGCGTCCTCAACGCCGCCCGCCACGCGTTGCGGACTCCGGCCCGCTTCGGCGTGGCACCATCGCGATTCGCCGCCGTCGCAGCCGCCACGCGCGCTCGCGTCCGGCGTCCCGAGATAGTCGGCGGGTCCGACCAAGCCGGCTCCTCGTCTCGATACGCCGGCGGGCGTGGCCCTACGACCGCCGGCGGCCGCCCTACCGCTGCCAGCGGCCCCGGCCCTGCCACTGCCGGCGGCCGCGGACCTACGACCGCCGGCGGCCGCCCTACCACTGCCGGCGGCCCCGGCGCCGCAACTGCCTGCGGACCAGCCACCGGGGGCGCCGCCCGCACCCAGGCGCGTGCTTACCTTGCCCCGCTGCCGGTGGCGCTGCTCCGAGCTCGTCCCGCCCTCACCGATCTCCCAGAGGCGCTCGAGCGACTCGGGATCAAGACGCTCGGTGAGCTGGCCGCGCTGTCGACGGCGGCCCTCGCAGATCGGTTCGGGTCGGGTGGGCTCTTGGCGCATGAGCTTGCGAGCGGTGGCGATGGCGCTCTTCGGCCGCGGCCAGCTGCCGAGTACTTGCGTGAGTCGCTCGAGCTGCCAGAGGCGGCATCCGGCGCCCAGCTAGAGCAGGGCCTTGGACTGCTGATCGATCGATTGCTCGCTCGGCGCGAGCGGCGTGGGCGGACGTTTCGATCGATCGTGCTTTCGGCTGTTCTCGTCGAGCAGGGCGGAACGTGGCGAGAACAGGTCGTCTTCCGCGAAGCGCTGGCTGACCCCGTTCGCATGAGGCTGGCTCTCGCCCCTCGTCTGTCACAGATGCCGGCGCCGGCCGAGCATCTGCGAATCGCCGTCGAGCGTTTCGGTCCGCCGGCAAGCGATCAGCGGGCCCTGCTGCAGGACCCAGCGGCCGGTCGCGCCGCACGCCTGCGTGAGGCGATACGTCAGGCACGCGCGGCGGCGGGACCAGACGCCGCACTTCGTGTGCTTGAAGTCGATCCCGACTCCCGCTTTCCCGAACGCCGGGCAGTCCTGGCCCCATTTGAGGGATGACGGGTCCGCGTCGACTCTCCGTCCCGGTTCGTGTCGCCGTCGACGCCGGTGAAGACGGCACCCCCGAGAGCATCGAGGGGCGGGAGGTCGAGGCCGTCCGCGAATCGTGGCTCGTGGAGGATCGCTGGTGGACCGAGCGTCCCCTTCGCCGCCGCTATTGGGAGGCAGTCACCACATCCGGACGCAACGACGTCGTGTTCCACGACCTGCGGAGCGGAAGGTGGTGGCGACAACGGTGAGCCAACTCGCCCCATGGCCAACCGGGCGGCCGTCCTAAACTCGTCGCGATGGCAGCCGCCGAGACCCCGATCGAGCCAGGAACTACTGCTGTCGGCACATGGAGCGGTGGGCGCTTCATGCGCTTCGGCGAGGCGATCGACGATGAGCGGTTTCTCTCCCTGATCGCGCCCGATGACGCCATCCGTACTGTCATCACGGCCGATGTCTATGGGGCCGGCGAAGCCGACCGGATGCTTGGACGGGCAATCGCCGGTCGCTCCCGGGACGACATGTGCATCGTCGGCGCGGTCGGCCATGACTTCTATGGCGGCCAGCGCGACGGCGCCAAAGGGTTCCCGCGCTTCACCGATCCGCGACTTCGCGGGCCGTCTGAGTACGCCGACTACCTGCGGATGGCGACCGAGCACAGCCTCGAGCGTTGCGGCATCGATCACTTCGACTTGCTGCTGTTGCACAACCCCGATCGGGTCGGCTACACGAGCGAGCTCGTGTGGAACGCGATGGCATCGCTGCGTTCAAGCGGCCTGACGCGGATGATCGGCGTGGCGCCTGGCCCGGCGAACGGTTTCACGCTTGATCTGATCGACTGTCTCGAGCGCTTCGGCGAGGTGATCGATTGGGCGATGATCATCCTCAACCCGCTCGAGCCGTGGCCAGGCGAGCTAGCCCTTCGCGCCGCCGCCGCCGCCAACGTCAAGGTCATCACGCGGGTAGTCGACTACGGCGGCCTGTTCTTCGACGATGTTCTGCCCGGTCAGGAGCTTCTCCCGCACGACCACCGCAGCTTCCGGCCCGCCGGTTGGATTGAGGATGGTCGGGTGCGGTTGGATGCGATGCGTCCGATTGCTGAGCGGGCGGGGTTGTCGTTGTTGCAGTTGGCGTGTCAGTGGAATTTGGCGCATGAGCCGGTGGCGTGTGTGGTGCCGACCTTGATTCAGGAGGCCGGCTCGGGGGCGCGGGCCGTGGAGGAGAAGCGGGCGGAGTTGGCGGGGTTGCCTGAGGAGTTGCGGTTGTCGGGGGCGGACGTTGAGGAGATTCGGGCGATTGGGGATAACACGGGTTGTATGGCGCTGAAGGGGGCGAGTCCGGATCATGCTGGGGAGGAGCGGGCGGATGCGTGGTCGTTGGATGCTCGGTTGGAGGCGGTGGCACAGCGTTGGAGCATCGACCCGGCGCGGGACCTGGTTCGCGCGGCTCGACAAGCGACGCCGAGGTAGGGTTGGCGCCGGCGTTTCGCCGGAACCTCGCCGCTCTTCTTAAGCGCTTCCCAAACACTTATCGGTTTCTTGGCCCGTTAGTCCAGACTGCTGCCAATGCACGGAGCAGTGGCGCACGGATAGCGGGTCGTCACTGTAGGCAATAACAGACGGTTGCCCGGGGGCAGTGTCACGGTGGCCTAGCGAGAAATCGCTGCTGGGCGCAAAAGGCCACTGAACCTCGCGGTTCCTCGCCACTGCTCCGTCGTAATCTCGCGCCGCCGCCCGACGGCCGCCGGCGTAGTCATGTCATTCCAGAATGTTCGAGCGCTTCACGCATCCCATACATCCATCTGCTCTGGGCCGTATGGCGATCGGAACGTGGAGCGGAGGACGTTTCCTGCATCTGGGTGAACCGCTTGATGATGAGCGCTTTGTCTCACTAATTCACCCTGACAGGGTGATCAACACAGTGATCACCGCGGATGTGCACGGCGCCGGGAACGCGGACAAGCTGGTAGGACGCGCGATCGCCAACGCGCGACGTGGCAAGACCCGTGTGGTCGGCGCTGTCGGCCTCGACTTCTACAGCGGCGAGCGCCGCGGCGACGACGGCTTTCCCCGCTTTACAGATCCGCAGCTGCGCGGCCCTCGATCGTATGGGTCTTATCTGTCGATGGCTACCGAGTTGAGTCTCGAACGATGTGGCATTGACAGATTCGACTTGCTCCTGCTCCAGCGTCCCGATCCGATCGGATACACGAGCGAAGTGGTTTGGCGGGCGATGGCGGCGTTACGTGACACGGGACTGACGCGCATGATCGGGGTGGCCCCCGGGCCCGAGCTCGAGTTCTCGTCGGACGCGGTGGAATGTTTTGCGCGCTTCGGCGGACTGATCGATTGGGCGCTGATCAAGCTGACGCCGCTCGAACCGACCCCGGGGGAGCTGTATTTGGACGCGGCGGCCGCCGGCGGTGTGCAAGTCATTTCTCGCATCTGCGGCTATGGCGGGCTCGGCATCGATCACGTTTTGCCTGAGCGGGATACCCTGGCACCGATCGCTGAGCGGGCCGGGCTGACGATGATGCAATTGGCATGCCAGTGGAATCTGGCTCACGAAGCTGTGTCATGCGTCGTGCCGACGCTGATTCAGGAGACCGGGCCAGGTGCGCGGCCGGTCGAGCAGAAGCGAGCGGAGTTGGCGGCGCTACCGAGTCAGGTGCGGCTGTCTGGAGCCGACCTGGACGCAATCGCCGCGGTCGGGGAGGGCGCTCGTCGCGCGGCCGGGAGGGCGACCCCGGCCGGCGCATCGCATCACCTGGCTCCTGCCTGACCTCTCTCGGGTGTCCCCCCGCTGACGCACATGCCGGGCCGGGTCGGCAGCGTCCGGTTGTGGAGACTAGGATCATCGAGGCCGATGGGTTTCAGGTTGACTGGGAGATGCGGGTGCGGCGCCGTGCGCTACGAGCTGACCTCGCCCTTGGTCTCCGCTTCGTATTGCCACTGCAAGCGCTGCCAGCGACGAAGCGGCACGGCGGCATCAGCCAACGGTCGCGCGGAACCCGGTTCGTTCCGCGTGCTGCAGGGCGAGGATCGGCTGCGGGCTTGGAAGCCCGAAGGTGGCTGGGAGAAATGGTTCTGTGGCGATTGCGGCTCTGCCATGTTCAGCCGTGATCCGGACGACCCGTCTCAGATCGGGATCCGCCTCGGCACGCTCGATTCGGACCCCGGCATCCGTCCGAGCGCACGGCAGTTCCTGGACTCGGCGGCGCAGTGGGAGGCGATCCCGGCTGACGGGCTGACGCGGCATCCCGGACCGCGCGCGTAATCGAGTCCAGCAGCGGGCCCTGGGCGTGGCCGTCTGCGCCGGGTCCAGCCGGCGCCCATCCGTCCGATGCTAATGCGAACATGTGTTCGATGGCGTACGTCGAGCTTCACTGCCATTCCGCCTTCTCGTTCCTTGACGGAGCGTCGCTTCCCGATGAGCTGGTGCCAACCGCGCTCGAGCTCGGGTACGACGCGCTCGCCCTGACCGATCACAACTCGGTCTCTGGGTCGATGGAGTTCGCCGTGTCGGCGCGGGCGCTAGGGCTGCGAGCGATCCATGGGGCGGAGATAGACCTCGAGGATGGGCGGCATCTGACATTGCTCGTCGAGGACGCGACCGGATGGTCGAACCTGTGCCGGATTCTGACGAGCGCGCATGCGCACACGCGTGAGCAGCCTGGGCCACCCTCGCAGGCATGGGTGTCTCTATCCGTTGTGCTTGAGCATGCTCCGGGACTCGTCTGCTTGACCGGATGTGCGCTGCGTGGCGTGCATGACGAATTCACGGTGAGACGGTTGCTCGACGCCTTCGGTCGTGATCACCTGAGAATTGAGCTGCAACGTCCGTTTCTGCGTGACGATCGCGCCCACAACCGCAAGCTCGCCGGCCTTGGCGAGCGGCTGGGGGTGCCATGTGTTGCCACGGGAAATGTTCATGCGCACGCCCGCTCGCGGGCCTATCTGCAGGACGCGTTTGTCGCGATCCGCTTGCACTCGACGCTGGACGCATCAGAGCCAGAGCGACGGGGCAATTTCAGCCACGTTATGGCCTCGCCCGAGGCGATGACGGCGCGCTTTCAAGAGCACCCAGAAGCCGTGCACGAGACAGCGCGATTAGCGGATCGCCTTCGATTCGACTTGGGAAGCGATCTTGGATACCGCTATCCCGGTGCCGAGGATGAGACGGCCATGCGCGACCTGGCAGAGCTCTGTCAGGTCAGGCTGCGCAACCGATATGAGCGTGAGCCGGGGCATGTGCGAGAGACGGCTGAATCGCGGCTTGTCGAAGAGCTGCGGATCATCGAGAAGCTCGATCTGCCCGGGTTCTTTCTGCTTCACCACGACATGCTCGAGCTCTCGCGTGAGGTGGCGGCCGAAGTCCGTGGTCCGGACAGCGCTCGCGCCCTGCTGCCGCCCGGTCGGGGCCGAGGATCAAGTGTCTCCTCAATCGTCTGCTACCTGACTGGCCTCTCCCACGTCGATCCAATCGAAAACGAGCTGATGATCGGGCGGTTCCTCAACGAGGAGCTGACATCGCTGCCAGACATCGACCTCGACTTTCCCCGCGACATCCGCGAGAAGCTGATCCCGCGCGTCCACGAGCGCTACGGCCACGATCGTTCCGCACTGGTCGCAGCATTTCCCACCTATCGCGCTCGTGGAGCGATCCGTGAGCTCGGAAAGGCTCTCGGCCTGCCGCCAGGAGAGATCGAACGGGTGGCGCGCGGCAGCGAGGGATGGGATGCGCGTCACGTCGAAAAGGACATCGAGAGTGCGTTCGGCGTGAAGCCGGCCGGCGGTTCGGGCCGGCGTGGCTCGAGTGGCCGCTGGGCCTGGCTTGCCCGGCTCGCCGCCGAAGCGCATGGGCTGCCCCGTCACCTGTCACAGCACTCCGGCGGCATGATCATCGCGACTCGGCCGTTGATCGATTGCTGTCCGATCGTCCCGGCCGCAATGGAAGGCCGACAGATCGTGCAGTGGGACAAGGATTCCTGCTCGGACGCAGGCTTTTTGAAGATCGACCTGCTGGGGCTGGGAATGCTCTCAGCAGTCGAACGATCGGTTGAGTTGATCGCAGCCACCCGGGGTGAGCGGATCGACCTGTCGCGGATTCCCTACGACGATCAAGCCACCTACGAGTGCATCCAAGAGGCAGACACGACGGGTGTATTCCAGATCGAAAGCCGGGCGCAGATGCAGTCGCTGCGTCGGACGAGGCCGGAAACGCTGCAGGACATCACGATCCAGGTGGCGATCGTGCGTCCCGGCCCGATCCAGGGTGGCGCGGTCAATCCGTATATCGAGCGACGCCAGCGACTGCGCGCGGACCCGACCTACGAGGTCCCGTACGAGCATCCATCGCTGAAACATGTTCTGGGAGAAACCCTTGGCACGATCATCTTCCAGGACCAGGTTCTCGAGGTGGCGATTGCGTTCGCCGGGTTCTCGCCCGGTGAAGCCGAAGGGTTGCGGCGTGCAATGAGCCGAAAGCGATCGGAAGCTGCTATCGAGGCCTACCACAAGCGTTTTGTTTCCGGAGCTCAGCGCTTGCATGGGGTCGACGAGGACACGGCCGAGCGGGTTTTCGCGATGGTCCATGGCTTCTCTGGCTTCGGGTTCCCAAAGGCGCACGGCGCCGCGTTCGGGCTGCTCGCGTATCAGTCGACCTGGCTACGGGTGCACTACGGCCCTGAGTTTCTGTGCTCGCTGCTGAACGAGCAGCCGATGGGGTTCTATCCACCCGACGCGCTGATTCACGAGGCTGGGCGGCGGGGAATCGAAGTGCTGGCGCCGGATGTGAATAAGAGCAGCGCCGAGTGTGAAATGGCCGACGGTTCGCAGGTCCGTGTCGGGCTGGGATACGTGCGTGGCGTCCGCGAACAGGAGATCAAGCACCTGGTCGCCGCTCGTGAAGCCGGAGGGCGTTTTCGCTCGCTTTCCGACCTTGCCTCGCGAGCCGGCGCGGGCGCGCCCTCGCTCGAGCTCCTCGCTTGGTCGGGCGCGTGTGACTCGCTCGTCGACGTGGGCGCGTACGAGCGAGCAGGAGCCGCCCGACGTATCGCGTTGTGGCAGCTGGGCGTCGCGACGCCAGGCAAGAACGTTCCAGGCGGCACGCAGTTGGCGCTCCCCCTCGATCTACCAGCGCCACCGAAGCTTCGGGAGCTCTCGCAATGGGAGTCGATGCTTGCCGACTACGGCACAACCGGCCTGACCGTGAACACGCACCCGATGGAGCTGCTGCGGGAACGGTTGCCTGCCGGCGCCGTGACAAGTCGCGACCTCGAGGTTCTGGAGCACGGCACGCGCGTACGGGCGGGTGGACTCGTCGTCGCGCGTCAGCGTCCGGGCACGGCCAACGGGATCGTCTTCATTCTGCTCGAGGACGAGTTCGGGACTATCAACCTGATCGTCCCGGCCCAGGTGTACGAGCGAAACCGGCTGGCTGTGCGTACGGAACCCCTGCTGCTGATAGAAGGCAAGCT
Organism: Solirubrobacteraceae bacterium; assembly: GCA_045805545.1. GTDB lineage: Bacteria > Actinomycetota > Thermoleophilia > Solirubrobacterales > Solirubrobacteraceae > Palsa-465. The sequence continues at coordinate 21,051 of JBJMLD010000127.1, read as the reverse complement.
CGAGCGCTTCGCGGCGGCCGGCGGGATCATCAATGTGCTCGTCGACCGATTGGACTCAATCGCCGCACCCGATCGTTTGCTCGCCGAGGTCAAGGACTTCTCGCTGCTCGACGAGCAGGTCAGGATCGGCCTGGCCGAGCAGCGTCAGGCGGCGCGGGTCGACGCCGACGCAAGCGACGGCGAGGTCGAGGACTTCCGGGCGGTCGCGCCGCCGGTCATGAGCTTTGCCTCCGGGAGGCGGCGATGATCCATGAGGCGCCGATGACGACGCGGTGGCGATGATGATCCGCGAGGCGCAGAGGCCCAGTTCACCACCCCATTCGGCGCGCCTGCGCGATATGGTGCGCCCCCGCCGTGCTAGCCACGATTCTGTTCCTCGCCTTCTGGGTCGCCCTCGGGCTCGGACTGTTCTTCATCGCCGTCCGTGGCGGCCTGGTTGGCGCGCGGGCGACGCTACAGACGCAATCTCGCGGAGGGCGCCGGGCGGTCGCCGTGATCTTCATGATCCTGTACATCGGGTTCGGTGTCGTGATCCCGACCGCGTTCCTCGCCGGCAACCACGCGAACGCCAGCGCTCAGGTCGGCGGGATCACGCTGAACAAGGCCCAGAGGCACGGCCGGCAGCTGTTCGGACAGAACTGCGGTGTGTGCCATACGTTGGCCGCGGCTAACTCCATCGGCAAGGTCGGCCCCAACCTGGACACGCTCAAACCGCCGCAGAAGCTCGTGCTCGACACGATCAACAACGGCTGCATCCAGAACCCGCCGCCGAACAGCGCCCAAGCCTGCCTCGGCCAGGGGACAATGCCGGCGCAGTTGCTCCAGGGCAAAGACGCCCAGGACGTGGCGTCGTTCGTCGCCAGGGTCGCCGGCAAGGAGTAGGACTCGCCCACCGGCGCGAGCCGTTGAATCGTGCCGGCGCTTATGCCTACCTCCATCCGTCGGCGTTGGTAGTATCGCCGCGCCCGTACAGCTGAATTCCCGCCGTCGCCGGACCCGTGGGGCGAGGTGGCGTGGAAGCGGGGGACCCAGGTTGTTGGGGCTAATCGCGTTCAGCGCGTAGCGCCGCTCTTTCGGTGCGAGCCCGTCAGCTAACCCCGCAAGCAACCGAAAGAGGACGGTATTGCGGCAATCAGGCTTGACACTCGCGCCCGAACGATCGGATCGCGACTACCTGACCGATGAGGCCCTGCCGGCGCGTCCGGCGGACCGCGAGCGCCAACCGGCGGTCGCCACCCAGACACCACGACCGGACCGCGAGCGCCGACCGGCGACCCAGACGCCCCGGCCGGTAGCTCGGACGCCACGCCCGGTCACCCGGTCGCCCCGTACGGCTGCCGCCCCCCAGGCGCCACGCCCCGCCACGCGGTCGGCCCGCGCAGCGACCGCCACCCAGGCGCCACGGCCGGCGACCCGGTCGCCCCGCACGGCGGCCCCGACTCGTCAGCCGACAACGGCGAGGGCCGAGCGCGCTGCCGCCCCCACCCGGCGAGCGACCAGCGAGCGCCCCGAACGCCCCGCGCCGCGCTCCCCCGCCACCGCCAGGGGTGGCGTTCCGGGCCGGCGGACCGTGACGATTCAGGGCCGAGGCGCCGATCGCTCGTGGGCGCCGGTTGGCGAGCGCCGGCGGCCCGCCCGCCGGCCGCATGAGCGCGCCGGCTTCCGGCCGGATCGGGCGGCGTTGTGGGCTGTGATGCTCGGGTTCGTCCTGGTGCTCGTGGCCGCCACCAGCTCGCATGCCGCCGTACGGGCGCACGTAGCCCGTGCCGGCGCCGGCCGCGCGGCGATCGCCGCGCACGTCGTTCACAGAACCGACGTCGGCGCGGGTCGTCGCGCGGTCGAAGCGCGCCTGCGCTAACCCTCCGGCAGAGGCGCCTTACGCAGCTCAGATCGGCCGATGATCGGGCGTTTAGGCGCGCACGTATAAGGAGAAGAGCGATGAAATCGCCGTCTTCCCGGTTGGCCGGGAGGCGAGGCGATTTCCCGCGAGTTCTGCTCTCCGAAACCCTTGTGCAACGCGGAGACCGACGGTAGACTTATCAACCGTAAGCAGGTCTCGAAAGTAAAGGGGGAGGGCAGGCGGTGCTTCCCCTACCCAAAACAGACCCAGCGGTGGTCAATGATGAAGACATCAATGAGCAGGTTCCAGATCCACGACGACTTGACGGCGCCTGAAGGCTCGGTCCCGGTGCTGCGCGGCGCACTGGCGACCGGAGGGCAGCTGCCGAACTTCCTTGGCGTGCTGGCCGGGTCGCCGGCGGCGCTCCGAGCTTATGCCCGCTTTCGCTCGGAGCTGCGCCACGGCAAGCTGACGCTGGCGACGCTGGAGCGGATCGCACTTGCGGTCGCCGAGCACTATCACTCGGAACCCGGGATCGAGATGCATTCGCGTGCCGGTCGGGCGGCCGGGCTGGCGCTCGACGAGGTCGCGGCGGCGCGCAAGTTCTCCTCCAAGGATCAGCGTGAGGCGGCGCTTCTGCGCTACCTGCAGGCGCTGCTCGAAGAGGGCCGACCTGCGATGCACCTGCACGAAGAGGCGCGCGAGGCCGGATGGGACGACGAACAGATCCTGGAGGCGATCGCGGCGGTGGCGCTCGAAGGTTTCATGGCCATGGTGAACGTCGCCGGGGAAGTGCCCGTGGACGGTTCCAGTGAGGAGTCGCGGGCGCTCCAGGCAGCGTAAGCTGTCGCCTGAGCAATGCGCTCGCGTCCCTCACCCGGAAACTCTGAGGCAGCCGCACCGGGTTGTTGCCCGCTCTACCACGAGGCGGTTGAGCTGGTCGGCCGGCGGTGGACGGGCGCGATCCTGCGGGTCCTGATGGACGGCCCGCTGCGCTTCTCCGAAATCGCCCAGGCGGTTCCCGAGCTCTCCGACCGCCTGCTCTCAGAGCGGATGAAGGAGCTCGAGGCGCGCGGCATCGTCGAGCGCAACGTGCGCCCGGGACCGCCGCTGCGGGTGGAGTACTCGCTGTCGCGCATGGGGCGCGAGCTGGAGCCGGCGCTGACCGAGCTCGAACACTGGGCCCACCGCTGGCTGCGCCAGCGTGAGCCGGCCGCCGTCTGACGCTGCCATCGGGCCGGCGCTGGACCCACCCACACGCTTCGCCGGCCGTCAGTGCAACGTCGCGGTGCGCGTCTGCGAGCCGTCGCGCCACCGCAGCGTCGAGCGATGCAGGCGGAGAGAGTCCATCCGCACCCCTGAGCCCGAGTCGAGCACGAACAGGCCCCGCTTGTCCAGCTTGCGAACCTCGACGATGCGCCGGCCGTGGCCCACGATCGAGCTGCCGTCGCCGATCCAGGCCACCGATCCGTCGCGTTTGAGCACGAGCGCGTCCACGTGCTGGAAGGACTCGACTCCCGGTGGGCTCGTGGCCGGCGTGTTGGCCAGTTGCTTGTCGTCCGTCAGGCGGAGCACGATGACCGCCGTTGTGCCCGTGTCGATACCACAGCGCTCGGCCCCATACGCCGTGAGGTCTCCGGTGACAGTCACGGGGGCGACCCGGACCGATTGGTTGCAGTGGTCGCGCCGGCCAAGCCTGTAGCGCATAGCCCCGTGAGCTGAGCAGCCGTAGACGAGGTTCCGCTCCGAGTAGACCCGTGCGGTGTGGCTGGCCGCCAGCGTCGTGGCCGCCTTTGGCCCGCATGGTGGCCCGGCGGGAGCGGACGACGCCGCAGTCGCTGCGGCCGTCAATGCGCCACAGGCGACAAGGAGCCCGGCGAGCCTTCGCGCGCCTGTAAGGAGGCTGCGGCGCATCCCGGCCAGGATAGGGAGGCCACCCCGCGCCGACAACCGCCACCGCCACCGGTAACGTAACGCGCCCACATGACCGCGACCGCTCCCCCGCTGACGGCCGAAGACGTGATGGCGCTCGCCTCCGAGCGTGAGATTCGCTTCATCCGCCTCTGGTTCACCGACATCCTCGGTCAGCTAAAGGCGTTCTCGATCAACGCCACCGAGCTGGCCGACGCGTTCGAGGGCGGGATGGGATTCGATGGGTCCTCGATCACCGGCTTCAATCCGATCGAGGAGTCGGACATGATCGCGATGCCCGACCCGAACACGTTCGCGATCCTGCCCTGGCGGCCGGAGACACAGGGCGTGGCGCGGATGTTCTGCGACATTCAGACGCCGGAGCGCACCCCGTATGAGGGCGACCCGCGCTACGTGCTGCGCCGCGCGCTGGAGCGCGCTCAGAGCATGGGCTTCGACCACTACTTCGTCGGGCCGGAGCTCGAGTACTTCTACTTCCGCGACAGCAAGTCGACCGAGGTACTCGATGAAGGCGGCTACTTCGATTTGACCACGCTCGACGCCGGGTCCGATCTGCGACGCGAGACGGTGCTGGCGCTGGAGCAGCTCGGCATCCACACGGAGTACACACATCACGAGGTGGGCCCGAGCCAGCACGAGATCGACATGCGCTACTCCGACGCGCTGAAGATGGCCGACGACTGCATGACGTACCGCATCACGGTCAAGGAGTACGCGATGAAGTACGGCCTGCACGCGACGTTCATGCCCAAGCCGCTGTTCGGCAAGAACGGCAGTGGCATGCACACTCATCAGTCGCTGTTTCAGGGTGAGCACAACGCGTTCTTCGATGCCGATGACCAGTACTTCCTCTCTGACGTGGGCAAGGCGTTCATCGCCGGGCAACTGCGCCACGCGCGGGAGATCTGCTCGATCTTTGCCCAGTGGGTCAACTCCTATAAGCGCCTGGTCCCGGGCTACGAAGCGCCCGTCTACGTGGCGTGGTCGCGCCGCAATCGCTCGGCGCTGGTGCGCGTGCCGCTGTATCACCCAGGTAAGGAGCGCACGACGAGGATGGAGTTGCGCTGCCCCGATCCGGCCTGCAACCCGTACCTGACGTTCGCGGTGCTGCTGCAGGCCGGGCTGGAGGGGATCGAGCACGGCTACGAGCTTCCGGAGGCGATGGAGAAGAACCTCTACCACCTCTCGCCGGACGAGCGCCGCCGTCTCGGCATCGACCAGCTGCCCGAGACGCTCGGTGAGGCGATCGAGCTCACCGCCCAATCAGAGCTCGTCCTGCGCACGCTCGGCGAGCACATGTTCAACCGCTACATCGAGATCAAGCGGCAGGAGTGGGACGACTATCGCGTGCAGGTGACGCCGTGGGAACTCGAGCGTTACCTGCCGGTGCTCTGAAGGCGACCGCTCCGAGCCGCTAGAGCGCCGCCGCGAGCTCCTCGGGGCTCGTCACCGGCGCCTGGCAGATGAAGTGCTCGCAGACGTACGCCGCGGCGTGCCCGCCTACCGGCTGGCGTCCTTCGAGCAGGGGTACCCCGTCGGCCGCGCCGCCGGCCAGCACGAGATGCGGTCGATAGGACTCGCGGACGACAGCGAGCAGCGGGTCCGCATCCGGGCCGACGATCGCCACCTCGCGTACCGGCGCGAGGTAGAAGTCAGCAGCCTGGAGCAGGTGCCCGAACGCGTGCGGATGGCGCCCGGCCAGCGCGAACAAAAGGCGCAAGACGCCCAGGGCGTGGCGCTCGTACTTGCCCTCGCCGGCGAGCAGGGCGAGGCGCAGCAGCCCGAACGCGGCGGCCGAGTTGCCCGACGGAATCGGCGAGTCCTCCAGATCCTTGCGTCGTGCGGCCAGACGCTCGTGGTCGACAGCCGTGGTGAAGAAGGCGCCGCGCTCGGTGTCCGAAAAACGCTCGATCATCGTGTCGGCTAGCGCCACCGCTTCGCGGTACCAGCGCGGGTCGAAGGTCGACTCGTAGAGGGTGATGAGCGCCTCGAGCAGGTAGGCGTGGTCCTCCAGGTAGGCGTCGAGCCGGCCGCGACGGTCCTTCCAGGTGCGCAGCAGGCGGCCGTCCGAATCGCGCAGTTCGCTCAGCACGAACGATGCGCAGGCCACCGCGGCGTCGAGGTAATCGGCTCGGTGGAGCGCCGCGCCGGCCTCGGCCAACGCCGAGATCATCAGCGCGTTCCACGACGTCAGGCGCTTGTCGTCAAGCCCGGGGCGGACCCGGTTTGCCCGCGCGGCCAGCAGTGCCGCGCGGATCTCGGCGAGGTCGGCCGGCGCCGGTCCACGCCCCTCGAGGATGAGACCCTCTTCGAACGGGCGCGGCCGGAAGTACGCGACCGCCTCGTCGTAGCGCTCGCCGAGCACTTCTCGGAGCTCCGTCTCCGTCCAGACGTAGAACTTGCCCTCGACGCCTTCTGAGTCGGCGTCCAGCGCGCTGCAGAAGCCACCTTCCTCACCGCGCATCTCGCGCAGCGCCCAGTCGAGCGTCTCCGAGCACACGGCCCTCATCCGCTCGTCGCCGGACACCTGCCAGCCGTGCAGATATGTCCGCGCGAGCAGAGCGTTGTCGTAGAGCATCTTCTCGAAATGGGGCACGGTCCACGTCGCGTCGACGGCGTAGCGTGCGAAGCCGCCGCCGATCTGGTCATAGATGCCACCGGCGGCCATCATGCGAAGCGTGGTCAGCGACATGTCGCGCTCGCCGCGTGCCAGCAGCAGCTCGATCGTCGAGGCGGCCGGGAACTTCGGGGCGCCGCCCCAACCTCCGTTGGCGGCATCGAACGTCGTGCGTAGCCCCTGGACGGCATCATCGAGCAGCTCTTGGCTGACGGGCTCCGGGGAAGGCTGCAGTCGCGCGGTGGCGCCGAGCGAGTGGACCACGCGAGCACCCTGCTCGCGGATCTCGGCGCGCCGCGTCCGCCACGCCTCGGAGACGCCGAGGAGGACCTGGCTCCAGCTGGGCAGGCCGTGGCGGGGCTCGGGCGGGAAGTACGTCCCGGCGTAGAACGGTGCTTGCTCCGGAGTCAGGAAAGTGTTCAGCGGCCAACCGCCGTGGCCGGTCATGGCCTGGCATGCCTCCATGCAGATCGCGTCGATGTCGGGCCGCTCTTCGCGGTCGACTTTGATGCAGACGAAGCGTTCGTTCATGAGCGCCGCGACCTCGGGATCCTCGAACGATTCGCGCTCCATCACGTGGCACCAATGGCAGGCCGAATAACCGACGGAGACGAGCAGCGGGCGGTCCTCGGTCAGAGCCAGGCGCAGCGCCTCGTCGCCCCAGGCGAACCAGTCCACCGGGTTGTCCTTGTGCTGGAGGAGGTAGGGAGACGTCTCGCCGGCCAGGCGGTTGGGCATGGATCTCAGGCTACCCCTCGGTCGTCCCGGCGAGACGGCCATGCCTGGGCACGGGCGGGCGAGTACCCTCGGCTCAAGGACAGAGACGACGAGAGGAGACGAATTGCCTCGGTCCCGTGAGCCGGTCACCGCTCCCGACGCCCCCGCGGCGGTGGGCCCGTATGTCCACGCCATCCGCAGCGACGGATTGCTGTTCTGCTCCGGCCAGGTTCCGGTTGACCCAAAGACGGGCGAGTTAGTAGGTGCCGGCGCGGGCGAGCAGGCTGGGCGTTGCCTCGAGAACCTGGCCGCCGTGTGCAACGCCGCCGGTGCCAACCTGGGCGACGCCGTTCGTCTCACCGTCTACGTGACTGACATCTCGACCTTCGCCGAGGTGAACGAGGTCTACTCGTCGTTCTTCGAATCCGATCCGCCCGCGCGGGTTACGATCGGGGTGGCGGCGCTGCCGCTGGGGGCCAAGGTCGAAATCGACGCGGTGGTGGCGATTGGCGACTGAGACCGAGAAGGCTCGGTCCTCAGGCGGGGCGCCTGAGCACCCGACGCCCGCTGACATCGAGCGGGCGATGCGCGCCGGCGCGGGGGTAGTGCGCGAAACGCCGGTGGTCAGCTCGCGGACTCTCTCGCAGCGCGCAGGCAGCACGGTCGTGCTGAAGGCCGAGAATCTGCAGCGGACCGGGTCGTTCAAGCTGCGCGGCGCAATCGCCAAGCTCGCCTCCCTTGCCGACGCCCACGTCGGTGGCGTCGTGACCGGGAGCGCCGGTAACCATGCCCAGGCCGTTGCCTATGCAGCGCGCGCTCGCGGTCTCCCCTGCGAGGTATTCATGCCGGAAAGCGCGACGATCGCCAAGGTCGAGGCCGCGGCGGCGCTCGGCGCGCACGTCCGCCATACCCCCGGGACCGTCGACGAAGCGCTCGCGGCGGCGCGCGAGCGGGCGGAGAAAGGTGATGTCGCATTCGTTCATCCGTTCGACGATCCGGAGGTCGTGGCCGGTCAGGGCGGCGTTGGCATCGAGCTGCTTTCCCAGGTGCCGGACATCGCGCGGGCCGTGGTTCCGGTGGGGGGCGGCGGGCTGATCAGCGGCGTGGCGATCGCGCTGAAGTCGAGCCGGCCCGAGGTTGAGGTGATAGGGGTGCAGGTCGAGACGTGCGCGCCGTTTCCGACTTCGCTGCAGCACGGCGCGCCCGTCGCTGTGGACTCGGCGCTGACGATCGCCGACGGGATCGCGGTCAAGCGGCCGGGCGAGCTGACGCTGCCGCTGATCAAGCACTGGGTGGACGATGTGGTCGTGGTGGCCGAGGACGATGTGGCCGAGGCGATGGTGTTCCTGCTCGAGCGGGCCAAGCTCGTCGTCGAGGGGGCGGGTGCCGTCGGCGTTGCCGCGCTGCTGGCCGGACGCGTACCGCCGGCCTCGTCGGGGACCACGGCCGTGATCCTGTCCGGGGGCAACGTCGACGCGGGGCTACTGGCGGACGTGGCGCGTCGGCACGAGAGCCAGCAAGGCCGCCGCCTCGTGCTGCTGGCGCGGATGTCCGATCGGCCGGGATCCCTCGCCCGGCTGCTGGCGCTCGTGGCGGGCCAGGGCGCGAACCTCCGCGATGTCCAGCACATCCGCGAGGGCGTAGATCTGCACGTGCGCGAGACCGCGGTGCAGCTCGTGCTGGAGACGCGCAGCCTGGCCCACGCGGAGGAGGTCACCGTCGCGGTGCGCAACGCCGGCTACGCCGAGCCGCGCGTGATCTGAGGCGTCAGGGCGAGGGCGATCAGGCGAGCGCTTCGTCGCGCGCGTCGCGGTACTCGCGAGCCTCCGCGACGAGTGTGGCGACGACGCGGCTCTTCTCGTCGGCCTCCGGGTGCCACTGCACTCCGAGCACGAACCGGCGATTCGGTGCCTCGATCGCCTCCGGGAGCTCATCGAGCATCGAGAGGCCGGTGACGACCAGGCCGTCGCCGAGCGCGTCAACCGCCTGATGGTGATGGGACTTCGTCGCGTGGAGCTCCTCGCCGGCGGCGCGAGCGGCTAGCGAGCCGGAGTCGAGCCGGACGTCGTGATCTGAGTCGTCAAAGCTGCCCGGATTGCGCCGATGGTCATGATGGCCGACCAAGTCGGGGACGTGCTGGCGCAGCGTGCCGCCCAGCGCGACGTTCAACAGCTGCATGCCGCGGCAGATGCCGAGAACGGGCATGTCGCGCTCGACGGCGCGGCGGGCCAGGGCGATCTCCGCCCGGTCGCGCTCGGGGACCGTGCGCTTCGTCTCGGCGTGGCGCTCGGCGCCGTAGGAGTCGGGGTCGATGTCGGTGCCGCCGGCGAGAATCAATGCGTCGATCCGGTCGAGCATGGCGTCGGGGTCGTCGACCAGGCCTGGATCGGGCGGGATCATCATGGCCAGCCCGCCGGCGGCCTGGATGGCCAGGATGTAGCCGAACGGGGTGAGCGCGGCACGTTGATCCCACACGCTCCAGCGGGCGAACTCGAGCGCGGTGCAGATACCGATCGCCGGCCGTGAATCGCTCATCCCATTCAGCCTAGCGAGGACATCATTCACTGAGCGCGCAGGGCCGCCCGGCGAATCTTGCCGCTGGCGGTCTTCGGCAGTTCGGTCGCGAAGTCCACGATGCGCGGGTACTTGTATGGGGCTGTCTGGTGCTTGACGTGGTTCTGCAGATCAGCCACGAGCTCGGGGCTGGGCGCATACCCGTCGCGCAGGACGACCACAGCCCGGACGACCGATCCCCGCTCGTCGTCCGGCGCGCCGACGACAGCGGCTTCGGCCACAGCCTGATGAGACACGAGCGCGGACTCGACCTCGAACGGCCCGATCCGGTAGCCGGCCGAGATGATCAGATCGTCCGCCCGCCCGACGAAATACAGATAGCCGTCCTCGTCCTGCTGCACTCGGTCCCCCGTGCGCCACGGTGCGTGCGCCGGCGCTGGCGTGCCGTCGAGATGGCCGACGAAGAACGTGGGGTCGCTCGCCGGGTCGCGTAGCACCAACTCGCCGTCCTCGACGACAAGCTCGACGCCCGGCAGCGGCCGGCCCATCGAGCTGGGGCGCACGGGATGGCCCAGCGGCATGCCGGTCAGCTGGCCGGTCTCGGTCTGGCCGTAGCCGTCGCGGATGTCCAGACCCGTGGCCTCGTGGAACGCGCGGAGGACCTCCGGGTTGAGCGCCTCGCCGGCTGCGACGAAGCCGCGCAGCGCCGGCAGGGGCTTTATCTCGGCTCGCTTGGCGATGACCCGATACTCGGTTGGGGCCATGCAAAGCACGTTGACCGATTCCGTGGCCAGGATCTCGAGTCGCTGTTGTGGGTCAAAGCGCGCGTCGTGCAGGAGCGCCGCGGCGCCGCGGATCCAGGGCGCGATGAACACATTGCGGGCCGACTTCGACCACCCGCTGGCCGCCGTACACCACACGAGCTCGCCCGGACGGGCATCCAGCCAGTGTTCGGCCTGGAGCCGCTGGCCGGGCAGGTAGCGCTGTCCATGCACGATTCCCCTTGGCTCGCCCGTCGTGCCGCTGGTGAACGTGATCAGGCACGGATCGGTGGGCCCGAGATCGGCCGCCGGCGCTGGTGTGGCGTCGTACAGCTTCTCGTCGGGGATGGTCAGGACCTCGCAGCCGGGCCTGGCCGATGAAAGCTCGTCGAGGTTGCGCTCGTCGGCGACGATCAGCTTCGGTCGCGCGCTGTCGAGGCGCAGGCGCAGATCCTTGGCGCGCAGCTGCTCGTTGCAGGGCAGCGCCACCGCGCCGATGCGAAAGCACGCGACCATGGTCAGGACCCATTCGGGGCGATTGCCGATCAGCGTCATGACGCGATCGCCACGCGTGATTCCGTGACGCGTGAGCGTGCCGGCGAGGCGCGCGCTGCGGTCTGACACCTCGCCGAACGACCACTCGCGTCGGGCCCCGTCGCGGGCCAGCTCCAGCAGGGCGGGCGTGTTTGCCGGCGTTTTTTCGACGACCTCGAGAGCGAAATTCATTGCGGCGGCAGTCTGCCACCATCGCCTCGGATGTCCTTCTGGAATGGCGTGCTCTGGCTGCACCTACTGGCGATGGCGTTCTTCGTCGGCGGCCAGCTGATGCTGGCGGCGATCGTGGTGCCGGTCCTACGCTCAGCCGGGGCCGGCGATCGCGTCGCACTGCGTGCGGCGGCGCGGCGCTTCGGGATCGGGACGCTGATCGCCGTTGGCGTGCTGGTGCTTACGGGCGTGGCGATGGCATCTCACTTCCACCGCTGGAGCGACTCGACGCTGCAGGTGAAGCTCGGCCTGGTCGTGCTGGTCGGGCTGCTGATTGGCGCGCACATGCGGCGGCCTGAATGGCACGTGCTCGACGCCGCGATCTTCCTCGTCTCGCTGGCCATCGTCTGGCTGGGCATCGTCGTCGCGAGCTGACCCACGGCATTTCGTATCCTGGGGTAGATGGGTCTGATGACTGGCAGTGGGCCGCTCGGGCGCAAGCCGGCGGGGCAGTTCAACTTCGAGGTTCCGGTGCCCGGTGCCGTGGTGTATCTCGAGCCTTCGCCGAAGCGGGTCCGCGTGGTGGCAGCGGGTGAGGTGGTCGCCGACAGCCGTCGCGTGATGCTGCTGCACGAGTCCGGTCATCAGCCGATCTACTACTTCCCGCCAGAGGATGTCCGCTCGGAGTTCCTCGTGGATTCGGAGCGGCACACGCGGTGCCCGAAGAAGGGCGTGGCGTCGTACTACACGATCCGAACTGCGGCCGGTGAGGTGGCGGACGGCGCCTGGTACTACCCCGATCCCATCGCGTCGGCGCCTGAAATCAAGGACCTGGTCGCCTTCTACTGGAACCGGATGGATCACTGGTACGAGGAGGACGAGGAGGTCTTCGTCCATCCGCGCGACCCGTATCACCGGGTGGACATCATCAGGACCGATCGTCACGTCCGGGTGTCGTTGGACGGTGAGGAGCTGGCATCGAGCCGGCGTGCGGTGGCGCTGTTTGAATCGAACCTGCCGCCCCGGTGGTATCTCCCACGGGAGGATGTGAGCGCCGAGCTGCTCGACAGCGACACGATCACCCGCTGTCCCTACAAGGGCACGGCGAGCTACCACTCCGTGCGCCGGTCGAATGGCGAGGTGGCGAACGATGTGGTGTGGTGCTACCGCGAGCCGATCGTCGATGCCGCGGCTATCGCCGGCCTCGTCTGCTTCTTCAACGAGCGGGTGGATCTCGAGCTCGACGGTGAGCTCCAGGAGCGGCCTGAGACGCCGTGGAGCAGTAGCGTCCGGTCGGAGGCGCCGAACGCGCCTGTGGCCGAGACTCGCGGCTAGCCTTTCGTTCGGGTTGCGAGGATGTTGCGCAGGCGCGTCTGCTCGCGATCCGGATGGTCTCTTAGCCGGCGCTTGGTGAGGCGGATCGTGGCGTAGCCGGCCTCGAGCGTGTCGACGTCGCGGTCGCGGTCAGACTCGAAGCTGTCGCGCGAGTTGTGGAACATCCAGCCGTCGCATTCGATGATCAGCTTCGCGTCTTCGAAGACGGCGTCACAACGGTGGCCGGCTATGTATTTGCCGAACTCCGGGATTGGCAGGTTTGATGACTTGCAGAAGGCTCTTAACTCGTCTTCGAAGCTCGAGTCGGTGAAGCCGTGGTCGACGTCGTCGAGGATGGGCTCGATGAGCTTTCGCCCGGGGTGGAGGGTGAAGCGCGCGAGGACGTCGTCGAGCGCTGATCGGCGTAAGTAGGGCGTGCGGAGGCCGTCGTTTAGGACGCGGCGGAGTCGCTTCTCTTCGAGGCGTGAGGCGGCATCAAGGACGGCGCGGGCGGCGGTGGTGGTACGTATCCCGAAGTGGGTGGTGAAGTCGCGCTTCGTAAGGCCTCTTGCCTGGTGGGTGCGGATCCCAGTGGGGCGGCGATCAGTGGGGGTCATGACATCGAAGGGAGGACGGGGCCAGGTCCCCAGCAGGCTCCACAGGCACAGAGACCCGAGATGGCTAAGCCCCGCACCCGGACCGCACGCGAGGACGGCCGCCGAGGCTTTCTCCAGGGGTGTGACAGGTGGTCGGCCGACGGAGTAGACACCCGTGTGGACCCTGAACAGACGGCCGACCTTCACGCGGTAGAGGATCGCGGCGTCGCTCAGGCCGAGCCGCTTCAGCTGGCCGTAGGTGATGTTGCCCTGCTGTCGTTTCGCGATCGTCCCGATCTGGAGGTCTTTGGATATTTCCTCGCTCACACCTATACGAGGCCCAAAGACCCCGCGAATCGCCCCCGCCGCGGCCGAAGCGCAACACTCTTGTTACGCTCGCCGGCATGGCCCTAGCTGAGACTCCCTACACCGACAAGACCGACGAGCAGAAGGCGATCTGCGAGATGGTGCACCAGTTCGCCGACGAGCAGATCATCCCCAAGGCCGAGCATTACGACCACGAGGACGAGTTCCCCGAGCCGATCGTCGAGCAGATGAAGGAGCTCGGGCTGTTCGGGGTCACGATCCCCGAGGAATACGGCGGGATGGGCCTGGACCTGACGACCTACGCGATGATCGTCGAGGAACTGAGTCGCGGCTGGATCAGCATCTCGGGCATCGTCAACACGCACTTCATCGGCTCCTATCTGCTGATGAAGTTCGGGACCGAGGAGCAGAAGCAGAAGTACCTGCCGCGGATGGCGACCGGCGAGCTGCGCGCCGCGTTCAGCCTGTCCGAGCCGGAGCTCGGCTCGGACGTCGCCGCGATCAAGACGAGCGCCAAGAAGGACGGCGACGCCTACGAGATCAACGGCACGAAGATGTGGGTCACCAACGGTCTCCGGGCGGGTCTCGTCTTCGTGCTCGTGCGGACCGATCCCAACGCGGAGCCGAAGCATCGCGGCCTCACCTGCTTCATCGCCGAGAAGGAGCCGGGCGTGGCTGAGAACACCGGCGCGTACGAAGGCTTCAATGTCCCGCCTCAGATCAAGAAGATGGGCTACAAAGGCGTCGAGTCGACCGAGCTCGTGTTCGACGGTTACAAGACCCCCGCGGACTCGATCCTCGGTGGCGAGGACCAAGGACTCAATAAGGGCTTCCCGCAGATGATGGACGCGCTCGAGCTCGGGCGGGTGAACGTCGCCGCGCGTGGCGTCGGCCTTGCACAGCGCGCTCTGGAGCTGGCGCTCAAGTACAGCCAGGAGCGCCGCGCGTTCGGCAAGCCGATCGCGCAACACCAGGCGATCCAGTTCAAGCTCGCCGACATGGCCACCCAGGTCGAGGCGGCGCGCCTCCTGACCCATCGCGCGGCGCGGCTCAAGGATGCCGGCGAGCGCTCCGACATCGAGGCCGGGATGGCGAAGCTGTTCGCGTCGGAGGCAGGCCGGTTCTGCGCCGAGGAATGTCTGCGGATCCACGGCGGCTACGGCTACTCAAAGGAGTACGAGATCGAGCGGATCTACCGTGACGCGCCGCTGCTGCTGATCGGCGAGGGCACGTCCGAGATCCAGCGCATGGTGATCGGGCGAAAGCTGCTCGAGCGCCACAAGATCTGAGGTAAGCTCGCTCCCGAATGGGGCTCTTTGGCCGGTGGCTGGTTGCCGGGCTGGTGGTGGCGGCTGCGACGGCCGGCGGCGCTGACGCGGCCACGATCACCGTCTCGACGATCGCGGACGAGACGACCCCGGGCGACGGCTCGTGCTCGCTGCGCGAGGCGGTAGCCGCGGCGAACCTCGGCGCCTCCACGACCGATTGCGCGCTTTCCGGCACGGGACCAACCACGATCGTGCTCAGTGCGCATTCGTACCCGCTGTCGATTCTCCCTTCGGGCATAGATGACGACAGGTTCGGCGATCTCAACGCCACCGGCACGATGACGATCGATGGCGGCGGTCACGCGACGATCACCGCCCAGAACGCCAGCGACCGCGCGCTCGACGTCGCAGCTAGCGCGCACGTCACGCTCAAGGGCCTGACGGTCACGGGCGGTCATGCCCGCGACGGCGCCAACGGCGGCATGTCCACGAGCAGCGCGCAGGCAGGCGGCATCGGTCTGCCCGGCGGCGACGGCGGCGGAATCCGGAGTGCCGGCACGCTCGCGCTCGACCACGTGACCGTGACCGGCAACCACGCCGGCAACGGGGGCCTCGGAGGCGACGGCTTCGAGGGCGGCGTGATGCCGGGCTCCTCCGCGGGCGGTCCGGGCGGTGCGGGCGGCCAGGGCGGCGGGCTCTACAGCACGGGCCAGCTGACCGTGACGGACTCGACGATCAGCGCCAATCGGGCCGGTGACGGAGGGACCGGTGGCCGCGGGGGCACCGATCATTCCGCGGGCTCCGGATCCGCGGGCGGGAAGGGTGGTCAGGGTCACGAGGACGGTGGCGGCGTCGCGGTCGACGTGGGGGGCACCGCCACGATCACCGGTACGACGATCAACAACAACATCTCCGGCTCGGGCGGAGACGGAGGACCCGGCGGCATCGGCGCGCCCGGCGGACTCGGCGGAAGCGCATCGTGGGGCGGAGGCCTGTCGGCCGTGACCGCCACGGTCACGGTCTCCAACAGCACGCTGGCCGGCAACAGCTCCGGGGACGGTGGCACAGGGGGAACTGGCGGTACGGGGTTCGGAGTGCCGGGGGGCGTCGGCCGCTCCGGAGGAAACGGCGGCGGTGCGGGTCACGGCGGCGCCATCAGGGCAACGAGCGCAACCGTGACGCTGCGGCACGTCACCGTCGCCGGCAACGAGCTCGGCAGTCCTGGGCAGGGAGGAGCCGGCGGGTCAGGGAGCGCTAGCAACGGATCTAACGGCACGGCGGGGTTGCCCGGCAAGGGCGCCGGCCTGTACGTCGAGGGCATCCCCACGCCGCTGACGCTGGTCAACACGATCGTGTCCGCCAACCCGGGCGGGAACTGCGCTTCAGGCAGCCCGATCACCGATGGCGGGGGGAACCTGCGATTCGGTGACGCGAGCTGTCCGGCCACGATCCCTACCGGCGATCCCCAGCTCGGGCTGCTCGCCGACAACGGCGGGCCGACCCAGACGATGTCGCTGGAGCCGGGCAGCGCTGCTCGGGACAAGATCGCCGCCACGGGTGCCGGTTGCGCCGGCACCGATCAGCGGGGCGTGCCGCGGCCTGGCGGTCCGGCGTGCGACATCGGCGCCTACGAGATCGTGGCGCCGTCGGCGCAGACCGGAACGGCGACGGGGGTCGGGCCGACGACCGCGACGCTCAACGGGAGCATCACCCCGAACTCAGCCACGGCGGAGGCCTACTTCGAGTACGGAACGACATCTGCGCTCGGGACGCAGAGCGTCGTGACCAAGGTCGGCGGCGTGACCGCGGCACCTTTCAGCGTGACAATCACCAGCCTGACACCAAACACGACCTACCACTTCGCGGTCGTGGTCGCCTCCCCGGATGGGGTCACCACGGCGACCGACCGGACATTCACGACGCCGGCGCTGATCGTCGTGCCGCGGCTCTCGAAGCTATCGATCGCCCCGCGGAAATTCCGCCGCGGCCATCGCGCGACGATCTCGTACTCCGATTCCGAAGCGTCGCTGACCACGTTCACAGTGGCGCGGGTGAGCAGCGGAGTCAGGAAGGGCAAGCGCTGCGTGGCGCCGCCGCGACGTCGGCGCAACGGCTCGCACGTCAAGCTCAAACGGTGCACGCGCTACGTTCCCGTGAAGGGTTTCTCGTTCAGGCACACCGACCATGCTGGCTCCAACTCGCTGGGCTTCACCGGGGTGATCGGGCGGCACAAGCTCGCACCCGGGAGCTATCGACTCTCGCTGACCGCGCACGCCGCGGGCAAGACGAGCCGCACGCTCACGATCACCTTCGTGATCAGCCGCCGCCTCGCCGCGGTGTCGCCCGCCATCACTCCGCGGACTAACCCGAAACTTTCTTCGCCGCCCAGTCGTTAAGGCTCTTCGTCACGGGTTACGGAACACGACCCCGGGCCTCACGAATCAAGGGCGGAGGAGGACGACATGTTGCGCGGACGCCTGCTGGCGTTGGTGTTGGTTACTGCTGTCATCGGTGGTGCTGCCCCGGCGGGCGCGGCCACCCTGACTGTGACCTCGGGGTTCGACGAGACGAACGCCGGCGACGGCGCATGCTCGTTGCGCGAGGCGATCCTGGCGGTGGACTCACCCGGCAGCGCCAACGGTGACTGTGCGCCGGCGGCGTTCGGCGCCAACACGATCGTGCTCGGGCCGCAGAGCTACTTCCTCGGCGGTTTCAGCGCCCCGGCACGGGGCGAGTTGCAGATCTCACCGACTGTGACCAGCCTGACGATTGTCGGCGCGGGCGAGAGCAAAACGGCGATCGACGGCGGCCAGCTGGGCAATCGCGTGTTTGAGGTCGCGCCGGGGGCGACGCTCACGCTGCAGGGCCTGACGGTTACCGGTGGGCACGCGTCGGACGGGACGGCGGGACCGGCGGGGAGCGCCCCCGGGCAGGCGGGCAGCCCAGGTGGGCCGGGCGAGAACGGAGGCGGGATCCTCAACGCCGGCATCCTGACCCTGACGGACAGCGCAGTCACGAATAGCCGAGCCGGGGGCGGCGGCAGTGGTGGGGCGGGAGCCTCCAGCAATGCCGGCGACGGCGCAGGCGGAGGCCTCGGCGGGACGGGCGGTGCCGGCGGCGGCATCTACAACACCGGCACGCTGGTCCTGCGAGGCGCCACGCTGAGCGGCGACCGGGCGGGCGACGGAGGGAGCGGCGGGGCCGGGGGTCAGGGCGTCGCGACCGGCGGCGACGGTGGCGCGGGTGGGGCCAGCGGCACCGGCGGAGGCGTGCAGAACGCGGGCGGCACCGTGACGATTTCCGGCACGACGTTCCGCGGTAACCGAGCGGGCGCCGGCGGTGCGGGTGGCAACGGCGGCTCGGCCACGACCACGGCAGGCGCCGGCGGAGCTGGTGGGCCGGGCGCGGCCGGTGGCGGACTGTTCACGAGCTCCGGGTCAATGACGGTGACGAACAGCACGTTCGCGTCGAACAGCGCTGGCGCGGGTGGCGCAGCCGGCGCCGGCGCGGCGGCCACGACGACCGGCGGCAACGGCGGCAGCGGTGGCGCTGGCGGCAGCGGTGGCGCGCTCGACGCCAACAACCCCGCCAGCGGCTCGCTGCAAAGCGTGACCATCGCCGGCAACTCGTCCGGTGCCGGCGCGGCCGGCGGGAGTGGCGGCAGCGGAACGACTTCCGGCAACGTGGGCACCGCCGGCGCGGCCGGGACCGCGGGCGGCGTGCTCGCGGCCGGCGCGAGCACGACCGCAACGAACTCGCTGCTGGCCTCGAACAGCGGCGGGAATTGCTCGGGTCCGGTGCTCGACGGCGGCCACGACCTGAGCTTCGCCGGCGCCGGCTGTCCGGCCACGTTCGCCGGTGGCGATCCCAACCTGGGGCCGCTTCAGGACAACGGCGGACCCTCGCAGACGATCTCGCTCGGCCCCGGGAGCGCCGCGATCGACCAGGTCCCCGGTTCGGGCGCGGGTTGCCAGCCGACCGATCAGCGAGGCGTTACCCGGCCGAGCGGCGGCTCGTGCGACATCGGAGCCTACGAGGTTGCCGGCCCAAAGGCCTCGACCGCAGCGGCCACCGGGCTCGGCGCCAGCCGGGCAACCCTGGCCGGGTCGGTGACGCCGAACAGCGGCGACGCGAGCGTTCAGTTCGAGTACGGCACGAGCACGAAGTACGGCTCGAAGACCAGGACCCAGCACCTCGGCGGTGTGAGCGCGATCGGCGTCACCGCCCAGGTGGCCCACCTGAAGGGCGGAGTGACCTATCACTATCGGCTGCTCGCAGTCACCGCCGATGGCACGGCCCGCGGAGGTGATCGGACGTTTAAGGTGTCGGCCGCACCACAGCTCAGCCGGCTGGCGATCAAGCCAGTCGCATTCCGGGCTGGACGGGGCACCGTGATCACATACACCGACACGCAGGCGGCCAAGACCACGTTCGTCGTCGTGACGAGCGGGCGCCACAAGCGCCGGCAAGTCGCCAAGTTCAGTCACCACGATCGGACTGGGAAGAACAAGGTCCACTTCGCGGGCCGCGGTCTGGCCCGCGGGTCTTACCGTCTCGTGGCCACGGCGCGACGGGCGGGGAGGACCGGGAAGAGCATCGCAATCGCCTTCCGCGTTACGTAAGCGGCCAGAGGCCAGGCGCCGGGCGTCGATCGTTGGGACGACAAGTCCCAGCGCGTAGACTGCGACGCCTGGCCTCTCCCGGCGACACCCGATCCCTGATCGAGACCGCGGTCAAGCGGTTTCTCGAGGAGGTCCCGGCCTTGCAGCCGCTGAAGTTGGTCGCCGGGCTCGAGCTGCGGGGCCGCGGCGACGTCCAGCTCTACCGGGTCGAGCTGCCTGGCCCGAAGATCACCAAGGACATTGCCGCCGACGCCAAGGTGACGCTGTCGATCCCGCGCCCGGTGTTCAACGAGCTGGCCACCAAGGGCCATATCAGCGACTGGCGGGCGGCGTTCGCCCACGGCGACGTCAAGGCGACGGGCATCGATCAAGTGATGAAGCTGATCGTCAACGTGGTGGAGCGCCAAGAAGAGCGCTCGCGCACGCGTAAGGCCGGCACCGCGAGGCGCTAGCGACTCGCGGCCAGGTCCTCGGCCGCGGTCAACTGCTGCTCGACCAGCACCAGACCCGAATCCCAGAAGCCGGGGTCGGCCAGATCGATTCCGACGATCTCGCCCAGCTCCTCGGGGCTGCGTGAGCCGCCGGCGGCCAGCAGCTCCAGGTAGCTGGGGACGAACGACTCGCCCTCCTCGAGGTAGCGCTGATACACCGAGAGCGCCAGCAGCTGCCCGTACGCGTAGGCGTACACGTAGCCGGGCGTGTTGATGAAGTGGGGAACGTAGGACCACCACATGCGGTATCCGTCGGTGATCTCGACGGAGTCGCCGAACAGTTCGCGCTGCGCCTCGACCCAGAGCTCGTTGATGCGATCCACCGACAGCTCGCCCTCGTCGCGGCGCTTGGTGTGCATCAGATGCTCGAAACGGTTCATCGCGATCTGCCGGAACACGGTGGCGATCGCCGAATCGATCCGCTCGGCCAACAGACTGAGGCGCTCGTCCTCGGTCTCAGCGGCATCGAGCAGGCGGCCGAAGACGAGCGTCTCGCCGAACACCGAAGCAGTCTCGGCCAGCGTCAACGGCGTCGCCTGGTGAAAGACGCCCTGCGGCTGCGCCAGCGCGGCGTGCAGTCCGTGTCCGAGCTCGTGCGCCATCGTCAGCACGTCGCGCCGGCGAGCGGTGAAGTTGAGCAGCACGTAGGGATGCACTGTGGGAACGGTGTAGGAACAAAACGCGCCGCCGCGCTTGTGCGGGCGAACCGGCGCATCGACCCAGTGCTCGTCGAAGAAGCGGCGCACGACGCGCCCGGCCTCGGGCGAGAACGCGCCGTAGGTGTCGAGCACGAGCTCGCGCGCACCTCCGAAGGAGAACGTGACGTCCTCCGGAAGTACTGGTGCGGCGCGATCGTAGTCGGCGATCTGATCGACGCCGAGAAGCTTTGCCTTGAGCCGGTACCAGCGCTGTGGGATGTCGTAGCGGCCGCGGACGGCGGTGATCAGCGCCATCACCGACTCGTCGGAGGCTTCGTTGGCCAGGTTGCGAGAAGCCAGCCAGTGCGGATAGCGGCGAAGGCGATCCTCGACCGCCTTGTCGTGGATCAGCGTGTTGTAGATGAACGCCCGCGTGCGGAGGCCCGGCTCGAGTGCGGCGGAGACCGCCTCGGCCGCGGCCCGGCGATGGTCGCGGTCGGGGTCCTGGAGGCGGGCCAGAGCCATGTCAAGGGTCTGCTCCTCGCCGTCGAGACCCACGCGCAGGGCGGACACGAGCTCGCCGAACAGCCGGTTCCAGGCGCTCTGGCTGGAGATCGACTTCTCGGCCAGGATCTTCTCCTCCGGCTCGGAGAGCAGGTGCGGCCTGTAGCGGCGGACGCTCCGTAGGTAATGGCGGCAGAAGTCGAGG
>JBJMLD010000126.1:0-18093 GCA_045805545.1 Solirubrobacteraceae bacterium | reverse complement strand
GCCCCGCCGCCGAGCTTGATCTGCTCGCGTCGCAGACGCAGGTCCTCGGCGAGCGGGCGCAGCAGGCTGGTGGAGGGAGCGTCGGCGGCCATTGCAGAAAGTGAGACGTACTACTTCTCACTTTCGCAGGTGACGACGGGCGCCGTCAAGCACGCGGCTCGGCGGCGCGGACGCTGGCCGCGCTGCTCCGCCCCTTGGCCTCGAGCTCCTGCACCTCGCCGTAGCGGGCGGTCCCGGGGGCGGCGGCGGCCGCATCATCGGCGACGAGGACCGGCGGCCTGCCGTCGCGCGCGGCCATCGCCGCGAGCCGGAAGGCGAGGTTGATGGCGTCGCCGTGGATCGCTTCGCGCGCCGGCGAATGACGCCCCACGCCGGCGTCCCCGAGCGTGACCGCCCATCCCATGCGCAGCGGGACGCCGTCGTCCAGCTCGATCGCCAGCTGGCCGGCGCGTGCCTCGACCAGCTCGTGAGCGGCCAGCGCGAAGCTGATCGCATCGGCCGGCGCGGCCGGGTCACGCTCGTGGTCCCAGGCGGAGAAGATCGCGTCGCCGACGTAGTTGCTGATCGTGCCCCGGTGCCGGCGCACGAGCCGTCGCAGCTCACCGAACAGCTCACTCACGACCTCGGCTACGGCGACGCCGCCGTGCCGCTCGGTCATCGTCGTGTACCCGACGATGTCGCCGACGACGACGGCTAAGCGCGTCGTGCCGGCCTGCATGATCGTGGAGCCGCGCAGGCTCTTGGGGAGGACGCCGGCGGCGGGCGCGCGAAAGCGCAGCTCGGTTGCCCCGAGCTCGATCCGGTCGCCGTCGCGCAGCGCGATCGGCTCCGCCGACTCCACCCGGCGCCCGTTGACCCGCGTCCCGTTCAGGCTCAGGTCGACGAGGATCGGGCCGCCGGTGGCGTCGGTGCGGATCTCGAAGTGATCGCGTGACACCAGCGGGTCCTCCAGGATCAGACACCGGCTGTGATCGGCGCCCACACACTCGCGCCCGACAAGCAGCCGACCCTCAACCGGAACGGTGCGCTCGTCCGGCGTGTCGGAGGCGACGACAACCCAGGCCTGGGAGGTCATACGTCGCTGATGCTAAACGCGCGCTATCTGCCCTTCCACTTCGGTTCGCGCTTCTCGAAGAAAGCGTTGACGCCCTCCTGGATGTCCTCGGTGGAGAACGCGATTGTCAGCTGGGAGCGCAGGAAGTCGAGCGCGTCAGCGAAAGCCATGTCCTGCTGGCGGAACATCGCATCCTTGCCGAGCTTCATCAGCGCCGGCGACTTGCCGGCCAGCTTCTCGGCCCAGTCGTTCACCCCCGCCTCGAACTCGTCCGCCGGCAGCACGCGATTGACGAGCCCGATCCGCAGCGCCTCCTCGGCCGAGATCTGCTCGCCTAACAGCAGCAGCTCGTTCGTCTTCTTGCGTCCCACGTTGCGGTAGATCAGCGCCATGATCATGAAGGGGAACACGCCGACGTTGATCTCCGGGGTGCCGAACCGAGCCCCCTCGCGCGCGATGATCAAATCGCAGGCCAGCGCGATCCCGAGCGCACCGGCC
Organism: Solirubrobacteraceae bacterium; assembly: GCA_045805545.1. Lineage (GTDB taxonomy): Bacteria > Actinomycetota > Thermoleophilia > Solirubrobacterales > Solirubrobacteraceae > Palsa-465. The sequence goes on along the minus strand of JBJMLD010000126.1, from coordinate 16,541 downwards.
AGCACGTGGCCGTTGGCCGCGCAGATCGACGGCTTCCCGAGACCCCCGAGCAACGTGAAGATCTGCGGGAAGCGCTCGGTGACGAAGTGCTTGTGCACGAGCGGCACCTCGGCCGCGAAGCCGGCGAGGTTTGCGCCGGCCGAGAACACCCGGTCATGGGTCGAGGTGAGCACGACGCAGTGCACGGCCTCGTCGTCGCGCGCGGCTTCGAGCGCGCTTATGAGCTCGCCGAGCAGTTGGTCCGAGAGCGCGTTGCGCGTATCCGGCTGGTCGAGCGCGATCGTGGCCACGCCGGCACCCGACACCTCATAGCGGATCGTCTCGTAGCTCATGGTCGCGGCACGCTACAGCACCCACGCACTCGCAAAACCTCTTGCTGCCGCGCCCCCGGTCCTCGAGGGCGAGTAGGAAGTAGGAAGTTCTACTGTTTACTTTTCCGATCGCGCCAGGTAGCGTCCGCGGACATGACCACGACCGCCGACGTCCTCAAGCCAGACTTCGTCACTCAGCGCAAGCACTTCATCTTCACCGACGAGCACGAGCAGCTGCGCGAGTCGATCCGCCGCTTCGCGATCAAGGAGCTCCAGCCTCACGCCGAGGAGTGGGAGGAGACGACCTTCCCCGACTGGGTGTTCAAGCGAATGGGCGAGCTCGGGTTCCTCGGCCTCGACAAGCCGGAGGAGTACAGCGGACAGGGCGGCGACTACTACTCCTCGCTCGTGCTGGCCGAGGAGATCGCGCACGCCCACTGCGGCGGTTTGGCCATGGGGGTGGCCGTGCAGACCGACATGGCGATGCCACCGATCCTCAAGTTCGGCTCAGAGGAGCAGAAGCAGCGGTGGGTGGTGCCGGCGATCCAGGGCAAGGCGATTCTCTGCCTGGGCATCACCGAGCCCGACGCCGGCTCCGACGTGGCGGGGATCAAGACGCGCGCGGTGAAGGACGGCGACGAGTACGTGATCAACGGCTCGAAGACGTTCATCACCAACGGGCACCGGGCGCACGCGATCGTGCTCGTGACCAAGACCGATCCCGAGGCCGGACACGGCGGCATCACGCTGTTCCTCGTCCCGATGGATTCGCCGGGCGTGATCCGCGAGGAGAAGCTGCGCAAGCTCGGGATGCACGCCTCCGACACGGCGCTACTCGCTTTCCAGGACGTCCGTGTCCCCGAGTCGGCCATGCTCGGCGAGCTCGGCAAGGGCTTCTACCACATCTCCTGGGAGCTCCAGGGCGAGCGCCTGATCGGCGCGGCGGGCGCCGTGTCGGGCGCTCAGCACCTGTTCGACCGCACGCTCCAGTACGCCAAGGACCGCACCGCGTTCGGCCGCTCGATCGGCCGCTTCCAGGCCATTCGCCACAAGTTCGCCGAGATGGCGACGAAGATCGAGACGGCGCGGCAGATGGTCTACACGACGGCCTGGCGCTTCCAGAACGGTGAGTACCCCGTGCGCGAGATCACGATGGCCAAGCTCTACGCCTCACGCATCGCGTTCGAGGTGGCCGACGACTGCCTGCAGATCCACGGCGGCAACGGCTACATGAAGGAGTACGGCATCGAGCGCTCCTGGCGCGACCTGCGGCTGAACCGGATCGGCGCCGGAACGGACGAGATCATGCTCGAGGTCATCGGCCGCTCGTACGGCCTGTAGCTGCGCCGCTCCGCATTAACTTCCCAACCGCCGCGCCAGCGGTTATCGTGCGCGACGTGGAAGGGGCGGTAACTCCAGGGGGCTTCGACAGCACCGGCGGAACCGAGGCGGCCGAGGGTCCGCGTCTGCGTCCGCTCGGGGTCGGCGAGACGCTCGACGTCGCGATCAAGCTTTACCGCAACAACGCGATGACGCTGTGGAAGGTCGTCGCGCTGGTCATCGTTCCGCTCGAGATCCTCGAGGTGATCGTGCGCCGTTTGGCGCTGCCCTCGGACGTGTTCGTCTACAAGGGCGCGCTCTACACGTTCACCACGGGAGGGTCGAGCGGGGCGAGCAACACGGTGGCGCTGATCGTGATCGGGTTCGTCGGCCTGCTCGGGCAGCTGCTTTCGACCGGAGCTTCGTTCAAGGTCGTGATCGACGCCTACCTAGGGCGCGCACCGCAGTGGCGCGAATCGATCGCCTTCGCGCGGCACCGGCTGTTCTCACTGCTGTGGCTCGCCATCATCGTCACCGTCCTGGTCACGATCGGCTTCTTCCTGATCGTAGCCCCGGGGCTCTGGCTGCTCGTGGCGACGTGCGTGTCGGTCCCGGTGCTGATGCTCGAGGGCCTCGGCGGCTGGCAGGCGATGACGCGCTCGATGCGCCTCGTCGACACGCGGTGGTGGGCGACGTTCGCCCGCGTACTGGTCGCGTTCCTGCTCTACGCCGTGATCAGCTTCATCATCGGCGCCATCGTCGGCGCGATCACCGACGGCCTGAGCGTCAGCAACGTCACGCTGTGGATGGTGATCGATGGCGTCCTGCGCGGCTTCGTGATCATCCTGATGACGCCGTTCATCGCGGCGGTGATCACGGTCATCTACATCGACTTGCGCGTGCGCAAGGAGGCGCTCGATCTCGAGCTTCTGGCCCAGCACTTCGGCGGGCCCGGGAGCAGGCTGCCGGCCATCGCAGGCTTGCCCCAGGAGCCCGCGGCGGCCCCGGCGTCGGCGCCGACCGAGCCCACCTGGCCCCCGGAGGAATGAAGCCGCGAGTTGGCGCGCTTGCGCTGGCCGCTTCCATCGCGCTCCTGATGCCGGTCGCCGCGTGGGCCGGCAATGTCAGCGCCGCGCAGCTCCAGTCTCTCGCCGCCCAGGCGGCCGCCGGGAACACCCTCGCGCTGAACTCGCTTCGCCGGGTCGACCAGGTCGATGGCCGTCCGGCGTCGGTGGCGGCCGCGCTGGAGACTGATCGACCTGGAGAGCTGCGCTCGCGCCTCATCTCGCTGGCGGCGTCGGGCGCGCCGGCGAGCTCGTCACTGCCGCCGGCGGAGGCTCAGGCGGCGGCCTCGACCATCCTCGGTGCGGGCCGGTACTCCAAGGCCCCGCTCCCGGACCCGGTGCGGAGTGGGTTCGACAAGCTCGGTCGCTGGCTCGGGAAGCTGGCCTCACGGGCGCCCGGTGGACCGGTCGTGTTCTGGGCCGTGCTCGGAGGGCTGGTCCTGGTACTGGCCGCGCTGGGGGCCCGACGGACGATGCGCCGGCTCGATCCGGCGGCCGCAGCCCGAGCGCAGCAGGCGGCGGCGGCCGGCGAGGACCCGGCCGCGATGGAACGAGAGGCGCAGGCGGCCGAGGCCCGCGGCGCCTTCGCCGACGCCGTACGCCTGCGCTTCCGCGCCGGCCTGCTCCAGCTGAGCTTTCGCGGTGCCCTCGACTATCGGCCATCGCTACTCACAATCGACGCCCGGCGACGGCTCCGCTCTCCCGAGTTCGACACGCTGGCGAGCAGCTTCGAGCGGATCGCATACGGAGGCGCGCCCGCCGCCGAGACCGACGCCGCCGCCTCCCGCGACGGTTGGCGCAAGCTGCTCACCTCGGTACCTGCACAATGAGACGCCGGGCGCTGAAGACACTCGGGGTGCTCGTCGTCGCGCTGGCCATCGCCGCCGCGCTGATCAATCAGTTCACCCCGCACTCGAGCGGCACACCGTCGTCCTCGTACGCCACCGCGGCCGACGGCCTGGCCGGCTACGCCGCGCTGCTGTCCCAGGCCGGGCACCGCGTGAACCGGCTGCGAGTGGCGCCGGCCCGCGCCAGCCTCGATCCAGGCCAGACCGTCGTCCTGCTCGACCCGGCCGTGATCGTGCCCGACGACGTCCGCGCCCTGCGCTCCTTCGTCGCACGCGGCGGGCGCCTGATCGCCGGCGGGCGCGATCCCGGGGCGTGGCTCGACGAGCTGCTGAGTGGCGCGCCGGCGTGGTCGCCGCAGGCGCCGCGCGACTGGACGCCGCTGCTGCCCGTCCCGGAGACGACGGGCGTGAGTTCGGCGATCGGCGACGGCACCGGCGCGTGGAACAACCCAGGCGCCACGCTGCCCGTGGTCGGTCAGGCCGACGAATCTCTGGTCACCGTGGTCAAGCTCGGCCGCGGCCGACTCGTGCTGCTGGCCGACTCCTCCCCCCTTCAGAACCACCTGCTCGCAGGCGCCGGCAACGCCGCCCTGGGCCTGGCGCTGGCCGGTGCGCCAACCCGCCCGGTCGCATTCGAGGAAGCAGTGCACGGCTACGGCGAGGCGCGCGGACTGGCCGCGCTGCCCACGCGCTGGAAGTGGACGCTGCTCGGCTTGCTGGCCGCGGCGCTTCTCGCCGTTGCCGCGCGGTTCCGCCGGCTGGCGCCACCACGCCCGCCCGCGCCCGCTCCGCAGCCGCCGCGGCGCGCCCACGTCGAGGCCCTCGCCTCAGCGCTGGGCCGGACCGGACATCCCGGGCAAGCGGCCGCGCCGGTCCAGGAGCACGCGCGCGCCCTTCTGCACCGGAGGGCCGGGCTGCCGCCGGATGCACCCTCGGCGGAAGCCCTCGCCGCGGCGCGCCGCTTCAATCTGAACGACGAGGAGGCCGAGGTCGTCGTGGCGCCGTCGTTGTCCGACGAGCACGTCGTGGCGGCGGGCAGTGCACTCGTCAAGCTGACGGGAGCCCGACGATGAACGATCTGCGCGAGCGCGTGCTGGGCCAGCTCAGGCATGTCGTCATTGGTCAGGACGACGTGGCCGAGCTGATGCTGAGCGCGGTCGTGCTCGGCGGGCACGTACTGCTCCAGGGAGTTCCCGGCGTCGCCAAGAGCCTGCTGGCGAACGCGTTCGCGCGCACGCTCGACGCCGACTACCGGCGCGTCCAGTTCACCCCGGACATGCTCCCGTCCGATCTCACGGGGACGATGACGTTGCGTGCCGGCGAGCTTGCCTTCCGCCCCGGACCGGTGTTCGCCAATGTCCTGCTGGCCGACGAGATCAACCGAACGCCACCGAAGACTCAGTCGGCCCTGCTCGAGGCGATGCAGGAACGCCAGGTGTCGCTCGATGGAACCCCACATCCGCTCCCCGACCCTTTCCTCGTCGTGGCCACCCAGAACCCGATCGAGTACGAGGGCACCTATCCGCTGCCCGAGGCGCAGCTCGACCGCTTCCTGTTCCAGGCCGAAGTCGGGTACCCGGAGCCGGCGGACGAGCTCGACGTGCTCCGCCTCTCGCGCCGGGGCGTGGCCTCGCCGGCCCTGGCCCAGATCGAGCCGGTTCTGTCGGCCGGCGAGATCGCGTCGGCCTGCCGGCTCGTCGACGCCACCACGGTGTCCGACGAGGTCCTCGGCTACGTGGTCGCGGTCGTCCGCGCGACCCGGACGCTGCCGAGCGTGTCGCTCGGAGCCAGCCCGCGCGCCGCCGTGCACCTGCTGGCCGCCGCCAAGGCGCGCGCACGGTTTGCCGAGCGCGACTTCGTCACCCCCGACGACGTCGCCACGATGGCGCTGCCGGTGCTCCGCCACCGCCTCGTGCTCACGCCCGAGGCCGAGCTCGAGCGCTTCGGCCCCGCGGACGCCGTGGCCAGCGCGCTCGCCTCGGTGCCGGTGCCAAGGTGAGTCCGACGCCCCGCGCGGCGGTGGCGCTGACCGTGGTCGCGCTGGCGGCCCTGGTCCTTCCATTGGGCTTGGTCGCGGTGCTCGCCGCGTTGCTGGTGGCGATGACCGCATTCGATGCCTGGACGGTTCGGACTGCGCCGGAACTGCAGCGGACACTGCCGCAGGTCCTGTCCAGGGGCGTGCCCGTCCGTTTCACGGTCCGGGCCGCGGTGCCGGGCGCGCGCGGGGTGACGCTGCGCCAGACCGCGCCCGCGACGCTGGAGCTGACGCGCAGCCAGGGTGAGGACGAGTTCGAGGCCGAGCTGGTGGCCCGGGTGCGCGGCCGCCACGCGCTTCCGGCGATCGGGACGCGCGCGGCGGGACGGCTGGGGCTGGGCGCCGCGTACCGGCGCGCCGGCGATCCGCTACAGGTGCAGGTGTACCCCGATCTCGTGACCGCGCGCCGGCTAGCCGTGGCCGCACGCGAAGGTCGGCTGCTCGACTCCCGAAGGCGCTCGCGCGGGCCGCTGGGTCTCGGCACGGACTTCGAGTCGGTGCGCGAATGGACTCCGGACGACGACGTCCGCCACATCAACTGGTCGGCAACGCAGCGCCTCGGCCGGCCGATGGCCAACCAGTACCGGCTCGAGCAGGCGCGCGACCTCCAGTTCCTGCTCGACGCCGGGCGCTTGATGGCGGCTCCGCTCGGCGATCGCAGCCGGCTCGACGTGGCGCTCGACGCCGTCACCGCGGTGGCGCTGACCGCCGACGAGCTCGGCGACCACTGCGGCGTTGTCGCGTTCGACAGCCAGGTGCGCGTGCAGATGCGCCCGCGGCGGGCCGGCGGTCGCGAGCTGGTGCGCACACTGTTCGACCTCCAGCCGCGCCTGCTCGACAGCGACTACGAGCTCGCCTTCCGGCGCGTGGCCGGCGGTCGCCGCGCGCTCGTGCTCGTGCTCTGCGACTTGTTCGACGATGACGCCGCCCGGGCCTTGATCGAGGCCATGCCGGTGCTGGCCCGCCGCCACGCCGTGTTGATCGCCAGCGTCAGCGATCCCGACCTCGATCACCTGGTGCGCACCGCTCCGACCGCGGCGACCGACGTGTACGCGATGGCGGCCGCGCTCGACCTGCTGGACGCCCGCGCCCGCGCAGTGGCGCGGCTCCGGCGGACGGGAGCGCAGGTGGTCGAGGCGGCGCCGGGATCGTTCTCCGTGGCGTGCGTACAGGCCTACCTCACGGCGAAGGCTCGGCTGCGGCTCTAAGCGGCCGTGTCAGGTGCCCGAGCCCGCCGCTATAGCTTCCAGCTGAAGCGCTCGTGCGTCTCCTGGCGGCTCCCGCCCGGGTTGCCCGCGCCGGCGCTGTCGCCGGTGTCGTCGAACTTGAAGTGGATCTCGCTCGGGCGGGTCGGGCGCGGGTACTCGAACACGATCCAGCCTCGGCCGCACCCGGTCCGAACGACGTCGAAGCCGTCAGGGTAATTCTGCGCCGGGAACTTGACCTGTGCCTGACCGCCGTCGGCCAGTGTCAAGGAGAAGTCGTATGTCCCGATCGCCGCTCCAACCTTGCTGCACACCTTCACGCGTGCGCCGATAAGCCGATCGCCAGGCGCCGGCGTGCTCAGCCCGCTCACGTCGTCGGATGGCACCGGCGGCCGGCGATCGATCCGCTCGATCGTCACCTGAACGCCGCCCGCCGACAGCCCGTCGCCCACGTGGCCGGACTTGCTCGTCGTGCCGCAACCCAGCAGCGCAACCGCGCCCGCCGCCACCAGCAGCAGTCCCGACGATCTCATGGTCGCGGGGCCAGACCGGAGAACGGGTCGCCCATATTGGGGCGCGGGAGCGGCTCCACGGCGCGCTCGGAGCGGATCAACAGCAGCGTCAAGACGATCCCGGCGACGACGATCACGAATGACAGCCGCATCGTCGCGCCCAGCGCCGAGGTGAAGGCATGGTGCACGGCGTCCGTGATCGAGCTGTGTTGCGCCGGCGGCAGCTTGTCGAGAGCCTTCGTGGCGGAAGGTGTCCCGGCAAGCAGCCCGTCGAGCGTGCCGGCGGCAGAGTCGGTCAGATGGATGCCCCGCGCGGCGGCCTGACTCACCGTCCGGTCGGTCTGCAGCGACTCGAACACGGCGCCTGACAGCGCCACGCCGAACGTCGCCCCGAGACCGCCGAGCGTGGTGATGATCGCGGCCACGGCGCCGTGGTTGCGGGGGGGCATTGCTCCCAGTGCGGCCAGGTTCATGGGAGTCAGCGCGGTGCCGATGCCCAGCCCGAGCAGGGCCAGCGGCGGCCACAGCTCCGAGTAGTGCGTGGAGGTGGAAATCCCGCCCAGCAACAGCATCGCCACGCCCGCCAGGGTCATCCCGCCGACGATCGGCGCGACGGGGCCGAGGCGCTCGAACAGCCGCCCGCCGACCGGCATGGCGATCATCATCGTCGCGCTGGCCGGCAGGAGCAGCAGGCCGGACTTGAGCGCGTCGAAGCCGAGCAGCTCCTCCAGGTACAGCGGCACGAAGAACAGGACGGCCCCGAACGCGAAGTCGAGAACGAACACGATGATCGCGGCACCCGTGACGTTGCGCCGGCGGAACATGGCGAGGTCGATCAACGGGGATTTGATGCGCCTCTGCACCAGGGTGAAGGCGCCCAGCAACAGCGCTCCCGCCACCAGTACGAGAACGAAAATGCTCGAGCCAACCGGCCACGGGGTCGGCGCCTCGTTCAGGGCCAGCGTGATCGCGCCGAGTCCGGCCGCCGAGAGCGCGAGGCCGGTGTAGTCGATCCGCCGGCTCGCCTGCGGGTCGAAGCTCTCAGGCGTGCCGCGCACGCCGATCAGGATGATCACCCCGACTATCACGTTCAGCCAGAGGATCCACCGCCACGAGACCTCTTGGGTGAACACACCTCCGATGGCGGGACCGACCCCGGAGAAGAGCGCGGTCGCGCCTCCCCACACGCCGACGGCGACGCCCCGACTGGCTCCCGTAAAGCGGTCGGTGACGATGGCCAGCGAGGCCGGCGTGAGCGCGGCGGCGCCGACGCCGACGGCGGCGAGTCCCAGGATCAGCACGAGTGCGCTGCCGGCCAGGGCAGCCGGGATCGACGCGGCCGCGTACAGCACCGTCCCCCAGGTGAGCATCCGCACGCGGCCGAACACGTCGGCCAGCCGTCCGGCTGCGATCAGCAGCGCCGAGTAGGCCAGCAGGTAGCCCGTCACTGTCCATTGCAACTCGGTCAGGGAAGCATCGAAGTGGCGGTGGATCGTCGGGAGGGCGAGCACGATCGCCGCACTCGGAACCGACGTGATCCCGCTGGCCAGCGCCATCGCCACCAGCAGGCGCGGTTTGCCTGACGCTTCCTGCGGCCCCATCGGCACGACCCTATATCTCGGCTCGGCGGCCCAGCCAGACCACGAAGGTCCAGTACGGCACCGCGAGCGCCAGCCCCGCGGCGAGCGCCGGCGCGAGCGCCAGATGATGCGGCGTCACGAACCCCTCGACCAGCCCCGCCAGCACGAGCCACGGCGCCGTGGCCAGGACGAGGAGCACCGCCCGCGGGGCCTCGGCACTGAGCGCCTCGAGCCGACCGCGGTCGCCCGGCTCGACTAGGGCCCAGCCCATCCGCATCCCGGCGGCGGCGCTGACCGCGATGCACGAGAGCTCGAGCATGCCGTGCGGCGCGATCAGCTCGATCACGTCCACGCCGTGACCGGTGGCGCCGGCGATACCCGCCACGGCCCCGAGGATGATGCCGTTGTAGAGCAGGAAGAAGGCCGGCGCCACCCCGAACACGATCCCGCTGGCGAACGAGGTGAGCGTCACGCCGATGTTGTTGGTGAAGATCGACACCGACAGCGCGGCGGCCTGACCGGCCGCCAGCCCGATCGCCCGGTGCGGACCGCCGCCGCCCCCGGCGAGCGATCCAGGCACCACCCCGGCTGCCGCCCCGGGATCGTGCAGCGCCCACACCCAGGCCAGCGCCGCCGAGCCGAGCAACAACACCCAGGCCAGCAGTACGACCAGCCACCGTTCACGCACGGCGCGCCAGTAGCCGGCGAGCAGGTAACTCCGGGCCGAGCCGCGCGAGACATGCGGCGCCGCATACACGGTGGCGCGGGCGCGGTTGACGAGTTCCTCGAGGGCCCGCACAGCCGGATCGGAGGGCGAGGCACGGCGTCCCCGCGCGAGGTCGGCGACGGCCCCGCGATACAGCGCGCCGAGGCGCCGCACACCGTCGGCACCCAGCCGCTCGGGTCGCCCTCGTGCCCGGCGCAGCAGCCCGTCGAGTTCCGTCCACGCCGGCTCGCGCGAGCGGACGAAAGCCTCTAGGTTCACGCCGTGGAGTATGAGGATCGGATCACGATTTTGGCGCCGGAGGGGCTCGCGCTCGAGTACACGCTGGCCGGCCTCGGCTCGCGCTTCATCGCCGAGCTCGCAGACGTGCTTCTCAGGCTGATCGTACTCGGCGCGCTGATCGGCGTACTCGCCATCATCGGTGTGAACGGCACCGCACTGGTCATCGTGGCGATCGTCGGGGGGTTCCTCGCCCTGTTCGCCTATGACATCGCGTTCGAGGTGTGGGGTGGCGGCCGCACGCCGGGCAAGCGCTGGAACGGGCTGCGCGTGCTGATGGCCAGCGGGCAGCCCGTGTCATTCGGAGCCAGCGCCACACGCAATGTGTTTCGCATCATCGACATTTGGGCCACGGCGATGATCGCCGGCACGGTCTCGATCCTGCTCACGAAACGGGGGCAGCGGCTGGGTGACCTGGCCGGCGGCACGATCGTCGTGCGCGAACGCCGGGCGCCACGGTCGACTGCCACGGAGCCGGTTCAGGAACCGATCACGCCCCAGGACGGGATCGACGTGACGGCGGTCAGCCCGACCGAGCTGGCCGCAATCCGCGAGTTCCTCAGCCGGCGGCAAAGGCTCACGCCCGACGCAAGACGGCGCGTGGCAGGCGCGCTGGCCGACGGCGTCGGCGCCAAGGTCGGCGGACTCCCGCCGGGCGGCTATTCGCCGGAGCGCCTGCTCGAGGTGATCGCGGCCACCAAGGCAGCGCCGCGCTACGGTTCCGAGCCACCGAGCCGAGGCTGACCGACGACATGGATCTCGCGACCAAGGCCGGCGCCGACGCGTCCGCGCCGCGCCGGCCGATCCCCCCGTTCACCGACGAGCACGAGCAGTTCCGGCTCGCCGTCCGCCGCTTCGTGCAGAGCGAGCTGCGACCCCACGCGCGCGAGTGGGAGGAGGCCCGCTGGTTCCCCAGTGAGGTCTTCGGGCGACTCGCCGAGCTCGGCTACATAGGGCTGAAGTTCGCGCCCGAATACGGGGGCGATGGCGACCCCGTGGCCGACGCCGTATTCGTGGAGGAGCTTTCCTGGTGCGGCTCGGGCGGGGTGGCGGCGGGCATTGGGGCCCACAGCGGCATTGCGCTGCCGCCCGTGGCGAAGTTCGGCACCGGGGAGCAGAAGCTGCGCTATCTGGTGCCGGGGATCCGCGGCCAGAAGATCGCGGCGCTGGCCATCACCGAGCCGGACGCCGGATCAGACGTCGCGTCGATCCGCACCCACGCGCAACGCGTCGACGGCGGCTATGTCGTAAACGGCTCCAAGACATTCATCACCGGCGGAGTTCGGGCCGACTTCCTCGTCACCGCGGTCAGGACGAAGCCGGAAGGCGGCCACCAGGGCATCTCGTTCCTGATCATCGAGCGCGGGCCGGGGGTCGAGGCAAGCGCGCTGGAGAAGCTCGGCTGGCACGCCTCGGACACGGCGCACATCAGCTTCGACGACGTGTTCGTGCCCGAGGAGAACCTCCTCGGCTCAGAGCACGGCGGCTTCTACCTGATCATGGCCAACTTCCAGTGGGAACGCCTCCTCATGTCGCTCGGCGCCGTCGGCGCGATGGGTGTCGCATTCGAGAACACGCTTCGCTATGCGATGCAACGACACGCGTTCGGAAAACCGATCGGACGCCACCAGGCGATTCGCCACAAGCTGGCCGAGATCGCGCTCAAGATCGAGGCCGGGCGCGACGTCACGTACTCGGCGCTGCGTCGCTACATGGCCGGCGAGGACGCGGTGCGCGAGGTGACGATCGCCAAGCTGGCCACACAGCGCGCCGCGTTCGAGGTGATGGACAGCTGCCTGCAGATCCACGGCGGCGCCGGCTACATGGTCGAATACGACATCGAGCGGGCGGCACGTGACGCCCGACTGGGACCGATCGGCGGCGGCACCGACGAGATCATGAAGGAAATCCTGGGCCGCTCCTTCGGGCTCTGATCGGGCCCGGCAAAACCTCACTAAACGTTGGCGAGGTCGCGCCAGTCGCGATATTGTCGACCGGAATAATTGCCTTTAGTCTCCGGGTGGGCGGGAACGACGGGGCAAAAATCCGCAACGGCAGGGTGGATGAAGGTAACGCTCAGAGCTAGCACGGGGGCGCGCGTCGCGGTGTGGCGCGAGCGGGACTCCTTTTGCGCACGGCGGACAGATCAGGCGTCGGAGCCGGAGATCTGCCTCGCGGTCGACCTGTTCGAGGTTCTGGCCGATCTGGCCGGGCTCGATCTGGAGCGCCAGGACCACGCGGCCGAGGCCGTCGCGCTGTCCGAGGAGGCGCAGCGACGCCTCGCACCCCAGGCGCGGGCCGCCGAGGAGCCCGCCGCGGGCGCCGGCGATCCGCCGGGCAGTCCCCCGAATGCGGCACGTGACCCCGGGCGGCGGTCAAGCTGATGGCCGCGGCCGGCGGAGACCGTTAACGTCGCCCGCATATGGATTCCGCGCGCGGGCAATTGCTGATCGCCGGGCCGACACTGCTGGATCCGAACTTTTGGCGGACGGTGGTACTGATCGTCGAGCACACCGATGAGGGCGCTCTCGGCCTAGTGCTCAACCGACCATCTGAGACAACCGTCGGCGATGCCGTACCTCAGCTGGAGGAACTGGTCGACCTGGAGGAGCACCTGTTCATCGGCGGCCCGGTCCAACCCTCGGCGGTGATCGTGCTGGCCGAGTTCGAGGACGCCGTCGATGCCGCCCTGATCGCTTTCGACGACATCGGGGTGCTCGGCGCGGAGGCCTCACTCGAGGATGCCGGGGCCGGCGTCCGATCCGGCCGCGCGTTCGTCGGCCACGCCGGCTGGGGGCCGGGTCAGCTCGACTCCGAGCTCGAGCGGGGCGACTGGATCCGCGAGCCGGCCCGCCGCGAGGACGCGTTCACCTCCGAGCCGCGCGAGCTGTGGACCGAGGTGCTGACCCGCAAGGGCGGGAGCTATGCGCTGATCGCGCGGATGCCGCCCGATCCGTCGGTCAACTAGCGGGGCGTGTACTGAGGCTCGCGACGGCGGCGCTCGTTTGCCGTTGCTGTAGAGACGGAGTGGAGGATGTTTGATGCCCGGCCAGCGGCACGCAACGGCGCGGATCGTGAAGACGTGTGGGCGCGCCAAAAACGTATGCCAGCGCCGGCCTTCCAGACCGCTTGCATGCAGTTTGGGTGAATAGCGCCAAGAACGCATGCAAGCGCCTCAACGGGGCGTCGCTGACCTACGTTCTTGGCGTTGCCGGGCCACGTCCGGGGCGTCCCGCGCGCCCGTCCGCGGCGAGGGCGCGCACTAAGGACGACCATCGGTCTCAGATCCCAAACTCCGAAGGTCGCGCCGAAGCGTGGGTACTGGTGCCGACTATGTCGGTCTGAGATACCAAACTCGGCGAACGGCGACGAAGAGTGTGCGCTGGTACCGATCGCGGGGAAACCACCGGACCTGGCATCGCTGTCGCTCGCGACGGCGGCCGGCCGTCGTACGATCCGTGCATCGCTCACGATCACGCACACGGTCACGGGCACGGCCGGACGGCCGAGCGAAGTGCGCTGAAGGCGGCGCTGGCGCTGATTCTGGGCTTCATGGTCGCCGAGGTCACCGTCGGCGTGCTGGCCGGATCGCTCGCCCTGCTCTCGGATGCCGCGCACATGCTGACCGACGCGGCCGCGCTGGCCCTGTCACTGGCGGCGGCGCGGCTGGCCACCCGGCCGGCCGAAGGGGCGATGACGTTCGGCCTCGGCCGGGCGGAGATCCTCAGCGCGCAGGCCAACGGCGTCACGCTGCTCGTGCTCGGACTGCTGATCGTCTACGACGCGATTCGCCGGCTCGCCTCACCGAGCGGCGTCGACGGGCTCCCCGTCGTCGTGGTCGCGATCTTCGGCATCGCGGTCAACCTGCTGGCCGCGCGCATCCTCAGCCCGCGCGACTCGGACGGCACACGCAGCCTCAACGTCGAGGGCTCCTACAAGCACATCATCACCGACCTCTACGCGTTCATCGCCACGGCGGTGGCGGGCGTCGTGGTGATCGCCACGGGGTTCTCACGCGCGGATGCGATCGCGTCCCTGTTGATCGCCGGGCTGATGCTGCACGCCTCCTACGGGTTGCTCAAGGCGTCGGGACGGATCTTTATGGAGGCCGCGCCTTCAGATCTCGATCCGGCACAGATCGGCCGCGCGCTGGCCGGGCATCCCGGCGTGGTCGAGGTGCACGATCTGCACGTCTGGGAGGTGACCTCGGACTTCTATGCGCTGTCGGCGCACGTCGTCGTCCACGCCGGCGATGACTGTCATGCCCGCCGGCGCGAGCTCCAGCGCCTGCTCGATGAGCGCTTCGGCATCCGCCACACGACGCTTCAGGTCGACCACGAGGCCGCAGCACAGGCCCCGATTCAGATCGAGGTGGCACCCGAGGAGCCGGAGATAGACTCCGCCCATGAGGGTGGTGAAACCCGGCCCCGATCGTGAGGTGCCGCGCGGTGTGGTCGGTGGCGCCGAGGTCTCGCAGGCCACGGCGGGGGCGCAGAACATCTACATGGGCGTGTTCCGCGTGCCGCCCGGTGCGCAGTCGCGTCCGCATTACCACGAGGGCTGCGAGAGCGCCGTGTTCATGCTCTCGGGGACCCTGCGGGTCAGGTGGGGCGACCACCTGGAGCACGAGGTGCTGCTCGAGCCGCGCGATCTCGTTTACGTGCCGCCGCGCGAGACCCACATCCTGGAGAACGTGTCCGACAACGAGCCGGCCGAGTACGTGGTGGCGCGGGACTCGCCCCACGAGGATGCAGTCGTGGTGCCGTGGGCGGAGCAGTGAAGCGCGTCGAGGAGCGGCTGACCGGCGTCGGCGGCCGGCGGATCTTCTGGCAGGCCTGGCTTCCCGAGACCGAGCCGCGCGCGATCGTCATCGTCGCCCACGGAGCCGGCGAGCACAGCGGCCGGTACGAGCACGTCGCGCGTCGCCTCGTCAACGAGGGCTTCGGTGTCTACGCGATCGAGCACCGCGGCCACGGCCGCTCGGACGGCCCTCGCGCTCTGATCGATCGAGTCGATCACACAGTGGCCGACCTCGACCAGCTCGTCCGGCTCGCCTCCGAGCGCCACCCGGAGGCGCAGGTCTTCCTGCTCGGTCACAGCATGGGCGGCACGATCGCAGTGCGCTATGCCGTGCTTCACGGCGATCGGCTCAGCGGACTGATCCTGTCAGGTCCGCTGGCCGCGATGGTGGCGGCACCGGCGCCACAGCGGGTTGCCGCCCGAGTGCTCTCGACCCTGACCCCGCGCCTGCCGGTGGTGGCGATCGACGCCTCACTGGTCAGTCGCGATGCCGAGGTCGTGAAGGCCTACGTCGAGGACCCGCTCGTCTACCACGGAAAGCTGCCCGTGCGCACGGTGGCCGAGCTGGCGGCGGCGATCGACGCCTTCCCGGCCGAGGTGGGCCAGATCACCGTGCCCACGCTGATCATGTACGGCACCGCCGATGGCCTTTGCCCACCGGCCGGCAGCGTCATGCTGGATGAGCTGATCGGCGCTTCGGACAAGACGCTGAAGGCCTACGAAGGTCTCCATCACGAGATCCTCAACGAGCCCGAGCAGGACCAGGTGATGGACGACCTGTGCGCGTGGCTCGGGGCCCGCGTAGCCGTAGCTGCGTGACTTAGTCGACCACTTTGTAGCTGCCGTCGTCGAGCACGATCATGCCGCCGTTGGTCAGCCACGTGGCCGCACCGGCCGGGCCACTCAGCAGCGCCGCTTTGCTCAGCATCTCCGCCTCGGTAGCCGTGGGCGCCAACGCGGTCGCCTGCACGATGCCCGTGAACGCCGGCTCGCCGGTGCGCGGGTCGAGCAGGTGGTGCGCCGGGCGCCCGTCTGGCCGCCACCAACCGCGCCGGCCGATGCCGCTCGTCGCGACGGCGCCGCGGGCTATCTCGAACGTGTGCAGCACCAACTCGTCGAACGGGCTGGCCACGTGCACCTCGCGGTCCTGACGCGCCATCCCGCCCAGGCGCATATCACCACCGCAGTCGACGACGAACGCGTCGTGCCCGACCAGGAGGGCCGCGAGCTCATCGGCGAACACCCCCTTGGCGATGCCGCCGGGATCGAGTCGCACCCCGGGTGGACGACTCACGGTGCCGGCGCTGCGATCGATCTGGATCGAGCGCCACGCCGTATCGGTGCTGGGCTTGGCGGTCGTGCGGGCGGGCGCGGCGGCCAGCGCCTCGACGAGCGGCAGCCCGTCGGGCTCGAGATGGCGGTCGTAGCCCGCCCGCTCGATCTCGCCTACAAGCGTGGGATCGACCAGGCCGGCGGTCGCGCAGGCGGCCTGCACGCTCGCCTGCACAACGCGTCGCATCAGCGGCGTCACCGGGACGGTGGCGGCCGGGTCGTGATTCAGTCGCGTCAACTCGCTGTCGCGGACGAAGCGCGAGAACTGCTCATGCCACTCGAGCAGTCGGCGCTTGGCCGCGGCGGCGGCCGCGGCCGCCTCGTCCGGACGCGACGCGTCGGACACGATCACGGTGCAGTCCGAGCCGAAGCACTCGAAGCTGAGACGGTGCTCGGTTCTCTGAAGCGTCGCACTCACGAGGAATGCGTGGTGACGCTGCTGGGCGAGGACGAGGCGCTGGCGCTGTTGCCCGACGAGGTGCTGCCGCTGCTGTCAGACGAGGTGCTGCCGCTGTTGTCAGACGAGCTGCT
>JBJMLD010000125.1:0-6109 GCA_045805545.1 Solirubrobacteraceae bacterium | reverse complement strand
ATACGGCGGCCCACCTGGGTGTGAAGAGCTCGTTCTCGCTGCATGTGCCGACCGACTCGGCGCAGGTGGCGGCCAGCCTGAACCTCTACGCGCGCGAGCGGCTCGAGCTGACCGACCACCAAACCCGCCTGGCCGCAACCTATGCCGAGCAGTTGGCGGCGACGCTGCAAAGCGTCGATGCCTACAAATCTACGGCGACGCTGGCGCGGCACATGGCCGAGGCGATGCGCACCCGCGCAGTCATCGAGCAGGCCAAAGGCATCCTCATGGCCGACCACCGCATCACCGACGAGCAAGCCTTCCAGCGCCTTACCCAACTCTCCCAACACGCCAACGTAAAGCTACGCGACGTCGCCCGCCGGCTCGTCGACGAGCGCAGCAAGCAAGACAGCTGACACGCGGTCTGGCCCCGCTACTGTTGATGCAGGAGCCGGCAGCCGGACCCTAAGTCGCCTACTCGTGAAGCAGCTCGCGCAGGACGGGGTCGTGCAGCTCGCCGAGCGCCATCGCGATCCGTGTGACCGTGATTGCTCGTGGGTCGCGATTGTCGCGCTCGAGCCTCTGTGATCGTGGCCGGGTCGTTTGCCGGCGGCAGCGGCGACCCGAGGCCGGTTCCGCCTGGCGCTCAAGAACGGGAACGCGCACATTCGCCTGCCGCCGCGGCGGAGCGCCGGCAGGTCGGCCTCGCCGACGCGCTCTCGCTGCTCCTCCTGATCCGCGAGGACGGGGACTGCTGAGGCTCGCGTTAGTGCCCTACGCGACGGTCCGCGAGGCGCTCGATAGGGAGCGGGCGATGAGGTAGACGGATCCGCCGAACGAGAAGGACGCTGCGGCTATGGAGATGGCCCGTTCTTGGCGAAGGTGGATCGCCGCGAGCGCGGGCACGGCGCTGGCAAGGCCGAACGCGAGGCCCACGGTCACGCCGGCCATCCCGACGGGTCGCCACCCGCCGCGGTCGGGCGCGGCGAACGCCGTCGCCAGGCCCACGCCGCTTGCCACTCCAAATCTAGGCCCAGTCGGCGCGAGTGCTGAGCTGGTTGGCGAGTGGCTAGCAAGATGCCGAGAACCGCAAGAACGAGGCCGGCGACCAGGTAGAACGCCTGCTGCCCGGAGAGCAACTCCACGCGGATCACCGCGCCCAGGACAACGCCGGGTAGCGTGCCGGCGAGCAGGCGCGCGTCGAGTGCTGAGGGTGGCGCATCGCCGCGCAGGCGGCGATAGCGGAGGACGCCGCTGGGCGTGGCGAGCAGGTTGAAGATCAGGTTGGTCGGGGTTACGGCGGGGCTGGGCACGCCCAGGACGCTGACCTGGATCGGCAGCAAGAGCACGGCGCCGCTGACTCCAGCAGGCGTGGTGATGAGCGAAACGAGCAGTCCGGCGACGAAACCACGCACGAGATGCATCGGGCGAGCCTAGCCAGCGGAATCCGCGGAGCGCTCGCACCTCCGGCTGCGAATAGCAGCGGCCGTTAGCGCAATGGTCGCCGTTCCACTTTGGATGCCTTTGATCCGCTGGCGGACGAGTCCCGATTGCGCCGCAAGGTCGCCGTCTACACGACCGGCGGCGGATCGAGGTAGCGGTCTCGGAAGGCCGATGGCCGGTGTCGACTCCAGACGCGGAGTCCCACGGTCGGGCGCTAGTGATCGTTAGTGATCCGAACGCCCGCGTTGGTGAGCGCGACGCCGCGGTTTTCGACTTCCGCGATGCCCGGGGGCTTCAACGGTCGCTGCTCGTGACGACGTGGCCCTTCGTGCTGCAGTAGGGGTTCGTCTTCCAGTGAGTCGAACAGTCGGGGTTCATCACCCCGATCCCGCTGAGAGCAAACCGGGCGACGAACGGCCCGGCGCGTTTTGAGGGTGAGACGAATACTCCTCGACACAGACTCGCCGCCTCGTGCGCCGCGTAGTGAGCAACGATCCTGCAGTGCACCTGGGTCATCCGACCTTGGAGCATCGGTCTGTAGTCGAACCGCCGCGCCGCGGCGGTCGCCCGGGTGTTCGTCCCGTGCACCGCGACCTGGGTGTTGACGCAGCCGCCGTCCTGGTAGACGCCCCCCACTGCAATCACCCATGAACTGTCCGCAACCCGGCGCCGCCGTGCAAGCGAGCACGGCCGCGAACACCGTCGACAGACGAACCATCACGACCATTTGGACAGCCAAAGGCGGGATGAAGTTCGCGTTGGTGACCCGCGGTTTCGATGGTCGCCGTTAGCAGCAGCCGTCGGCGCAGTGGTCGCCGTTCCAGGTTTGGACGCCTTCGCGGGCGGCGACCGCGGCGATGACAAGCCCAGCGAGTGGATCTGCCCACCACCAGCCGAGGACGGCGTTCGCACCCAGGCCCACCAGGAGCGCGACAGACAGATAGGCGCAGAGGAGGTTCTGGGTGCCTTCGGAGACGGTCGCGGCCGAGTTGAGCTTGTGGCCGACACGGTGCTTGGCGCGGGCGAGGAGCGGCATGGTCGGCGCGGTGATCAGCGCCAGCCCGATCCCGACCCAACTCGTTTCGGGATGCTGCGACCCGGTCAGGGTGCGGAGGGATTCGACCGTGATGTAGGCGGCGAGCAGCAGGAAGCTGATGCTGATGATTTGCTGGGCGCGCCGTTCGGCCGTCGGGGAGTGAAGCCGCCGTCCGGTGAAGAGCCAGACGACGACCGATCCGGCGAGCACCTCGATCAGGCTGTCGATGCCGAAGCCGACGAGGGCGATCGATCCGGCGGCGATGCCGGCGACGAGGGCGATGGCGAACTCGAGGACGTGCCATAGGTTTCCGCCCCAGGCGAGCATCCGGGCGCGGCGGTGCAGGCGGGCCCGCTCCTCTGGCCCCAGTGTTGGGGTGCGCGAGACGACAGGGAGTCGCCCGACCGTACTCATGCGACCGCCGTTGGTTGGGCGAGGACGCTTCGGACGATCGCGCGCCCTTCGTCGGTGAGCGAGTAGAGCACCATCTTGCCGTCGCGGCGCGACCGGGCGAGGTCAGCGTCGCGCAGCCGGCGCAGGTGGTGAGACACGAGGTTTTGGGCGGCGCCGACGATCCAGGCCAGATCGCAGCCGCACAGCTCGCCGCCCTGGGCGAGCGCGACCGCCACCTGTAGACGAGTCGGGTCGGCAAGTGCAGCGGCGCGACCGGAGGCTTCGGCGGCGGCGCCGCGGTCGATCAGACCGACCCGGATTTCCTCAGCGCGGGGTAGGTCGAGACAGAGTAGGTCGCAATGGTCGAGCATCCGTTCATTCTAACGAGCGTTGCTACGAACTGCCGTCGCTCAGGTGTGCGAGTGCGCTTCGCCGGACGGGGTGTCCATCATGCCAAGCATCGGCATGCCGCCCGTCCTGACGAACCGGGCCACCAGTACCACGGCCAGGGCGAGGAAGATGATATTGAGGATGGTGGTGTAGTTGAGCGCTACCGACGCTTCGCTGACGTGCGCCGAGCGGGTCGAGGGGATGAGTCCGAGGGTGCCGAAAAGCAACTCGACGACGAGCGCGGCGGCGACTATGCCCACGTAGAAGGTGGCGAGCAGGAAACCGGCCATGCGTGTGCCGTAGTAGCGGCGGAAGATGTCGAGGATGGGCAGGATGATCAGGTCGGCGAAGATGAAGGCGATCACGCCGCCGAAGCTGATGCCGCCGTTCCAAAGCACCGCCGCAAGGGGCACGTTGCCAATCGAGCAGACGAAGCTGATGATCGCCACCAGCGGCCCGATCAGCGGCCCCCAGAGCTTGGCGATGGTGCCGTGGTGGGCGAGGAAGACCGATTGCCAGGTGTGGTTGGGCACCCACGCGGCGAGCGCGCCCGCGATCACGAGTCCACCGGCGATGTCCTTCCAGATCGCCGCCCAGTCCATCACGAAGTAGTTGGCGGTGGCCGTGAGGCCCTTGCCGGAGAAGAGGCGCTGCAAGATCGTGCCCCGCGGGGCGACGGACATGTCCATCTCGGCGTGGCCTTCCATCGATCCGACGAGGCCACGGTCTGCCTGTGCCCGTGCCGCGTCCACCAGTCCGCGGGTAAGGAAGGCGCGGAAGAGGAGCGCGATCAGGATGATCATGATCGGGCCGCCGACGAACTCGGCCACTGCGAACTGCCAGCCCAAGAGCAGCCACATGATGATCCCGAGTTCGATCACGAGGTTGGTGGACGCGAATTGGAACGCCATCGCCGACGTGAAGTCGGCGCCCTTGCGGAAGATCGACCGCGCCAGCGCGACCGCGGCATACGAGCACGACGATGACGCGGCACCCAGACCGGTCGCGATCGCGATCGACCGCGGCGACGCGTCCGGAAGCAGCCGGCGCATCTCGCCCTTGGAGACAACGGCCTGGACGGCGCCGGAGAGCGCGAACCCGAGGATCAGCGCCCACAGGATCTCCCAGAACATGCCGAAGCTGACTCGAAGCGCGTCGCCGAGACTGCCGAGGGTCGAATACACGCTCATGATCCGTTGCTACCGGGCACGGGCGAACCGCTCCACCGCGGCCATCAACTCCTTGCTCTTCTCGGCCGCCGCTGCCGCGTCGCCTGATGCCAGCGCAGTGGCGACGCACGAGCCCGCGTGACCTTCCAGCAGCTTGAGAGCGATCGCATCAAGCGCGGTCGAGGCGGCGCTGATCGGCGTCAGGATGTCAATGCAATAGTGCTCCTCCGACACCATCCGCTCGATACCGCGCACCTGCCCCTCGATCCGGTGCAATCGAACGATCAACGCGTCCTTATCCTCAAGGTATCCGTAGGCGGCCACAGCCATCGCCCCCTGACCTGGGTCGTGTCTGCGAGATCCGCTGAATATACCCCCGGCGGGTACATCGAGAGTGACGAGTGACAACGGCAACCCGATCCAGCCCCGTGGTCGTACACCTGACTGTGGCCGTCCTGATCGAGATCCTGGTCAC
Organism: Solirubrobacteraceae bacterium; assembly: GCA_045805545.1. Taxonomy (GTDB): domain Bacteria; phylum Actinomycetota; class Thermoleophilia; order Solirubrobacterales; family Solirubrobacteraceae; genus Palsa-465. The sequence goes on along the minus strand of JBJMLD010000125.1, from coordinate 1,224 downwards.
CAAGAACTGCCCCCGCGAGGATGCCGCGCTTCGGCTCGTCGCTATGGCCGCACAGATGACCGGCGTCGCACCCCAGGTCATGCTCGTCGAGGTCACAGATCTGGCTGAGGCTCGCCGAACAGCGTTCCCCGGTTCACCCACGATCCGTGTCAATGGGCGGGACGTCGCACCCGCAGCCATGCCCGACGCCGCGTCGCTCCGCTGCCGCGACTATCCGACCGACCACGGCAGGAGCGACATTCCGCGACTGTCCCAGCTGCTCGAAGCGATCGCGATCACGCCGCCGGCTCCGTAGCGGCCTCTTGGCTCACCGATTACGGCGCGAGCGACGGTTCGACGCTGCTTGCTCGGATCCCGCGCTTCTGCGGCGTTTCGCCCTCTCTATCTGTTTTCTCGGCCGGACGCGGACGCTCGACTCACACGCGAGCCGCCTGCGCCAGAAGCTCCGCGTCCATTCTCCGGCCGGCTGGCTCGCCAACGAGTGGGGCGTCGGCTACCGCCTGTGCAGGCCGGAATGATCCGCGTGCCCCTGCGCCGGCGCCGCGGCGGCGTCGGCGATCACCTGCACGCCTCGGTGGAGGAGCTCGCGACCCTGCTCGCCCGCGAGGAACGTGCCCGGGCGGAGTTCATCGGCAAGGTGTCCCACGAGCTCCGAACGCCCCTCACCGTAGACAGCAGCGTTGGCATCGGATAGCGGGCGTGCTATGACCGAATGGTGGACTGGCAGACGGTCTTGGTATACTTGACGCTCGCCGCGGCCGTAATCGCGGGTGGCGTCCTCGGCTATAGGCGCGGGCACAGGGCGCTAACGGTGTTCCTCGGGCCAGTCCTTGGAGCGGCCGTGGTGATCGTCGGGAACAAGGCGGTGTCGAACGACTCGATCAACGGGTCGGGCGACCTCAGTTGGCGGATTGTCTTCGTAGGCGTCGGGTTCGCGGTCGTCGTCCTCTACCTACTGGCGTTCGCGTTTGGCGGGGCGGCAGGCGCACTTCGGCGCAAGCACGCTCCGAACTAGCCGTCACCGTGTACACGCGACCGTCCTTTGACGGTCATGAAGGGCTACGTTTACACGCTCCACCGGTCGGAGTGCGACCCGGTGAAGGCGGTGAAGCTCGACGTGATCGACGGCGAGTGCGAGCAGCTCGGGTACCTGATCGAGGACCTGCTCGAGCTCTCGCGCGCCCGCGCCGGGTTTCCGCATGGTTGCGACCCGGTCGCGTTTCT
>JBJMLD010000124.1:0-14682 GCA_045805545.1 Solirubrobacteraceae bacterium | reverse complement strand
TGGCGGAATCCTCGCCAGGTGCGCCGGCACCGAGGCCGTACGCCGGGCCGAGGGCGTTGCCGTGCTGATGGGTGAGCACGGGCTGACCCACGTCGATGCAACCGACGACGACGCGACGCTGTGGGCCCGTCAGCGCGCTGGTCAGCGCTCGCGCAGCAGCGTGCTGGTGCGGATCGCCACCCGACCGCACGAGCTGGCCGGCGTGCTCAGCGCCACCGAACGCGCCGGCGGGACGCTGGTCGGACGCGCCGCGCTCGGCACCAGCTACGTCGAGGTCGAGCCCGATGCGGTCGAGCTGCTGCTCGGAGCGCTGCCCGCGAGCGCGCGAACCGTCTTCCTCGACGTCCCCGGCGAGCTGCGCGAGTCGCTCGACTCCTGGGGCCAAACGGATCCCGCCCTGCTCGAGTTGATGCGACGGGTGAAGGCCCGCTTCGACCCGGCCCACGCCTGCAACCCGGGCCTGTTCGTCGGAGGCATCTGATGCCGGCCTTCGACACGCAGCGCCCGCCGCAGCAGGAGCTGATCAACGACTGCGTGCACTGCGGGTTCTGCCTCGACGCCTGCCCTACCTATGTGCTGTGGGCCCAGGAGGCCGATTCGCCCCGTGGGCGGATAGTGCTCATGGACGAGGGCCTGAACGACGCGTCCGAGCTCACGCCGGAGATGGCCACGCACTTCGACCGCTGCCTCGGCTGCATGGCCTGCGTCACCGCCTGCCCGTCCGGCGTCCAGTACGACCGCCTGATCGAACGCGTGCGCCCCCAGGTCGAGCGCCACCACAAGCGCTCGAGCACCGAACGGGCGCTGCGCCGGCTGCTGTTCGCGACGCTGCCGCATCCGAAGCGGCTGCGGCGGATGGCGCCGATGCTGGCCGCCGCGCGCAAGCTCGGGGCCGAGCGGCTGCCCGAGCGGATCTCGATCCTGGCCAAGGTCGCGCCGCGCACGCCGGTGCGCGAGACCCGCCGGGCCAAGCGGCTCCCTGGGCGGACGCCGGCCGTCGGCGAGCAACGCGGACGCGTCGGACTGCTGCTCGGCTGCGTGCAGCGCGTGTTCTTCGCGGACGTGCATCGCGCCACCGTCGCCGCGCTGGCCGCCGAGGGCTTCGAGGTGCTGGCGCCGGAGCTGCCGGACTGCTGCGGGGCGCTCGAGCTCCATTCCGGCGAGGAGGAGGCCGCCTTGGCCCGCGCTGCCGCCACCATCCAGGCATTCGACGCCCTCGGCGAGCTCGACTACGTAGTCGTCAATGCCGCGGGCTGCGGCGCGGCGATGAGGCAGTACGGCGAACTGCTCGACACGCCGGCCGCCCACGCCTTCTCCGAGCGGGTGCGCGATGTCTCAGAGCTGCTCGGCAGCATCGAGCCCCGCGCGCCACGCGGCCCGGTCCCGCTCAAGGTCGTCTACCACGACGCCTGCCATCTCGCGCATGCTCAGCAGGTCCGCGCGCAACCGCGGAAGCTGCTCGAAGGCATCCCGGAGCTCGAGCTGCTCGAGAACCCGACCGAGCCCGAGATCTGTTGCGGCTCGGCCGGGATCTACAACCTCGTGCAGCCGCAGGCCGCAGCCGACCTGGGCCAGCGCAAGGCGCGCAACCTGCTCGCCACCGGCGCCGACGCGATCGCCGCCGGCAACCCGGGCTGCGCGGCCCAGCTCGATCTGCACCTGCGCGAACTCGAGCGGCCGCTGCCGATCTATCACCCGGCCGAGCTCTTATCGCGCTCGATCGAGGCCGGGCGCCGGAGCGTCAATAGACGCGGAGCGTCTTCGTAGCAGTCGAGCGCGCGCCGCTGTTGTCGCGAACGGCCAGGGTTGCGTGGTAGCGCCCAGGGTGCCGGTAGGTGTGACGTGCGCGTGCTCGGTCGGCGTGCTCGCCATCGCCGAAACTCCAGCGGTACGAGATGACGTGGCCGTCCGGATCGCTCGCCCGGGCCGAGAATTCGAATTCGCGTGACGCCGCCTTTATCTGCGTGACGCTCAGCTTGGCAGCCGGCGGCCGGTTGAGAATCCGGATCGTCCGGGTCAGCGCGCCGCTCAGGCCGGCGTTGCTCGTCACGGTGAGCCGGACGGTGTATGTCCCGGGGCGCGCGAACGAGTGGGTCACGAGCGGGCCGGAAGCCGTCGTGCCGTCGCCGAACCGCCACGCATACGACGTGATGACAGCTCCCGCCACCTGACTCCCGGTGGCGTCGAAGGCGACTCGAGCGCGGCTCTCGGCGCGAGCAGCCGCGAGGAACCGCGCCGTGGGCCGCTGTGGCGCCGGCGACACGGCATTGACCATTGCGGACGTCGTGGCCGCTCCCCCGGCGTCGTCGTGGACGGTGAGCCGAACTAGGTAGGCCCCCGGCCGCGTGTAGGTGTGGCTCACCGCCGGTCCGCTGCCGCTCGTGCCGTCGCCGAAATCCCAGTCGTACGCGGTGACGACGCCATCCGGGTCATCGCTGGCGGTGGCGTCGAACGACACGCTGCCGGGCAGCTGCACCGTGCTGCGATCGATGCCGAAGCGCGCCATCGGCGCGACGTCGCCGTCCGGACGCGGCGCCTGGGCGTTCATCCCGGCACGCAGGTCGGTCACGGACGTCGTGCTTGGAACCGGGATCGCGCGATAGAGGCCGATCGAACCGAGATCGAGCTTGAACATGCGTGTGCCGGAAGCGTCGTATCCCCCGACGATCCCGGTACCGCCCCACGCGATCAGCCAGCTCCCGTCGCTCAAGCGCCGAGCGGAGCCGCAGCACGCAGAGCTCGGTACGTCGGCAGAATCGGTCACCGAGCCGAGCAAGGTCGCTGTCTGCGCCTGCTCGTCGATCTGGTAGCGGACCGCGCGCGGCGCGAGGCCCAACCCGGTGTTGTTGTCGTGGACGGTGAGCGTGCCGTCGGACAGAATCCGGGCGTCGTGGTTGCCACCCAGGGGGTACGACTGCGGATCCCCCACGACGGTCAGACTCGCGGGGTTATGCGTGCCACCCAGCTTCCACAGCACGTTTCCGGTCGTGCGATCGATGCCCCAGACCGCGTCAGTGTGGCGCGCCGAGAGGATCATCTCATCGCCGTGCAGCTCCACGGAGTTGAGATGAAATAGGTCGTACGGCGGGCCCAGCGGCAGCTCGGCCGTGTACCAGCGGTCGGGCGTGTCATCCGGCGTGACGTGAGTGGCCGAGTTCCACGACCACACGAGCGACCCGTCCGGCTTGACCTCCTCGACCTCGCCGTCGCGGACGGTCGCGTCGCTCGGGCCGCCGTGGGCGCTCAGGTCGGCGTGGTCGCGCGGGACGTAACTGTCGATCAGATAGTCCCCGTTCGTGAGCAGCTGCAGCTCGTGCAGATCGGTTAACGGCTCGTGCGCGGTGAGCGCGCGGATCGGCTGGCCGGCCAGCGAATAGATCTGATCGTTGAACGTACTGCCGTCGTAGAAACCGACCGTCCCGTCTGCCAGGACTTGAGAGTTGAATGGGCGCGCTCCTCGCTTCAGCCACCAGATCGGCACTCCGTTGGTGTCGAACACGGCCATGTAGGAGCCGATGCCGTCCAACATGAACATCCTGGGCGACGTCGGCCCGGTCCCCGTATACGTGTAGGTGGGGAAGTCGGGCGGCAGGCAACGGACGTAGTAGCGCCCGACCGCGCCGGCAAAGCGAACGGCGATCGAGAACTCCTGACCGGCGCCCAGCGGCACCGCTTGACTGAACGTGCCGGATTGGATGCTCGCGTGGTCGACGCTGACGTCGACCCCAGCCGGCGAGGTGACGCTGACCTGAAGCGGATCACCGCTGCAGCGAACGACGTAGTCGTGTTGGTCCAGGTCGAACGCCGGCGAGAGCGGCTGGTCGGAGGCGATGCTGAGCGGCGACGCGGCAAGCGCTCGCCGGTCGACATGGCCGGACACCTCCATCGGCAGGAACGCCACCCCGCCGATCAGCAACACGAGACGCCACAGCCGGCTGTATTCCCTCACGCGCTCATCCTCACGTCCACCAGATCGAGCCGGCCGCCCGCGCGGGCATCATATCTTTTGCCCATGCGTGACCGTCTCGCAGCTCTGGCAGCCTTAGTCACTGTCCTCGCCGTTGCAGGCTGCGGCGGCGCGTCTCACAACTCGAGCACGACCTCGGTCAGCGCGGCGTCCACCACGGCGTCCACGAGCAGCACGACCACGACTCACACGACCGCGCGCCACCACCACACGACGGCTCGGCACTCCAGCTCGACCAGCACGAGAGCCAGCACCGCCAGCGGGGGTGTGAGCACAGCGCCACCGCCCACGCCGGGCGGCACGCCGCCCGCGCCGGACGGTCTGCGCCAGACGACCGGCTACGACAGCTATGACCTCTGTGGCGGGGCCTGCACCGGCGCCGTCCCGGCGGCGCTGCGCCGGCCGCTGCATCTCCCGCACGGCTGCGCGGGCGGCAGCACCGGATCACCGGTCGCGCCGCAGGGCGGCGCCGATCTCAAGCTGACGCAGTTCATCGGCAGCCCCTGGGCCGGCGCCCGGGTGACCTGGGTCGCGCCGGCAAGCTACAAGGGACCGGTCCTGATCCGCGGCGGACGCACCGACGGCTCCGGCGCCATCGGGTTCGGCGAGGGACATGTGCCGTTTGACGAGCTTCAGCTGCTCGGCTCGGGCCAGCAGGCGCCACCGCCGCCGCCCGGCGGACGCTCGTGGCTGTCATTCACGCGGGTGCGCGGTCCCGGCTGCTACGCCTACCAGGTCGACGGCACGACGTTCAGCCGGGTGATCGCGTTCCGGGCGCGCTAGCGGCGGCCCGCCGGCGCTCAGCCCGAGTACATCGCCTCGATCTCGGCCTCGTACTTCTGCGCGATCGGCCGGCGCTTGAGCTTCATCGTCGGCGTCAGCTCGTCGCCGCCCGGCGCCCAGTCGCCCTCGACGATCGTGAACTTCTTGATCTGCTCGACGCGCGCGAGCTTCTCGTTCGCCGCGTTGACGCCGGCCTGCACGGCCTCGACCATGGCGGGCTCACTGGCCAGCTCGTCGAGGCTCTTGCCCTCGAGCCCCTGCCGGGCGGCCCACTGCGGCGCGAAGTCGGCGTCGAGCACGATCAGCGCCGTGTTGTAGGGCCGCCGGTCGCCGATCGTCACAGCCTGCCCGATCAAGGGCGTCGAGGTCTTGATCGCCGCCTCGATGTTGGCCGGCGACATGTTCTTGCCGGCCGCGTTGATGATGATCTCCTTCTTGCGGTCGACGATCTTCAGGTAGCCGTCCTCATCGATTTCGCCGATGTCGCCGGTATGCAGCCATCCCTCGGCATCGACGGCCTCGGCCGTCTTCTCCGGCGCGTTGCGGTAGCCGAGCATGAGGAATTCCCCGCGGACCAGCACCTCGCCGTCGTCGCCGAGCGTCAGTTCGACCCCCGGCGACGGCGGGCCGACCGTGCCGATCCTGACGGCTCCCGGGCGGTTGCATGTGCCGAACCCGCACGTCTCGGACATCCCCCACAGCTCAGCCAGCTCGATGCCGACGGCATGGAAGAACTCGAGCACCTCGACGGGCGTCGGCGCCGCGCCGGCGTTCACCGCGATCGCCTGATCGAGCCCGAGCATCGCGCGCAGGTGAGAGAACATCTGCTCGTCGGCCTTGGCCCACGTCGCTTCCAGCTCCGGCGGCACCGGCTCGCCGCGCTGCATGAGGCGGACCCGCTCGATCGAGGCGCTCAGGGCCGCCTCCATCGGGGCGCGCTGCTCCTCCGGCTGCGCGGCCAGCATCGTGTCGAGTCCGGCCTTGAGCTTCTCCCAGATCCGCGGGACGGCAAAGAACCAGGTTGGGCGGACCTGGGGCAGGAACGACACGACCTCCCGCGGGTTCGGGCAGCAGGTGATTGAGCCGGCGTAGATCACCGGGATGTAATGGTGCGCCATGCGCTCGGCGATGTGTGCCGCCGGGAGCCACGAGATCAGCCTGCCGCCGACCTCGAGCGGGATGATCTCCTCGATCGCGTGGGCCGAGACCATGATCGCGTGGTGGGAGAGCATGACGCCCTTGGGCGGACCGGTCGTGCCCGACGTATAGATCAGCGTGAGCACATCGTCGGCCTTGACCGCGGCCGCCGCCGCGGCCACGTCGAAGTCCGGGTTCGAGCCCTCGACCTCGCTCAGCGCCAGCACATCTCCAGGCGCGTCCCCATCGATCACGATCACATGCTCCAGCCCGGGAAGCTCCTTGCGCGCCTCCAGCATCACCGGCAGGTATGTCTGCTCGACTATCGCCACCCTCGAGGCGGCGTCGGTCATCAGGTAGCGGATCTCCTCGGGTGGATAGGTCTGGTAGATCGAGAACGGGGTGGCGCCGAGCATCGCCGCCGCGAGGTCGATGATGTGGAATTCGGGGCGGTTGCCGAGCATGATCGCGACGGTGTCGCCCTGGCGTACGCCCAGCCTGGCCAGCCCGCCGGCCACGGAGTCGACGCGCTCGAGCAGCTCCGACCAGGTCAGCGACACGGAGTCGTCGGCCGTGCGCACGGCGACGATCTCCGGATTGTTCGCCGCGGTTCGCCGCAGCGCCTCTGTCACCGTCGGCGCGTCGACCGCGCGTCCCGGTGCCGCCGTGATCGTGCTGCTCTCCATTCTCGCCTCCACTTGTGGGGAAAAAAGCTGGATATCAGGCTATCGCGGCGAAGTTCATCGGACGTTGAAGCCAGCGCCCGACAGGGTCGAGATGTCGTTGCTCAATCCGATCACGAAGATGAGCAGGATGAGCGCGAACCCGACGACCCCGGCCCGCTCCATGACCTCGAAGGGAATCCGCTTGCCCCGCACCTTCTCGGCCACCGCCCAGAACACGTGACCGCCGTCGAGCGGCAGGAACGGGAACAGGTTGATGACGGCCAGCGAGAGGGAGATCAGCGCAAGAACTGTCAGCGCCTTCGTCGTCGAGTGGGCGAACGATTCCTGCGTCACCGTGTAGCCCCCGACGATGCCGTTGAGCTGCTTGCGCTCCTTGGGCTCGAAGAGCCGCACGACCGTCGAGACCGTCCGCTTGGTCACGTTCCACAGCCCGGTCACGCTGAGCGAGGCGGCCTGGACAGCGCTGACTGTCCGCTGGCTGGCTCCGAACTCGAAGCCGAGCAGCGGCCGTTTGTCGGCCGCGCTGTAGCGGGGGCGCAGGTTGAACGTCAGGTCTTGTCCGCCGCGTCGCACGACAACCTGCGCCGCCGTGGCGGACGTGCAACCGTTGACCTGCGCACCGGCGCAGCGGTGCTTCGCTAACGCGGCTCGCAGCGCATCGGGGCTCCCCTTGACGCCGTCGACCGACACGAGCTGATCGCCCGCCGCCAGTGCTCCGGCGGCCACCGAGCCCTTCTGTACGGCGGACACGCGGCTGTTGACAACCGACTCGCCGTTGGCCACGAACAGCGCCCAGATGATGAAGAACGCGATGAAGAGGTTGACCGCCGGACCGGCGAGGATCACCACGATCCGCTTCCACACCGGCTGGTTGTAATAGGCACGCGGGACGACGTCGGGCGGGATGTCCTCGTTGGGGTTCATCCCGGTGATCTTCACGTAGCCTCCGAGCGGAATCGCCGCCACCCCGTACTCCGTCTCGCCGCGCTTGAACTTCCACAGCATCGGGCCAAAGAACAGGCTGAAACGCTCGACGCGCATGCCGACGGCTTTGGCCGCGGTGAAGTGGCCGGCCTCGTGGAGGAGGATCAGCGCGGCGAAGCCGAGGAACGCGAGCACGTAGGACACGCGCGTCCAGTGTGGCACGCGCACCAGCCGCGGCCCCGCCACTCTTACGTGGTGCTTACCCGCTCGCGGATGAGCTCGTCGGCAACGCGCCGCGCCATGGCGTCCGCGTCGCCCAGCGCTTCGAACGAATGAACGGTCGCGGCCGGCTGGCGAGCAAGGGTCTCCTCGATCACGGCTGCGATGTCGAGAAACGACAGCTGCCCGGCCAGGAAGGCGTAGACGGCGACCTCGTTGGCCGCGTTCATCGTGCACGGGGCGGTACCGCCGGCGGCGGCCGCCTCTCGCGCCAGGCGCAGACAGGCGAACGTGTCGTCGTCGACAGCCTCGAACGTGAGCGCTCCGAGCTCGACCAGGTCGAGCGGTTTGATCGGGACGTCGACCCGCTCGGGGAAGCGCAGCGCGTAGGCGATCGGCACCCGCATGTCCGGGTAGCCGAGGTGGGCCATCGTGGCGCCGTCGCACAGCTGAATCAGGCTGTGGACGATCGATTGCGGATGGACCACGACGTCGATCTGCTCGTACGGCGTGCCGAACAGGTGGTGGGCCTCGATCAGCTCGAGTCCCTTGTTCATCAGCGTGGCCGAGTCGATCGTGATCTTGCCGCCCATCTCCCAAGTCGGGTGGGCCAGCGCCTGGGCCACGGTCACGTCCTGGAGCTCGGCGGCGCTTCGGCCGCGGAACGGGCCGCCCGATGCGGTCAGGATCAGCCGATCGACCGTCCCCGGCCGCTCCGCCGCCAACAGCTGATGTAGGGCCGAGTGCTCCGAGTCGACGGGAAGGATGGCCGCACCGGTCGCCTCGGCCAGCGTCATCACGAGATCGCCGCCGACGACGAGCGACTCCTTGTTGGCCAGGGCCAGGTCGATGCCCTCGCCGAGCGTCGCCACCGTCGGCACGAGCCCGGCCGAACCGACGATGGCGTTCAGCACCAGGTCGCAGTCGCACTCGGTGATCAGCCGGACGAGCCCGTCGGGTCCGGCCAGGACTTCGCCGTCCGTCCACGCCTCGGCCGCGCGCGCCGCGGCGTCCCGATTCGACAGCGCCACCCGCTTGACGTTCAGACCCTGCGCTTGGTCGAGCACGGCCTCCCAGGCGCTGTCAGCGCTCAGGGCCACGACCTGCAGCTCGCCCTGCGAGCGCTCGACGACGTCGATCGCCTGCACGCCGATCGAGCCGGTCGAGCCGAGGATGGCCAGGCGGCGCGGCACGGCGCCGATTCTAGGCGGGGGCGGCGTGGCGCACTATCGCCTGCGCGCTGACCTTGGTCGTCCCCCGCTCGGCGAAGCGCAGCGTCCCGATCGTCACGCTCGCGTCGACGCGGTCGGGCCCGCTGCCAAGCGTGAACTCGATGGCCGCCCGTCCCGGCTCGTACGCGGCGGCCTCGCCGACCGCGATGTTCTCGCCCGGCGGGCCGTACACGCCGCCCCGCAGCTTCAGCGGGCTACTCGATAGGTTGCGCACGGTCGTTCGCAGCGTGTCGCCCGCCAGAGTGACGTCGAGGCGGAACAGGCCCTCGGCCAGCAGCAGCATGGCTCGGACATCCGGCTCGAGCTCTTTGGATGCCGTCAGGACCAGGCCGGCGCGGCCGTCGGTCGACGGCAGCGGCGAGGTGAGCTGGTGGTCTGCCGAGGTCAGGTTGCTCAGACCCCGCCGGTGAACGCCTGTGCGACCGCCTCGATCTGCTGACTGTTGGTGGGATTCGGCGTCAGGCCGATGAGGATCGACACGACGCTCGGAAGTCCGGGACCGGGAAAGATCTGCAGGTGGAAGTCTCCGCCGCTGCTCTGAACCGCCGGCAACGATGTGTCACCGGTCTGAAGGACCGTCGGTGCCTTAGGGATATCGGAAGCGATCGCCTGGACGCTGCCGGTCGCGTTGTGGATGGTGATCGTCGATCCCGCGCCGGGCGTGTCAGCCACGCTCACCACGATGATCCCGCCCGGCAAGCTCAGCAACTGCTGCGAGGTGCTCGTGAGGTTCCCGAGCACGCCGCTGACGACGTTCCCGCTGCCCTGGAAGAACTGGTTCGGGCCCAGACCGCCCAGCTTTTGCGCGTTGACCGCCGTCCCGTCGGCCTTGAGGAACTTCGCGTTCGCGTCGGCGATCTTCAGGTAGGTCTTGCCCACCGCCGTAAGCGTGCGGTTCATCTTGATGAGCTTGGCGTCGAGGCTGGACACCGACTTAGTCAGCTTGACCATCTTCTTCTCGACCTTGAGGAAGTCGCTGCTGATCACCCCGCCGAGACCGCTCAACTTGAGAAACAGCCCGGACGTGGCCGGCTTGGCGCTCGCATGCTCAGTCGCGGCGCGTGCCTTGTCTGCCATTCCCGCGACGAGCGCCAGCAACGCCATCGACGCCCCCACCTTCGCGGTCGTCCAGCGGAACTTCGCGTACTCGGCCATCCCATCCCCTTATTCGATTGCTGATTGCCGGCCGTCAGCGCAAAGTCTGGCGCCATCGCCGGTCGCTGACAGTGCCACGTCAGTCTCGTTCCAGTACCGCCACCACCCAGCCGTGTCGCTCTTTCTGTCGCCTGACGACGAGCCCCCGGCGCGCGTACGCCTCCGCTACTTGCCCGGCGTCCTCGGGACCGAACCCGCTGATCAGCCCGACGCGCGGCAGCGGTTCGGCGAAGCGGGCGGCGATCAGCTCGTGCAGCGGCGCCGGCACGTTGGCGGCAAACCCATCGGCCGGCGGTGGCGCCTGCAAGGCCAGATCGGCCGCCTCCGCCTGTACCCGCGCGCCGTTGCGCGCCGCGTTGTCGATCGCCGCGGCGACGCTCTCGGGCTGGACGTCGAGCGCGGTCACCGGCGCCCATCCGAGTCGCGCGGCCAGGATCGCCAGCACGCCGGTCCCGCACCCCAGGTCTACGAACGAGCCGCCGGCCGGAAGCTCCAGGAGCCATGCGAGACACTGCCGCGTCGTCGGATGTGTTCCGCCACCGAACGCCGACCCTTCCGCAAGCACTATTTCGATCGAATCGCTCTTCGGGGTCGCCGGAGCCCACGCCGGCGCCCAGTCGTGCCGCACGACCAGCCGCCCGCCAATCACCTCCGGTTCGTAGTCGGCCAGCCGCCGCTCCCGCCAATCGTCGGGCACCTCGCGCTCGCTGAGCGTGTGCGGCCAGCGCCCCACCGCCGCCTCGATGTCCGACAGCGCGGGCACGTCGCCACCACGCATGCGCAGCTCGGCATGTCCGCCGGACCGCGACTCGCGGACGCCGCCCGGCACGATCAGCAGCAAGCGGTCGAGCACGTCCTCGACGCCGATCCGCGGGATGCGCAGCACGACCTCGCGCATCAATGCATAGCCGCGACCCAGATGTAGTACCCGGCCACGATCGTGAAGATGACTGCATCGAGCCGGTCGAGCGCGCCGCCGTGGGGCCCGAACAGCGTCCCGGCGTCCTTGGTTCCGGCATCGCGCTTGACCACCGACTCGAACAGGTCCCCGAGCGGACCGAGAATGGCCACCGCCAGGCCCAGCAACAGTGCGTCACCCTGGGTCAGCCAGTCCTGATAGAGGCCGGCGAAGAAGATCGACAGCACCGCGATCAGCATTCCGCAGAACAGTCCCTCGACCGTCTTGTTCGGCGATATCTGGGGCGCGAGCGGGCGGCGGCCGAACAGCCGACCGCCGATGTAGGCCGCCGTGTCGCCGAGGAACGTGCCGACCAGGACGTCGATGATGATCGCGTTGCCGTGGTGCAGCTGGCGCAGCAGCATGGCGTGCGCGAACGCGAGCCCGATCCAGTAGATCCCCAACAGCGTTCCGGCGATCGCCACCGTTGCACCGCCCTGCTGCGGACGCGCGAGCACGCCGAGGAACAGCACGGGCAGAGCTCCCACGGCGACCTCCATCACGACGCGCTGCGAGCCGTAGCGGGCGGCCAGCACCATCCCGGCCAGCGCCGCGAAGCCGACCACGGAGACCGGCCGCCAGCGCGCCAGCAGCCGGTAGAGCTCGTGCAGGCAGATGCACCCGATCGCGATCAGGAACAGCGCGAAGGCGAGCCCCCCGAGATCGATGAATACGATCGCCACGATCGCGGCTGGCACCGCCACGAGGACACGGGAGAACAGATCCGATCGCCGACGCTCTCGCCGGGGCGGCGGGGGCCGGCGTGGCGGCGCTCGGCGTGGTGGCGGTCGTCGCTGCTGCGGCACTAGCGCCCTCCGAATCGGCGTCTGCGAGCGGCGAACTCCTCCAGGCTCTCCTCGAACGCCTGGCGTCCGAAGTCGGGCCAGAACTCCTCGCGGAACACCAGCTCGGCGTATGCCCCCTGCCACAGCAGGTAGTTGGAGATGCGTTGCTCGCCGCTAGTCCGGATGATCAGGTCGGGATCGTGCATGTCGGGCGCGTACAGGTGGGCGCGGAAGTCAGCTTCGCTGGACCCCGTAAAGGTTCGCGCCGCATCGACGATTTCCGCCCTGCCGCCGTAGTTGAAGGCCACGAACAACGTGATCCGGCCGTTCTCATTGGTCAGCGACTCGGCCCACTCCATCCGCTCGATCAGCGTGGCCGGCACGGGATCGCTGCGCCGCCCGATGAAGCGCATCCGCACCCCCTCGGCGTGCAGCTCCGGCGTCTCCCCCTCGATCCGGCGAGAGAACATTTCCATCAATGCCGAGACCTCCGCCGGCGAGCGGCTCCAGTTCTCGGTGGAGAACGAGTACACGGTCAGCTCCTCGACGCCCAGCTCGACCGCGTCGCGCAGACGCGCCTTGACGGTGTCGGCACCTGCCTCGTGGCCGGCCACGACGGGCAGCCCGCGCTGGGCGGCCCAGCGACCGTTGCCGTCGGTGATGATCGCGACGTAGCGAGCCTGTTGCCCGGACACGCTGATCGGCGTCCCGGGCTAGACCTCGAGGATCTCTGCCTCTTTGTGCTTCAGTGCCTCGTCGAGCTCGCCGATCCGGACGTCGGTGACCTTCTGCAGCTCGACCTCGGCCCGATGCTCGTCGTCGGAGCCCGCCTCGCCTGCCTCCTTGAGCTCCCGGAGGTCGTGCATCACGTCGCGGCGGATGTTGCGGATCGCCACGCGACCTTCCTCGGCGATGTTGCGCACGACGCGGACGAGCTGCTTGCGACGCTCCTCCGTCAGCTCGGGCACGCCGAGGCGGATGATGTTGCCGTCGTTGTTGGGCGTGAGGCCCACATCGGACTCCAGGATCGCGCGCTCGATTGCCTTGATCGAACTCTTGTCGTAGGGCTGGATCGTCAGCAGCCGGGCTTCCGGGGCGCTGATCGTGGCCAGCTGCTTGAGCGGCGTCGCGGCTCCGTAGTAGTCGACCGAGATGCGGTCGAGCAGTGCTGGACTGGCCCGGCCGGTTCGTACCGAACCGAACTCGACGCGGATCGCCTCGACCGACTTGTGCATGCGATCCCGCGCGTCCGCCAGCAGCTCGTCGATGATCCCGCCGTCGCTACTCATGTCCGCACCAGCGTGCCCACGCGTTCGCCGGACACTATCTTGTCGATGTTGCGCTCGTCAGCCATGTTGAACACGACGATCGGAAGATTGTTGTCCATGCAGAGCGCGAACGCCGTCGAGTCCATCACCTGAAGTCCCCGCGTGAGGGCATCTTTATGCGTGATCTCAGGGATGAACTCCGCGCTCGAGTCGGTCGCGGGATCGGCGGTGTAGACCCCCTGGACGCCGTTCTTCGCCATCAGCACCACCTCGGCGTGCAGCTCCGCGGCGCGCAGCGCGGCCGCCGTGTCGGTCGTGAAGAACGGATTCCCGGTGCCCGCGGCGAAGATCACGATGCGGCCCTTCTCCAGGTGGCGCATCGCCCGCCGGCGAATGTACGGCTCGGCTACCTCCGAGATCGTCAGCGCGGACTGGACGCGAGTGGCCACGCCGATCTTCTCCAGCGCGTCCTGGAGGGCCAGTGCGTTGAGCACGGTGGCGAGCATGCCCATGTAGTCGCCGGTGGCCCGGTCCATGCCTTTCGCCGCCGCGGCCAAGCCGCGGTAGATGTTGCCGCCCCCGACCACGATCGCCACCTCCACCCCACGTTCATGGACCGCCCCCACCTCCTCCGCGATCCCCGCCACCCGATCCGGATCGGTGCCGTACTCCAGATCGCCCATCAGCGCCTCGCCTGAGAGCTTGAGCAGCACCCGCCGGTAGGCAGGCGGTGAACCGTCCTCAGCCACCGACGGCAAACCGCGCGTAGCGGCGAACGACGACGTTCTCGCCCATCTCGGCCGAGAGCGCGGCCCGGAGATCTTCGATCGTCTTGCCGTCGTGCTTGTCCGGGTTGACGTGCGTCTGGCGGAGCAGGACGACCTCGTCGAGCCACTTGTCGAGCTTGCCCTGCACGATCCGTTCGCGCACGTTCTCTGGCTTGTCGGCGGCCTGTTCGGTCGCGATCCGCTCCTCACTGGCCCGCACGTCCTCTGGAACGTCGTCCTCGTTCACGCCCAACGTTGTCGGCGAGGCCGCGACGTGGAGCGCAACGTCCCGCGCAAACTCGATGAACCGCTCGTTGCGCGCCACGAAGTCGGTCTCGCAGTTGACCTCGACGAGCACCCCGATCTTGTTACCGGCGTGGATGTAGCTCTGGACGACGCCCTCGCTGGCCTCGGTGCCGGCGCGCTTGGCCGCCTTCGCCTCGCCCTTCGCCCGGAGGATCTCGACCGCCTTCTCGAGGTCGCCGTCGGCCTCCTTCAACGCGTCGCGGCAGGCGAGCATGCCGGCGCCCGTCCGGTCGCGCAGCGCCTTGACGTCCTGGGCGCTCATGCCTGACCCTTCTCGGGCGTCGCGGCTTCGGCCGCGGGCTCGGTGGTGGCGGTCTCCGGCTCGGCGGGCGCTTCGGCCGCGGGCTCAGCGGCCGCTTCCGGCTCCGGCTCGGCGGCCGCCTCGGCTACCGCTTCCGCCTCCGGCTCGGCTGCCGCTTCCGGCTCCGGTTCGGCTGCCGCTTCCGGTTCCGCGGGAGCCTCAGGTTCCGCGGGCGGTTCAGTCGCCGCCGGCGC
>JBJMLD010000123.1:0-10290 GCA_045805545.1 Solirubrobacteraceae bacterium | reverse complement strand
GGTCGGCATGTGCACCGCGTTCTGGGCCGGCATGCGCGAGGCCGATTCGCGGATCATCGACAGCCTGCCCGAGCTCGGCGGGCAGCTGACGACGCTGTATCCGGAGAAGTGGATCTTCGACGTGCCCGGGCATCCCCGCGTGCTCGCGCGTGATCTGGTCGAGATGATGCGCGTCCAAGCGATTGAGCAATTCAACGTCCCGGTCCACCTGAACACAACGGCCGACACGATCAGCTGGGAGGACGACCTGGTCGTGCTGCACACCGACCGCGGCGATTTGCGCTCACGCACGGTGATCGTGGCCGGCGGGCACGGCGCGTTCGAGCCCAAGAAGCTGCCCGGGTTCGACATGACCCCGTGGGAGGGTCGCGGCGCGCACTACATCGTGGGCGAGAAATCGGTGTTCGAGGGCAAGCGGGTGCTGATCGTCGGCGGTGGCGACTCAGCCTGCGACTGGGTGGTGAACCTGCTCGACACGGCCAGTTCGATCTCCCTGGTGCACCGGCGCGAGGGCTTCCGCGCCCACGAGGTGACCGTCGGGCAGGTGCTCGAGGCAGCGGAGCGCGGCGACGTCGCGTTGCACGTGCCGTTTCAGATCCGCGAGATCTACGGCGACGGCGGCATCGAGCGCGTGCGGCTGTTTCACTCCGAGGACGAGGCGCACGAGATAGAGGTCGAGGTCGACGCGATCCTCCTGCAGCTCGGGTTCAAGACCGCACTCGGTCCTCTGAAGGAATGGGGCTTCGAAGTCGTCAAGGGCGCGATCGTCGTCGACCAGGTGATGAAGACCTCGCTCGACCGCGTGTGGGCGTGCGGCGACATCACCACGTTCGACGGCAAGCTCAAGCTGATCGCCACCGGATTTGCCGAGTCGGCCGTCGCAGTCGCCCAGGCCGTGCACGAGATCCGGCCCGAGATGAAGATCCAGCCCAAGTACTCGACCAACACTGGCGTGCCGGGCGCGGTTGCCGGTCAGCCCTGAGCAGAAGCTTCGCGCGGCCGACCCGGTGCTGCGCGAGGTGATCGATTCGGTCGGTGCCGATGGCCTGGGAGATCCGCGGGCCGGACGGCCAAACGACCACTACGGCGCGCTCGTGCGCTCGATCATCGGCCAGCAGCTCTCGACCCGGGCGGCGCGGGCGATCTACGGTCGCTTGACCGAGCGCTACGGCGGGCGCACGCCGACCCCGGAGGAGGTCCTGGCCGACGATCCGGACGCGATGCGGCTGGCCGCCGGGCTCTCGCACGCCAAGGTGCGCTACCTGCGCTCGCTGGCCACGGCTGTTGTGGACGGAACGGTCGAGCTGGACCGCCTTCACGAATTGCCCGACGACGAGGTAGTGGCTCAGCTCACCACCGTCAAGGGAATCGGGACCTGGAGCGCGCAGCTGTATCTGATGTTCCACCTCGGGCGCCCGGATGTGGTGGCGGCCGGCGACCTGGGGATCCGCCGAGCCGTGATGCTGCGCTACAAGCTCGATGAGCTGCCCGACGAGGCTACGGTGACTCGTATTGCCGAGCCGTGGCGCCCTTACCGCACGCTCGCCTGCCGCTACCTGTGGCGCTCGCTCGCGGCTACGCCCGTGTAGCCGTCAGCGGCCTGACGCGTTCGATCAAGGGCCGGGGCGTCCCTGCCGATACCCCGGCTCATGAGGGGCATTCGAGGTGCGGCGGCGCTCGGCGCCGCGTTCTTGCTGGCCTTGGCGTTCGGCGTCTCGAGCGCGACGGCGTCACGCCTGCCGCGGACCGGGCGGATGCTCGTGTACACGCAAGGCTTCTCCCTGCGGATCTGGGACCCGATCAACGGCGTTCATCAGATCGACTCCGGCGTCGGATCCGGTGGCTCACCGTCGATCACTTCGGACGGTCGGCTCGTGGCGTATGGGAAGAACGACGGCCACGGCTGTTACACCATCCACGTCTGGGACACGCAGCTGCGCCGGCTCGTCCGCTCGCTCGGCGCTCTCGGCACGCCGGGTCAGTGCAACGACGCAACTCACATCTCGCCGGACGGCAAGTTCCTCGTCTGGTCCTCGGCCGGCGCCGCATCGGGCGACGCGGCGGACATCTACCTCTATGACATCGCCACGGCCCAACGCATCACGCTGCCCGCGGCGATCAACACCGGCATCGAAGGCTCGCCGTCGCTCGCGCATTCTTCGGACGGTCACTACCTGCTGTCCTACATCCAGGGCAACCTCGGCGGCTGGGACCAGGTCACGGTGGCCGACCTCGGCGTCGACCCGCCGACCACGGCCGGCGCGGCCACGCTCCTGCCCACGTCCGGCCTGCCGGTTCCGGCCGACGGGCACAGCGCCCAGGAGCAGGCACAGATCTCAGCCGACGGCTCGACTATCGCCTACGTGACCGGTCCCGAGCTCGGCACGCGAGTGTGGATCTACGACCGTGCCGCGGGGTCTTCGACCTCGCCGGCGGTCTTGTCCGCCCCGAACTACGAGCAGAGTCCGTCCATCTCCGCTTCGGGCCGCTACGTCGTCGTCGAACGCGAGCGTTCGAACGAGCTGGTCGGGCATATGTGGGTCTTCGACCGCCAGACAGGCAGTTTCACCCCCCAGAGCCCGACATGGGCCGGCGGCGGCGAGACGCTGCCGGCGATTGCCGACCCGGCCATCCTCGTCGACATCACGCCACCGAAGCTGGCGCTGAAGTGCTCACGCAAGGCCGCAAAGGTCAGCTGCACGCTGACCGTGAACGAGCCGATCACCGGGACGGCAACGCTGCTCGTCGGCCGCCACAAGAAGGCCGCGCGGTCGTTGCGGGCGTCCGCGCCACGAGTCATTCGCTTCAAGCTCTCGCTGGGGCGCGCGGTTGCGAAGCACCTGTCGCTGACGGTCGCCGTCAAGGACACTTCGGGCAACGCGGCTCGGGCTTCCGCCGGCGTTCGCTAGCCTCGACCGTTGGCGGGCGGCGGCTGTCTCAGCGCGTTTAACGGCGCATCGACCGAGTGAGCGACGTCTTCGTGATCCCTCGGGTCTCAATCGGCGGCCGGAACGCCAATAACGCATGTCAGCCAACGCCTCCGGAGGGGCTCACATGCGCTGTGGTCGAATATCGCCCAAAATGCATGAGAGCCCCTGAAAAATCGGCTGCTCACATACGTTATTGGCGCTGCCGTCTTTCGAACCGCGAAAGCGGCTCGGGAACCGATCGGAGCTAGACGGCTGAGACTTCTTCTTCTTCGGCGACCCGGAACGACGAGCCGCAGCCGCAGGCCGCGATCACGTTCGGGTTTTCCACCTTGAAGCCGGCGCCCTGAAGGCTGTCGACGAAGTCGATCACGGACCCCTTCACGTAGGGGAGGCTGGGCCGGTCAACGAGCAGACGGATGCCCTTGTCCTCGAAGACGGTGTCTTCGTCGCGCTGCTCGTCAAACGCCAGCGCATACTGGAATCCTGAGCAGCCGCCACCGCGCACGCCGACCCTGAGTCCGGCCGTCTCGGCGACGCTGGCTTGGCTGGCCAGAAACTCCCGCACCTTCTCGGCGCCCTTGTCAGTCAGAGTGATCATGCTTCATTCAGTATAGCGACCGCACATCGCTACGCTTGAGGCATGTCCGCCACCCCCGAGGAGCTTAAAGAGCGCATCGAGGCCGGAATCCCCGGCGCACGCGCCGACGTCACGGGCGACGGGCACCACTTCAACGCGACGGTGTCCTCGCCGGCCTTTCACGGGCTCAGCCGGATCGCCCAGCACCGCCTCGTCTACGACGTGTTCGGCCCCGAAGTCGGAGGCCGGATCCACGCCCTCTCGATCCAGACCAAGGCTTCAGAAAGTGAGGACCAAACATGAGCGAGAACCCGATGCGCGACGCCATCCAGTCAGCGATCGACGAGAACCCGGTGATCCTGTTCATGAAGGGCAACCCCGATCAACCGGCCTGCGGCTTCTCGGCTCGGACCGTCGCCGTGCTGCAGTCGCTCGGTCGCCCGTTCGCGGCTGTCGACGTCCTGCCCGACCCGCGGAT
Source organism: Solirubrobacteraceae bacterium (assembly GCA_045805545.1). Taxonomy (GTDB): domain Bacteria; phylum Actinomycetota; class Thermoleophilia; order Solirubrobacterales; family Solirubrobacteraceae; genus Palsa-465. The sequence continues at coordinate 6,305 of JBJMLD010000123.1, read as the reverse complement.
CCGTCAGGAGCTCTCCACGCTGTCCAACTGGCCGACCATCCCCCAGCTGTTCATCGACGGCGAGCTGGTGGGCGGCTGCGACATCGTCATGGAGATGTACCAGTCAGGCGAGCTGCAGCAGGCGCTGGGAGTGGAGGCCGCGCCCGAGGCCGAGACGCCCGAGGCCCCCGAGCCCGAGACGGCGCAGGCGCCTCCGCTCTCGATTGAGAACCGTCTGTAGCGCTACGGGGTCACCAGCAGGTGCAGCTTGGCCTGCCCGGTGATCAGCAGCGAGGGATCCCGGTAGAGGTGCTTGGCTTTGCGGTGGCCGATGCGCCCCTGCAGTCCGTCGTAGCTGCCCACGCGTTCGAACTGCTTGCGTAGCGCCTTCAGCGAATTCGGTGGCTTCGGGGTAGGGCCGCCGAAGCTGAAACCAATCCCGAACAGGGCGTTGCTCAGCGCGTTGCTCAACGCGTCGGGACTGGCCAGCGCGCCGCCGCCCGAGAGCTTCACCGTCACGCGGCCCACGGCGTTACGCGGGATCCGCACCCGGAGCGCGAGCGTACGCGTGGCCCCCCGATAGCGTTGGATCTTCAGCTTGACCTTGACGAGCGAGCCGGCGCGCGCTCGGGCCGGCCCGCGGGCGCCGAGGATGGTCGCCTGGTGCTGGCCGCGTCCGGCGTCGAGATGCACGTTCACCCTCGTGACGTGGAGCTGAGCGAACGTCTCGGTGTCGAGCAGTCCGAGTGCGGTCGTGACATCGGATGCGCCGAGCAGCGCCAGCGCCGGCGGGAGGCCTAGGCCTCCGCCACCGGGCAGTCCGCCCGTCACGTAGCGGTTGCAGAACTGAAACGGCTGGTGGGCTTCGCGCAGCTTCACGCTCAGGCACATCCGCCCGGTCTCGCCGGATGGTGCGCCGTTGTAGACGTCGGTCCCGGCCTGGGCCACGGCGAGCGGCGCCACCAGCCCGAGCAGCGAGCTGCCGAGTGGGTCGCCGATGTTGGTCTCGTCAGCGATCTGGGTCGGCTCGGAAATCGCCCTTCCGGTGTCGAGGTCGCGCGCCACGACGTTCACCCGGGTGAGCGGCGGCTGCGCTCCAACTGTCCCGACCACCGCATTCGGCGTGTCGCTGCTCAGCGTGCCCTCGGCGTGCCCCGGCACCCCGAGCTTGTAGCTCACGGCCTCGAGCCCAATCGGATTGTTCACGACGTAGTAGATGTAGGCATCGGTGAGCACGAGCGCACGGCGGCCGACCTCGTCGAGGGGGTGGCCGAATGCGTACACGACGTTCCCGTCCCGGTAGGTGACCGTGCCGATCGCTCCGATCGCGACAGTCCCCGTGGAGTACTGAGTAGCCACCGAAGCACCGGGGACGAGATTCTGGACAGGGAAGCTGAGGCTGGAGCCTGACGGTGCAGCCACGATCGTCCGTCCGGCGCGCTGGGCGCCGCGCTGCACCAGCGCGAGCAGCGACGGCGAAAGCCCACCGATGGTCAGCGGACCGCGGAGCGGGCGGCCGCGCACGGACAGCCGTGGCGCGGACGACGGTGGGGACACTGGCTCACCGAGCATCTGCTGGATCGGCGTGGCCAGGGCCACCTTGTCGCCGTACTCGCCGATCGACTCGGAAATAGCGCCGATGTTTCGCATCGTGCCGCTCCCGTCGTCGCACAGGATGGGGGAGCCGGAGTAGCCCTCGGCCACGCCCGTGCGGTCGACTACCGGGCCGGAGACGTTGATCAGGATGCGCGGACCCTCGATCGGATCCTGCACCACATCCATCACGTGCACGTTGAAGGAAGAGATCGTCGTGCCCTGCACGACCGTCTCGCCGGTGCAGTCCATGCCGGCGTGGACCTGGGAGAGCGGCATGATCGGGCCACCGGCCGCCAGTGCCGGACCCGCGCTGAGGAGCAGTCCGCCGAGGGCGGACAACAACCAGATTCGCAGTCGCAACGAGCTTGACCCCCTGAGTTGTGTCCCGCGCGTGTTGCGCGTGAGCGCCGCGGCGCACGATATCCGACTCCGGGGCGATTAGCATCACTTTCGTGACGGTCTTGGCCGGACAGCTGACTGCGCTCCGGCTCGACGGCGACACGCTCTGGGCGCTCGACCAGACGCGGCTTCCGGTCGAGGAAGTGGAGCTGGCGCTGCGCAGCGCAGAGGACGTCGCCGCCGCGATCCGGCGCCTGGCCATCCGGGGCGCTCCGCTCATCGGGGTCGCTGCGGCGTACGGCCTGGCGCTCGAGCTGGCCCGTGACCCGGAGTCGCTGGAGCGCGCGTATCGCGTGCTGCGTGAGGCACGGCCGACGGCGGTCAACCTGGCCTGGGCGCTGGACCGCGTGTACGCCGCCGTCATCCGCGACGGTCCGAGCGCCGCGTTGCCCGAGGCCCGCGCCATCGAGGATTCAGAGCGGGCCGCCAGCGCCGCGATGGCCCTCGCCGGAGCCGACTTGTTGAGCGGCGTTCGCCGCGTGCTCACCCATTGCAACACGGGCGCGCTGGCCGCCCCGGGCGCCGGCACGGCGCTCGGCGTGGTCGCCGAGCTCGCCCGCCGCGGCGGACTTCAGGGAGTGATAGCCACCGAGTCGCGCCCGCTGCTCCAGGGCGCGCGGCTAACCGTCTACGAGCTGGCCCGGCTCGGCATCGAGCACGAGCTGATCGTCGACTCGGCCGCCGCCGGACTGCTGGCCGCCGGCGCCGCTGACGCAGTGATCCTCGGCTGCGATCGCGTGGCCGCCAACGGCGACGTGGCCAACAAGGTTGGGACCTACTCGCTCGCCCTCGCCGCGCAGGCGGCCGGGATTCCGTTCGTGGTCGCCGGCCCAACCTCGACGATCGACCCGGCATGCGCCAGTGGGGCAGACATCCGGATCGAGGAGCGCTCGGCCGACGAGGTCCGAATGGCCCTGGGCCAACCGCTGACCCTGGGCGAGACTCGGTGCCGGAACCCGGCCTTCGACGTGACCCCCGCCGCGCTCGTCACGGCGCTCGTCACCGAGCGCGGCGTGACGCAACCGGTGGACGGTCGGTCGATCGCCGAGCTCCTCGCGGCGGGGCCCGGCCGATAGACGTCAGCCCTCGGCCACCACGGGCGCGCGGCGGTATTCCAGGTACTCGACGATCCGGCGCGAGTCGCAGATCGCCTCGCCATCGATGACCAGAACCGGGACGCGCTTCTGCCCGGTCAGCGCGTCGACCTCGGGCCGGCGCGAACGGCGCTGCGGAACCGCGACCTGGTCGAACGCGATTCCCTCCCGCTTCAGCGCGCGCGAGACCTTGCCGCATGGGCACAGCCAGTCCGTCGGGGTCGTGCAGCGGTAGAGCAGGGCCATCGCCGTCTCGAAGTTACCCTCCCAGCCCCAGTCGTCGCGCCACCGACGCCCCGACGCGCAGCGGGTACGGCTGGCGAGCGCCCGGAGGCGCCAGCGTGCCGGCGTCGAGCTGGCGATACCACGCCACCGTCGCCTCGAGGCTGTCCTCGTGCGGCGAGGTGCGCCAGCCCAGCTCGCGTTTCGCCTTGCGGTTGGAGAACGCCCAGTTGAGTGACGCGGCCATGAGCTCGGCCGGAACCGGGCCGGGAAGCTGTGCGCGGCGAGCCAGTCCAGCCAGGGCCAGCGCCACCGGCAGCGGCAGCTTCACCGCCGGCGGCTCGACTCCGGACAGGCGCCCGAGGTCGGCCAGCAGCCGCTCGATCGTGTAGTTGCGGTTGCCGAGGATGTAGCGCTCGCCCGGTTGACCTCGCTCGTCGGCCAGCAGGTGAGCACGCGCGACGTCCTCGACGCCGACGATGTTCAGCGTGCCGTCGACGTAGGCAGGGATCTGGCGGCGCAGGAACCGACGCACGAGCACCGTCGATGAGCGTCCGGGATCTCCCGGCCCCATCACGGTGGCCGGGTTGACGATGACCACGGGCAGCCCACGCGCGAGCAGGCGCATCGCGGTCGCCTCGGCCTCGTGCTTGGAGTCCACGTAACCCAGGCCGAGCCGGCCGGCGTCCCACACGCTCGACTCGTCGGCCACCTTGCCCGGCGGGGCCGGACCGACGGCCGCCACCGATGAGGTGTGGACGACCCGCTCCACATCGGCCCGGAGCGCCTCCTCCAGCACGATCCGCGTGCCCTCGACGTTGAGCGCGAAGATGCGCTCGCGCGGCATCGTCAGGCTGGTCGTGCCGGCGAGGTGAAAGACGCGCTCGATCCCTCGCATCGCGCGGCGAACCGCTCGGCGGTCGCGCACGTCGGCCCGGACCTTTGCCACCGGCAGATCAGCCAGCGCCCGTTCGGACGAGCCCTGCCGCACGGTCACCCGCACCTCGTCGCCGCGCATCACGAGCAGCTTGGTCACGTGTGACCCGATGAATCCGGTGGCGCCGGTAACGAGGGTGGTGGTCATGGCAGGCGACGGAGCGCGGGCAGTCTAGAACTGAGCACGCTGGTAGGGTGCCGCGCCGATGGCCGTCGCGATTGTCTCGGACACCTGCCACTACCTGCCCAAGGACCAGGTCGCCGAGCACGACATCCACCTGGTCAGCCTGTACGTCCACTGGGGGGACGAGACGGTTCGCGAAAGCGACATCACGAGCTATGACGACTACTACGAGCGGCTGCGCACGTCGGCCGATCTGCCGACCACCTCGCAGCCGTCGATCGGCGACTTCCTGGCCGTGTACGAACCGCTGCTGGCCGCCGGCGACGAGATCGTCTCGATCCACCTGGCCGGCGGTATGTCCGGCACGGTCAGCGCCGCCGAGCAGGCGCGCGAGCGGCTCGGTGGTCGCGCCGATCGCGTGCACGTGATCGACTCCTCGACGGCGTGCGGGGGTCAGGGGCTGGTGGTCCTGGCCGCCGCGGCCGCGGCCCGTGAAGGCGCCAACGGCGCCGCTGTGGCTGAGCGGGCCCGCCGGGCCCGGGCCGAGCTGAAGCTGTGGTTCGCGATCGACACGCTCGAGTACCTGCGCCGCGGCGGCCGCATCGCCGGCGCCCAGGCCTGGCTGGGGTCGGCGCTGAAGATCAAGCCAATCCTCACCGTCGAGGGCGAGATCACGCCCGTCGAGCGGGTGCGCACCTCGCGGCGCGCCTTCGAGCGCATGGTCGATCTGCTGCGCACGTGCAAGGAGGACGAAGCCGACGGCTGGATGGTTCAGCACATTCAGGCTCCAGCACAAGCGCGTGAGCTCGCCGCCCGAGGCACCGAGATCTTCGGCCACGAGCCGCTCGTGATCTCCGAGATCGGTCCCGTCATCGGCACGCATGTCGGTCCGGGGCTACTCGGCGCCGGCGGAGTGCCTCGACGGTTCCTCTAACCGCCTTCGCCGCGTGGAATTTCTCGCCCAATGCTCCGGTTTTATCGGGTAATGCGCAGATTCGGGCAGGAACCTCCATCAAATGTGCCGAACCGACGGTTGGTGCAGCCAACAGGGACATGATCAGACTCGTAAGCAGTGCTCTCGGCGGGAGGGCGTAGATGGAACTGGTTGTGATTGGTGTTGGTGTCTGGATTGCGATTGTCGTGCTGGCCGTGGCCGTGTGCCGCGCGGCCGCCCGAGCAGACGCACATGTAGATGGGCTGTACGCCAGGGAGCGCGTCGCGGTGAGCGACGATCCCGCGCCTGCGCGCATCGGCATCCGGATCCCGGCGCTCTGACGCTTCGTCCAAGGCATCGCTCGGTGGGTTTGCGCCCGGTCAAACCCGCCGGGCTTGCCCTCCGCTAGCCAGCGTCGCGGCGACAGCTTCGCGAGCCTTCCCTCTCAGCGGTTCGGAAGGCCGAAAAGGCGGCATTGAGGGGTTGGATGGGGCGCTGGTCGCGGGCCGGGCAGCCAAAACGCATGCGAGCGCGGGCCGCTACGACCGCTTGCATGCGTTCTTGGCGATATTCGCCCAAAGTGCATGCAAGCGACTGGCACGGGCGTCGCTCACTTACGTTTTTGGCGTTTGCGCTCCGTGGCCCCTGCGTGGCGGTCGATCGGACCCGTAAAAGTGCGCTTTGCTTGGGGGACCCGAAGGGCAGGGACGGGTTGTGCGGGATAGAGCCGTAGAAGTGCGCGTTGCTCGGGGCGGGGTTGGAGCAAAGACGACCTTTGCGGGTCGTGCTCGCGCCGGCTACGTCTCGCGCCGGCTACTTGTCGCGCCGGCGCCGGCGCCCGAACGTGAGCGCGCCGAGCGCAGCGATCCCGCCGCCGATCACGAAACCGGCCACGCCCGCACCGATCATCATCTGCTGCTGACGTGGGCGTAGCTGGGCGCGCCAGTCGGTCAGGCGCACCACTTCTCCGCGCAGCTTCTCGATCGAGGTGCCGAGCTCCTGGCGGTTCTGCTCGATCGAG
>JBJMLD010000122.1:0-3569 GCA_045805545.1 Solirubrobacteraceae bacterium | reverse complement strand
GTCGGGGCCGTCGCCGACCCAGCGATCCTCTTTGTGGAGATGCTCGTGCGTGTCGACGAGCGGCAGCGACTCGATCTCGTGTTGTAGATCGGTTTGTGCGCTCACCGTCTCCATCCTACGGAGCGGCGTTATCCGTCGAGTCGTGTGATCACGCGCCGCACTTGCTCATTGAGGTGTGCGAGTGACAGTTGCCGGTTGGGTACGTGGCCTTGTTCTCGGTACGCGCCTAGGGCCACCTGGGCGTGGTGCCGGATGTTGAACAGCCAGATGAGGTCGTAAACGGCAAGGTCGTCGGAGGTATGGCCGACGATGTCCGCGTATGCGTCGGCCAGGCGATCGGCGACATCAGGCCCGAAGAGGAGACACACATCGGCCCTGCAATACGCGAGCTCAGACCATCGAGCGCCGAGTCCTGCTGCGCTCCAGTCGACGACGCCACTGATACGACCGCGATGCCAGAGAACGTTGCCCGGATGGAAGTCCCCGTGCGTGAAGATGCGCTCGGAGGAGAGCAAAGACAGACGGGCCGTGACGGCGCGGACTGCGGCTGCGGTCAGGGGATCGTGTTCTCCCGCTGGCGGGTGCCACGTGTCGATCGGCGGGGATGGCGTGAGCGCACCCGCGGCCCCGTCCAACACCGTTTCGTGTAACTGGGTCAGCGCCTGCGCGAGGGCGGCAACCCACGAGTCGGCGTCTTTCGGGGTCACGTCCGGGCGCCCCGGCAACCTGGACATGACAATCGCGGGCCTGCCGAACCAGACCGACTCCAGATCAGCCGCGATCGGCTCAGGCACCAGCGCCGTTAGCCGCTGGGCAAACTCGAGCCGACTCCACTCCAACGATGCCGTGCCGTCACCGTCGGGGTAGATCTTGACGACCACTCTGCGCGGGGCCCGGTCGAGTGTCACGTCGTAGGCATCGGTTCCCCCAGCTCCCCCCGTGAGGCGACGTAGCCGCGTTACCCGCGCACCCGGCGCTACAGCCTCGGCCAAGGACTCCCACCCAGAGTGTCTCCGCGACATGAGCCCACGGTATCCACCCCCCATCGAAGGGCTCGCTCTCGCCGACCTCGGTGGAATCCACCTCGGCAGTAGTTCCGTCAGTCATCATTCGTGAACTCACTGTCACGCACACCGGGGCGGTCCCATCGAGTGCCGTGACGCTGACGTGGGCGAGCGTCCTCTCACCTGACCCGCCGATACCTCGTTTGGCCGATGGTCGGAATGCACCGGCGCAAGCGGGCGCGTGGGCGGGAGGCTGCGGCCGGCTAAGTAATCAACGGGCGCTCTCCGAAAGGATCGGGGCATCGCGCCTGAAGCCCCAGATGGTGCAGTAGACGCCAAGGAAGAGTTCCCACGCGGCCTCCGGGATAGTGGCCACGCCCTGCAGCGAGCGCAGGGTGCTGCTCGGATCGTTGCCAGTGAACAGCACGGCCGTCCCGGTCACGATGAGCATCGACCCGCCGACGAACCCGAGCCATGTCCACGGCCGTGGCACAAGCTGCGTGCGGTACATCATGTATCCGAGGATTAACCCGTTCCCCCAGCCGACGACCCAGCCCGGCCCTAGCAAGAACGTCCAGTCCTTGAGCGCCGCGAGCGTGTACGCGACCGTGGCTTCGGCCGCGCCCGCAGCCTGTTGCTGCAAGGTCGCAATCCCGAGCATGCAGACGATGCCGACGAGGATGAACGTGCACTCGACGATCCGCGCCGTCACGTAACCGATGGACAGTTCCTCGAACTGCCGCCTCATGATCGGGACGATCACCACTGCGGTTCCGATGTTCGCGATGATGAGCAGAAGCTCAAGCAGCGCGCCGAGGTAGATCTTGTTGACGTTCCCCGAACCTGCGGCGAAGGCCACCGGGTGACGGAGCGCAGGCTCGTATAGCAGCAGCGCCGGGATCGACGTGACGAACGTGATGAGGTACAGCACGCCGAACCAACGCGCCCTCTTCTGATCTAGAGCCATAGCTGCCAGACCCCTTTCCCCGACCACTGGTGGAGCGGCCTGCCCGCACTACCCGGACCGGGCTTGGGCGCGAACCTAACGCTTCGGTGACGCGAAGGTCAAGGCGGCGTTGGTCGTCCTTCCTCGGCCGAATAGTCACGCCAGAGCAGTTGCCGAAGGCTTATGCCGGGCCGGGAGGTGCGCAAGGTGGAGCGGCGCCGGCAGGCTCGCCGGAGGGTTAGCGAGGAGCCGGCACCGTCTCCTGCGACGTGACCCTCGCCTTGGACCCGCCGCCTCGCCAACTGGACGCGCAGGGCGCCCGAGTTCTTCCGGCGTATGGATCATCGGCGCCTGGGCGAGCGTCCTCTCACCTGACCGCCCGCTACCCGTTCGGCCGATGGTCGCGCTCGACACTCGGCGAACTCCGCGGCCGGCGGGCGAACCCGTTCATCGCCAGGGGGTCGGGCGTCTCCTCGGGCACCCGGCCGGGGCATGCCGCAACGGCGCGGGCGTCAGGATTCCCCCTGTGGCCCCCTGGCACCTTTATTGGCCACTCGCCTGGGCCAGTGTTCCGGAATGACCCCTGGACGGAGTCTGAGTTACGGGTCGCTCTCAGGTGGCGTGAGGTTCTTTGTTGCCCGCTGGGTCTGATGTTTTGCTTGCGCCTTCACTGCCCGCACGTCCTCTTGAAGCGCGTGCGCTTCGCGCCTCGCCTTGGCCGCTCGGGCTCGCGTCTGCGCCCAGACATCGCTGAGTCGCCTGGGCGATACCTCGCTCTTCGGCAGGAACTTTGTGGCTCCGCATGACGCTGCAAGCGACTCAAGGTCCGGTTCAGCAGACACCAACACAACCACAGCCTGGGGCTGACGCGTCAGGATCCGGCGTGCCGTTTGGGGCCCGTCCAGTCCTGGCATCCGTACGTCGAGGAGCACGAGGTGAGGGTCGAGACGCGGCAGAAGCTGCAATGCCTCCTCACCGGAGCCGGCGCAGCCCGCAAGAGTGAACTGCTCGGCTGTGGAGACGACCTCTGCCAGTCCCTTCCTGCACGCCTCGTTGTCGTCGACCACGAGCACACGGACCGGCTCAACCGCCATCTCGTCCTCCACGGGACGGTCACTGCTCATATGGCCGTCCGCGAGCACCGCTCCGCCGCTGTCGTGCAGCCTCACATAGGCATCTACGGCAAGCAGGACATACTCGTGGCACTCCTCCTCGCCACACTCGCAGAAGAAATCCCAAGCCTGCTCTTCGAAGCGCGAGTCGCACGCAACCTCAAGGATCCCCTGGTTGACCTCCGCCAACGCCGCCGACCTACCAGCGAGACGCACGCCCTTCACCCAGTCCTCCTATTGCGGACAGTTGATCTTAGAAAGTCCGTTGCACCCGGTCAACCATCGCACAACTCCAGCGGACAGGTAGCTCGCCTGGGCGAGTGTCCTCTCACCTGACCGCTGCTACCTCGTTCGCCCGATGTTCGCGCTCAGGTCGCCGCTGATAACGTCGGTGGCGCCGTCGGGCCCCGGAACGGAGGAGCGAATGTTCCACTATCGGTTGCACCTCGAGGACGGCTCCGACGCGGGCGAAGCGACCGTTCCGCGGCGACTCGCGCGTCAACCTGC
>JBJMLD010000121.1:0-8926 GCA_045805545.1 Solirubrobacteraceae bacterium | reverse complement strand
CCGGCCTGCTCATGACCGAGATGCTTTGCGTGTCCGACAGCGGGCGGATCACGCCGGGCTGCGCCGGCATGTACAGCGACGAGCATGTCGCGGCGTGGAAGCGCATCGTCTCGTTCGTGCGCGAGCACGGCGGCTGCGCCTTCGGCGCGCAACTCGGGCACTCCGGGCGCAAGGGGTCGACCAAGCTGATGTGGGAGGGGATCGACGAGCCGCTCGAGTCCGGCAACTGGGAGGTCATCGCGCCCTCGACCATCCCGTACAGCCCACGTAACCAGGTGCCGCGCGAAATGACGAGTTGGGACCTCGAGGCGGTGCGCTCGCAGTTCGCCCGAGCCACGTTCGGCGCCCTGGAGGCCGGGTTCGATCTGCTCGAGCTCCACTGCGCCCACGGCTACCTGCTGTCTTCCTTCTTGTCGCCCCTGACCAACCTACGGACCGACAAGTACGGCGGCTCGCTGGAAAACCGCGCCCGCTACCCGCTCGAGGTGTTCGACACGTGCCGCGCAATCTGGCCCTCGGGCAAGCCGATGAGCATGCGGATCTCGGCTGTCGACTGGGTACAGGGCGGGTTCGATGCCGACGACGCGGTCGCCTTCGCGCGCATGTTGGTGGAGCACGGCTGCGACATCGTCGACGTCTCGACCGGCCAGGTCTCGCCGCTCGAACAGCCGGCCTTCGGTCGCTCCTACCAGACCCCGTTTGCCGACCGCATCCGCAACGAGGTCGGGATGCCGACCATCGCCGTGGGCGCGATCTCCTCCTACGACGACGTCAACACGGTCGTGCTCGCGGGCCGGGCCGACCTGTGCGCGCTGGCGCGCCCGCACCTGTACGACCCGCATTGGACGCTGCATGCGGCGGCCGAGCAGGGCTATGCCGGCGTGCAGTGGATCCCGCAGTACCGGGCCGGATCGCGCCGGCCGCCGTCCGGGCGCGACGAGGGCGTACGCAAGGAGCTCGAGCGGCGCTTCGAACCGGTGTCGCCGCCCTCGCTGGCGCGATGACCGTCGATGAGCCGCTCCAGCCGCAGGACCTCGTCGTCACGCTGCTCGGGACGTACGTCCGGCCGTTCGGAGTCGGGCCGGTGTGGTCGGGTGGATTGGTGGAGCTGCTCGGCGAGTTCGGCTTCTCGGTCGGGGCCGCGCGGGTCGCGCTCACCCGGCTGGTCCGGCGCGACCTGATCTCGCGGGTTCGCTCCGGCCGCCTCGTGCACTACTGCGTGACGCCGCGCTGCGACCGCCTGCTCGCCGAGGGCGACGGCCGGATCTTCTCGCTGGGGACCGCGCGGGCTTCGAGTGATGGCTGGACGGTGGTCTGGCATCAGATCCCGGAGGACCGCCGGCTCGAGCGCAGCCGCCTCGGCCGGCGGCTTCGCTTCCTCGGCTTTGGGCCCGTCCAAGAGGGCGTGTGGGTCTCGCCGCACGACCACGTGCTCGAGGTCGACCAGCTCCTACGCGACCTCCAAGTCGAGTCAGCGGCGACGACGTTTCTCGCCTCGGTCGGCGCTTCGTCCGGACTGCCGGCCCTCGTGGCCCGGGCCTGGGACCTGTCGGGGTTGGTCGAGCGCTACGAGTCGTTCGTGCGGGAGTTCAAGCCGTTCCTACGCCGCACGCTGGACGACGCCGACGCCTTCCTCGTGCGCACGCGGCTCATGCACTTGTTTCGTGGCTTTCCATTCGTAGACCCCGAGTTACCGGAGGAGCTGGCCCCGATCGGCCGGCCGCGCGCAGCCGCCGTGGAGATCTTCCACGCGGTGTACTCGCGGCTGGCCGACGGGTCCCAGCGCCACTTCGACGCCGCCGTGGCGGGAGTGCCAGTCGGCGCCGGCGCTTCGGTCTAGCGTCGCAAACGTCGGAGGTCGCCAGCACAGAGACGTCTGCGGCGGCGGCCGCTTGCCGCGGTCCACACGTCGACTAAGACAAGTAAGTTTATTGACTTTGTATAGAATGCCAGCCATATGGCGAACAACAAGAAGAACGCACACCTGCTCGGCTTTGTCCAGCACGGAGTCAACAGCCACGCGACGGGGATGTGGCGGCATCCCCAGGACAAGGTGGGCTGGGACTGGACGCGCCCGCCGTACTGGCAGCACATGGCGCGCACGATGGAGCGCGGGATGTTCGACGCAATGTTCATCGCGGACGAACTCGCCCCGTACAACAACTACCGCGGCTCGTCGGACGACACCGTGCGCTTCGCCGTTCAGTGCCCGGTTCACGAGCCCTCGACGATCGTCCCGATCATCACCACAGCGACGCGGCACCTCGGCGTAGGCGTCACGCTGTCGACGGCGTTCGAGCACCCGTACTCGATGGTGCGGCGGCTGTCGAGCCTCGACCATCTGTCGGGCGGCCGGGTGGCCTGGAACATCGTCAGCTCGTACTCGAAGAGCGAGTGGGATGCCTACGGCCAGGAGATGACGTTCCGCGCCGACCGTTACGAGCGGATGGAGGAGTACATGGACCTCTGCGACGCGCTGTGGGGCTCGTGGGAGCCTGACGCGATCGTGGCGGACAAGAAAAGCGGAGTCTTCGCCGACCCGGCCAAAGTCCACGAAGTCGACTTCGATGGGCGTTGGTTCAAGAGCCGCGCCAGATCTTTCGTGGAGCGCTCGCCCCAGGGCCATCCCGTGCTTTGGCAGGCCGGCTCGTCCGACCGTGGGCGCGACTTCGCGGCCAAGCATGCGGAGGTGATCTTCGCTGTGCATCCGAACGTCGATCGGATGCGTCAGTACACGGAGGACCTGAGGGAGCGGACAGCCGGGAAGTTCAACCGTCCCGAGAACAGCGTCAAGCTGATCTACGGCGTGCAGACGGTGGTCGCCGAGACGGCGTCTGAGGCGCAGGAGAAATACGAGCGCATCCGGAGCCTGATCCCGCTCGAGGGCGCGCTCGCCTGGATTTCCGGACACTTCGGCCCGGACTTCTCGACCTACGACCTCGACCAGTACGTCCAGGACATCGAGATTCCGGGCATTCAAGGCCTGTTCGACTCGGTGATCCACGCCAAGGGTGGGGATCCGATCACGGTTCGCGAAGGTGCCCTGTACTACGCCCAGGGCATGGGAATGCCGATCCTGGTCGGTACTGCGTCCGACATTGTCGACCGCCTCGAGTTCTTCATGGATGAGGGCGGAGCGGATGGGTTCATGCTGGCCGCCACCTACACGCCGGGCTGCTTCGAGGACTTCGCCAACCTCGTCACGCCTGAGCTTCAGCGCCGCGGCCTGCTGCGCACTCGGTACACCGGCGAGACCCTGCGGCACAACCTCCTCGACGACGGCGTCGCCACGCGCCCGTCGAAGCGGTCGTCACTGAATGGCCCCGCGCACCGCTCGTATGGCGCGGCCCGCGCCTGAGGCCTACTGCACAAACTCAAACCAGACACGCTCAGAAAGGAACCGAAGCACAGGTGACACTGCACCCATCCCATCTGTCGCCAGGCCTGGGGATCGCGCTGATGGGCGGCCTCGGGCTGTTCATGTTCGCGATCGCTCAGGCCGTCAAGCGCAGCCTCGTGCGCACAACGCACGACTTCATCATCGCCCAGCGGCGGATCAGTCTTGGATTCGGTGTCGGCTCAGTCATATCCGTATGGACTTGGTCGATGGCCGTGATGCTGTCCTCGGCCTCGGCGTTCACCTGGGGAACGTCCGGATTGCTCTGGTTCGTCGTCCCGAACGGTCTCGCGGTCGTCGCGCTCGTCCCGTTCGCCGTTTATATGCGCGCGAGGATGCCCGAGGGATACACCCTGATCCAGTTCATCCGCGAGCGCTTCAACAACGAGCTCGCCACGCTCGTGATCTTCCTCGGCGTGCTCTTCCTCCTGCTTTCGACCGTCTTCATCAATTTGTTCGGTGTCGTCCTCGTCACCGGGGTGATCTTCGGCCTGAACAAGACCGTCGCGCTGCTCCTGACCCTCGGGATCGTGATGGTCTACTCGTACTTCGGTGGTCTGTGGACCTCCACGATCACCGCCACCGTTGCCGCGCTGCTCGTGAGTACCCCGGCCGCGATCGTGGTCCTGTACGTGCTCTACAAGGCGGGTGGACCGCACGCCGTGTTCTCGCGTGTCCACTCGCTCGGATCGAAGGAGTTCAACCTCTGGCGCGGCGACACGGCGGCGCAGTTCGGGCTCAGCCTCGGCCTCGGGCTGATCGCGGTCACGATCTGCGACCAGTCGTTCTGGCAGCGCATCTGGGGAATGCGCAAGCAGAACCTGTCGCGCACCTTCGTGTGGGCCGGGTGGTGGTTCTACCCGATTCCGCTGTGCCTGGGCCTGATCGGCCTCGTCGCCCTCAGCGCCGGTGTCAAGGTCTCAGACCTTGGCAGCTTCGGTGCCGGCGGGGTCGGCCCCTACGTGATCTCCCACATCGGCCTGCCCGTGGTGCTCATCGCGCTGTACGTGTTGACCGTGGTGACGGCCTGCTACTCGGCGATGGACGGTGCGTTCAGCGGCATTTCGTCGCTCGTCGCGGTTGACGTCGTCAAGCGCGTCGCCCCCGACATTGGCGAGCGCAGGCTGCTGCGACTGACCAAGCTCAGCATCCCGGTCGCCGGCGTCATCGGCGCGATCGTCGTCAATTCGGGGATCGACTACGTATCGCTGGTGAACTTCGTGTTCTTCGTCGACATCGGCTTTGTCGTCCCGGTCGCCCTGGCGATCTTCTGGTCGCGGTACTCGAGTTGGGCGTTCGTCGCGGCGCTGGTGCTGGCCGAGGCGGTCGGGATTCCGATTCGTCAGGAGGTCAGCCCTCTCTGGGGAATCATCGCCGTGCTGGCAACCTCAACCATCGTCTCGGTCGCCGTCAGCCTGCTCTCTCGGGAGCGCTTCGACTACAGGCGTCTGGCAGCCACGGGGTCCGAGCTTGCCACCGGCGCTCAGCGCGATCAGCGCACGCCGATTCCGACCGCAGCCGCGGTCGCCGAGGCCGGCTAGCGGCCGGCCGTCAATCGATTCTCGACACAGGAGCATTCAATGGCGATCTTCATCATCGGCGTGATCTCGGCGGTCGTGGTCGCCGCGACCTATCTAACCCTGGCCGCGCGCGACTTCCAGCGCGTCCGCGCAGACGTGAACCGCAGCCCGGATATCGCGCGTGCAGCTGGGGCCGGGCTCGGCTCGGCGACAGCCGAAGACGAAGCCGGCGTCGACCCGGCCAGGGAGACAGTCGGGTTCGCATGGCGAGCGCTCGGCGGTGTACTCGCCTCGGTCACCCTGCTGTACGCGATCAGTCACGTGTGGTGGGCCTGGTACCTGTTCCCGGCGCTGGCGCTCGGAACAGGCGTCGCCGTCTCGGTCGCGTTCGTTATCGATCCGACACGATCGTCGTGATCGATCACCTGCTGGCCGGCAGGCTCCACGTCGTGGGCATCAGCGGCAGCCGGTCACCGAACTCGAAGTCGAGGGTCGCACTCACAGCGGCCATCGACTTCGCGGCCGGCGCCAACTGCGACGTTTCCACGGACCTGATCGGCCTCGACAAGACCTGGCTCGAGTTCTGTGACGGCCGGGACACATCGCTGTACGGCGACGCGACAAGAGAAGTCATCGACCGCGTGGTGAGCGCCGACGCCCTGATCGTGGCGAGCCCGATCTACCGAGGCTCCTATCCCGGCGTGCTGAAAAACCTGTTCGACCTGATTCCGAGCGACGCGCTCGATGGCAAGGTCGTCGGGCTCATCGCGACCGGCGGAACGCCGCACCACTTCCTCGCCATCGAGCAGGAGCTCGGGCCGTTGATGGGGTACTTCCGCGCCGTCGTGGTGCCCCGGGCCGTCTTCGCGCACGATGCGAACTTCGTGGACGGACTCATAGCCGACGAAACGACGACGAGGCGACTCAGCCGCCTTGCCGAGACAGTCGTCGAGACCGCCAGGAGGTTGGCTCTCGAACCGCAGGGCATCTGATGTGCGCAATGCGCTTCAGGAGCGCGCTCAGCTCCTCGGCACGAAGGCGAACACGCGGCTCGGGCTGCCCGTCCCGCCGACCAGCTTCAGCGGCGAGACTACGATCAGCGCGCCGGTGATCGGCAGCTTGTCGAGGTTGGCGAGCTGAGTGAGGCCGAGCCGCCCGGCGCCGAGCAGCAGGTTGTGCAGTGGGAACGGCGGATCGAAACCGCCGGCCGCGCCGGCATCGATCCCGACTGTCTCCACACCGAAGCCGGAGATGTTGCGCTGCGTGGCCAGCCAGCGGCTGGCCTCAACGTCGGGGCCGGGGGTGACCGGACCCTGCTCGCCGACGTTCAGGAACGCGTCGGAATCCTGGGCGCGCGACTGCCAGCCGGTGCGCAACAGCACCCAGGCGCGGTCGGGAATCTGGCCGTTCTCGTGCTCCCACGCCTCGAGGTCGGCTGCGGTCAGCAGATAGCCGGGGTCGGCCTCGGTCTCCGCAGTCTTGTCGATCACGCATGCCGGACCGATCAGCTGCGTGGCGTCGATCGAGGCGACGTCGTTGCCGTCCTGGCCGGTCACCCAGTGGATCGGCGCATCGAGGTGCGTGCCGACATGCTCGCCGATCGTCAGCGTGTACCAGGCCCAGGCCGGACCGCGGTCGTCATAGCGGCTGATCTCCTCACGGGTTAGACCGGGCGTGTTGGCGAATGGCGGTGGCAGCTGGATCACCGGCGTCGACTCGCTCAGCGGCTGTGTGAGGTCGACTATCTCGACGGTGCCGTCGGCCAAGCCGCCGATCAACCCGCCCACCTGACTTGTCTCGATGCTGGACATGGCTTTAGTTCTCTCCTTGACGGGGTTGTCTCATCCGGCGCGGAAGGCCTCCTCCAGCCAGTCCGCGACAATCGTCGGGTTGACCTTGGCGTCGAGCACGAGCGGATGACCGCGCCGCTCATCGAGCCATTCGTCGATCACGCTCAGGTCCTCGACCGAGCGCACGGTATGTCCGCGCGCGCCGGCCGCCGTGGCGATGGCGGCCAGGTCGGCGTCGGGGAAGCGCACGCGTGAGACATCGTGTCCCATCGGTGCGAAGTGGTGGACCTCGGCGCCGTAGGCGGCGTCGTCGTAGATGACCACGACGAGGCGGTCGAGCTTCAGTCGCGCCGCCGTCTCGATCTCGGCCAGGGCCATGAACGCGCCACCGTCGCCGATCGCCGCCACCGTCGTGCGCTCCGGGTCCGCGATCGCCGCGCCGATCGCGTTACCCAGACCGAGCCCGACGGCCTGAAAGCCGTTGGGGAAGAGCCACGCGCGCGCGTCCGGGACGTCCAGGTACATCGACGGGTAGCCGAGGAAGTGGCCCGAGTCGACGGCCACCGCGCGCTCGCCGGGCAGGCGTCTGTTGAGCTCGATGGTCAGCGTGCGTGGGTCGATGAACTCGTCAGTCGAGGCGTCCTCGTACGGGTCGTCGTGCCAGCGCCGCGACGCGATCTGCTCGGCCAGCTCGGGCGTGCGAAAGCCGGCGCCGTTGCGCTGGACGGCCCGGGTCAGCGCTTCGGCGGTTGCCTTGACATCCCCGATCAGCGCCAGGTGGGCCGGGCGGTTGCGCCCGATCGCGCGTGGCTCGATGTCGATCTGGATGACGGTGGCCGCCGGATTGATCATCGCGCCATGCCTGGTCGTCCAGTGATTGACCGACGCCCCGGCGACCAGCACGAGGTCGGCCTGGGGCAGCAGCTCGGCTGCGAACGGCGAGGCGAAACCGCCGGAGATCCCGAGCGAGTAGGGGAGACCCGCGAACAGCCCATTGGCCGGCGCCGAGGTGGCGAGCAGTGCGCCGATCCGCTCGCCCAGCGCCTCCAGCGCGGCCGACGCGTCGGCCAGGACAGCGCCCCGGCCGGCGATGATCGCCGGCTTGGTTGCGGCCGCGATGCGCTCGGCCGCCTGCGCGATAGCTTCGCTCGCCGGCTCGGGCGCCGGCAACGGCGGAAGCGGTGGCTGGGTCGGCTCGGTCCCCTGCGCCGGCTGCGGCTGGATGTCGATCGGCAGCATCAGCACGACTGGCCGGCGCTCGGTCACCGCCCGCTGGTAGGCGCGCTGCGCGTCGTCAGCCGCGGTCTTTGGGCTGTACACGCGGTCGGCGATCGCGCCCACCGACTCGACCAGATCGTGCTGGTCTATCCGGAAGTTGCTCGTCAGCGCCGCGGCTGGCGTCTCGCCCGCCAGGACGAGCAGCGGCGTCCGGCTCTTGGCCGCCTCGGTCAGGCCCGTCATCGTGTTGGTCAGGCCGGGGCCCTGGTGCACGCTGACCACGCCGACGCGGGCCGTGGTCCGGGCGTAGCCATCGGCCATGCACACAGCCCCGCCCTCGTGACGCGCGTGGTGAAAGCGAGCGCCGCGGCTGCACACCGCATTTGTGACGATCAGGTTGCCGCTGCCGAGGACGCCGAACGCGTCCTGCACGCCCTGCGCAGCGATCGTCGTGCCGACGACATCGGCCACCGACGGCGCCGTCACTCAGACCCCTCCGGCTTGCACACGAGGTCGTGATCCTACTCGCGTGCCGCAGGGGTTGCAGGAGCGCGCAGCAGGCGCTACACAGCCGGCCGCAGGGGTTGCACGACCGCGCGGCGGGGCATACCTGAGGCATGAGCCACACCGACGAACCGGCTACGCCACCCGCTACGACCGAACCCGAAGCGCCCGTTCGCTCAGGCGATACTCGCGTTCGACCCACCCCGGACACGTCGCCCGGCGCGCGCAACATGCTGCCCGCGCGGGAAAGACGGCGCCTCGGCGCCGAGCGCTTGCTCACGCGCCTGATCGCCACCTGCGGCATCGTCGGCATCGGTGTCGCGCTCGGGGCGATACTCGCCTCGAGCAAGGTGGACGGCTGGATCACCGGCCTCGTCGTCGCCATCGTCAGCGTCGTCTTGTCCGCGATCCTCTGGTCCTCGCGCCAGTTGTGAGCCACCCGCCGACGCGGGCCGTGGTCCGGGCGTAGCCATCGGCCATGCACACAGCCCCGCCCT
>JBJMLD010000120.1:0-8561 GCA_045805545.1 Solirubrobacteraceae bacterium | reverse complement strand
GCGTTCAACTTCGCGGCGGCGCCGAAGGTCCGCGCTCCGTCGCTGCCTCGCGTGGGATCCGCCGCAGGCTGCGCAGGGACGCCGGTGACCGTGCCCTCGCACATCCCCACGGCCCATCAAGAGCGCGGCACGCGCAAACGCCCGAGCGGGATCGTCAAGCGGTAAGCACGGCGGTTACAGCAGGGCGGGGGAGGGGTGTGGCGGCACGCGCGGCCGCGACGACCGCGCTCGTGTTGGCCTGCGCCTGTGCCTGGGTCTCGGTGGCTCATGCCACCGCCCCGTACGCGGTCAAGGCATTCCCGCTCCGGACCCCGTGGACGCACTCCGTCTCGACGGTCGCGCCGCTACCGGACTACCCGCGGCCGCAGCTGGCCCGCCGCGACTGGCTGAATCTCAACGGGCGCTGGCAGTTCGAGGCGGCCAGGGCCCACGAGCGCCCGCCGTTCAAGCGCAGCCTCGCCGAGACGATCCTCGTCCCTTATCCGGTGCAGTCGCCGCTGTCGGGGATCGAGCGCCAGGTCGTGGCCGGTTGGTACCGGCGCACGTTCACGGTGCCCACGAAGTGGAACGGCCAACACGTGCTGCTCAACTTCGGCGCTGTCAGCTGGGCGGCGATCGTGTACGTCAACGGTCACCTCGCGGGCACGCATCGGGGCGACTACGACGCGTTCTCACTCGACGTCACCCGGCTGTTGCGAGCGGGCGCTGTCAACGAGCTGGTGGTCGGCTACAGCGATCCGATCGGGCTGGCCGGCGAGCCGGTCGGTAAGCAGGTGCCGGGAGCGCCCTCCGGCTTCTACCACACCGCTTCGAGCGGAATCTGGCAGACGGTGTGGCTCGAGCCGGTGGCGGCGGAGCACATCACCGACCTCGACGTCACCCCGCAGGTTCAGCGCGACCGCGTGACGATCGACGCGACCACGACCGGGCCGGCGAAGCAGAGGATGAGCGTTCAGGCGACGGCGGCAGGCCGGGTCGTGGCCAGTGCCACCGCCCGCTCCGGGCATCCGGTGGCGCTGCGCATCCCGCACCCGCACCTGTGGTCGCCGAGCGACCCGTACCTCTACGGCCTGCGCCTGCGACTGACCGACCGCGGTCACCCCGTCGATGACGTCACGAGCTACTTCGGCATGCGCTCGATCGCGCTCGGCCAGGCCGGCGGCTTCACACGGTTGATGCTCAACGGCCATTTCCTGTTTCAGAGCGGCGCGCTGGCCCAGGGCTACTGGCCCGACGGCCTTTACACCGCCCCGACCGACGCCGCCCTGCGCTTCGATCTCCAGGCGGCCAAGCGACTCGGCTTCAACATGGTGCGCGAGCACGTGAAGGTTGAACCGGCACGGTGGTACTACTGGGCCGACAAGCTCGGGGTGCTGGTCTGGCAGGACATGCCAAATATGCCGGTGAGCGCGCCGACGGCTCCGAGACCCCCCGCACGCGCAGAGTTTCGCCGCGAGCTGAGCGCGATCGTCGTCCAGCATCGCTCCGACCCGGCGATCGTCACCTGGGTGCCGTTCAATGAAGGCTGGGGACAGTTCGATCTCGACGGCGTGACGGCCGCGATCCGCCGGCTCGATCCGAGCCGGCCGATCGATTCCCAGAGCGGCAGCGCCAACTGCTGCGACGCGCTCGAGTCCGCGCGCAGCGACATCCGCGATTCGCACCTCTATTCGGGCCCGTTCACGGCGGCCACGGATCGCCGCGCGTCGGTCATCGGTGAGTACGGCGGCGTGCTCGCCTTCGCACCCGCCGCCGATCGCTGGCCTGCAGTCGCGACGAGCATCGGCTCGCCCGCCGTGCCCTGGCCGCTGGCCTGGGTGGTGGGCGTGCTGCGCCGGCAGTTCGCGGCCCTGGCCTTCGAGATGCGGGCTCAGGGCCTCAGCGCTGCCGTGTTCACCGAGCTGGCCGCCTATGAGCAGGAGCTCGGGATCATCTCTTATGACCGGCGTGTGTACACGATGCCGGTCGACGAGGTCCGCCAGCTCAATCGGCAGCTGATCGACCGCTCGGCGAGGGTGGAGGACTGGGTGGGACCCGCCGTGGTGCCGACGGGGACGACTGGTCTGTGGCAGTTCGACGAGGGACACGGCACGCTCGCGACTGACGCCAGCGGGCGCCGACACGCGCTGCGGCTGTATTCGGGCGCCGGCTGGACGCGCGGCGTGGGTGGGAGCGGCCTGGCCATCCGGCGGGCCGGCCAGTTCGCAGCGAGCGCGACTGCAGTGCTCGACACGGCACGCTCGTTCACGGTCTCGGCTTGGCTCCAGGCGGCGCGTCCACGCCAGTCGGGCTCCGCGATCAGCCAGCTGGCCAGCACGGGCACCGGGTTCTCGCTTGGGATCGCCACGGCAGGCGCGAGCCCGCAGACCCGTCCCGGCGAGGTGGCCAGCGGCCACCCGCCGGCGGCCCACCGGACATGGTGGACGTTCCTGGTCCCCGACCATTCCGGCTGCTCGGCGCTGAGCTGTGGCGTGCTGGCCGACATGCACTACGACGATGGGCGCAACAATCCTCAGACCGGGCGCTGGTACGAAGTCACAGGCGTATACGACGCCGGTACGAGCACGGTCTCTGTCTATGTGGACGGGGTGGCCGAGGACGTCGAGCACGTCACCGCGCCACCGGCCGCCCGCGGCCCGCTCGTGATCGGAGCGGGGCTGCTCGATTACTCGCCGACCGATGTGTTCATCGGCGCGATCGACGAGCTCCGCACCTACGCCCGGGCACTGACTCCGGGCGAGGTGTGGGAGCTCTACCGCGCTGAGCACGGCACGCCCGACCCGCCGACAAGCCTTGAAACTGCCCCTTCCTCCTGACTAACGTGCTGCCCGTGGCTGTGATCCAGATCCGCTTTCAGGTCACGCAGCACTTTCTCGGCAACCGGGCTCAGCGCGACGGCTTCGTGCTGCTGATCGCGTTCCTGGGCGCCTTTCTGTTCATCCGCACGAGTGCGCGACTGATGCGCAGCCCGAAGGTCACCTGGTGGCCGGGCAGCGTCGAGACGAGCAGCGGGCTGCACATCCATCACCTCGTGTGGGGGATTGTGCTCCTGCTCTTTTCCGGCTTTCTCGGTTTCGCGCTGGACCCCAAGAGCCCGTGGTCGGAGATCCTGGCCGCGGGGTTCGGGATCGGCGCGGGCCTGACGCTGGACGAGTTCGCACTCTGGGTGAGGCTCGAGGACGTCTACTGGTCCCAAGAGGGCCGGGAGTCGGTCGACGCCGTGATCGTGGCCGCGTTGATCGGCGGCTTGATCCTGGTTGGCCTGGCGCCGTTCGACACCGGCGACACTACGCCCGGGATCGAGCTTCTCATCGTGATCCTGCTCGACGTCACCCTGTGCGCGCTGGCGGCGATCAAGGGCCGCCTGCTGCTGGCCCTGCTCGGCGTGTTCCTGCCGCCGTTCTCACTCTGGGGTGCCTTCCGGCTGGCCGCGCCGAGGTCGCCCTGGGCCCGCTGGCGTTACAAGCCGGGCAGCCGCAAGCTCGACCGCTCCTACGAGCGCTTCCGCCGGGCGCACGCCCGGCATCGGCGCGTAATCGACCTGATCGGCGGGAGCCCCGAGATCACCGACGGGAGCGCGGCAGTCGCGCTCGCCAAACCAGACCAGGAGGAAAGCAAATGATCGTGATGCTGACGGCGCGCAGGTTGAAGCCGGGAGCCTGGGAGCAGTTTCTCCAGGCATGGGAAGGCAGTGGACCGCCAGCCGGGCTCCAGCGTGCCTATCACGCCCGCAACATCCGTGACGAGGACGAGGTGGTCTCGTTCGGGCTCTTCGACTGGAGTAAGGACGACTACCGAAAGTGGCGCGAGGAGGCGGATGCCGACGAGACGCAGCGCGTCGACAAGCTCTCGGCGTTCGTGGAGAACGAGCACGTCTCGGGCGTGTATGAGGTGGTCGAGACACGCGAACCCTAAGCCGTCACCGTCGCGGGGCGCCTTGACGCCCCGACGCGCGGCGTAAGATCAATCTAGCCATGGCGTCACAACCTCGCCCGGTGATGCGTGCCTCTGACGGCCAGCAACGCGACGGCGTGCGGATCAGGCTGCTCGAGATCGAGCCCGACTTGCTCCAGTTCCTGAGCAGCGACGACCGCGACCGGCTTGAATCGATCACGCTGGCTGTGGTCCCGTTACCGGAGGGCCAGTCGCTGGCGCTGACCGAGTTCCTGGCCGAGCACCGCGCGTTCGGCGCGATCGTGCACACCGGCATGGTCTTGCACGACCTCCAGCTTGGCGCACAGCCGGGGATTCGGCTCCTCGCTCCGGGCGAGGTCGTGAGCCTGCGCCAGGCGCCCGCTTCACCGATGCTCGCGACATCGAGCTACCGGGCCATACCCGATACGACGCTGGTACTGCTGCGCAGCGACTTCCTGCTCGCGGCGCGGCAGGCACCCGGCCTCGTCGTGGGGCTGCAAAGCCGCGCGGCCGAGCAGCTCGAGCGGCTGGCCACGCAGCTGGTTATCTGCCAGTTGCCGCGGGTCGAGGATCGGCTGCTCGCCATGCTGTGGCTGCTCGCGGAATCGTGGGGAAGGGTCACGCCATCGGGCACGACGCTGCCGCTTTCGCTCACCCACGAGCTACTAGGCGCGATGATCGGAGCGCGCCGCCCCACCGTGACCCTGGCGCTCGGCGAGCTGGCTGAGCGCGGCGCGCTGGTGCACCAGGATCGCGGCTGGCTGCTTCTCAAGCGCCCCGAGCAGCCGAGCGGGACACCGACCGTGCTCGACCCGCCGCAACAACTTGACTACGCGGCGAGTGGCTGGGCGAAGCCTGCCGCGCCCGCCGACGATGGCGGTCTGAGGCTGGACGTGCTGCGCGACACGATTCAGGGGCTGCGGGAGGAGCACGCCCGCAACGTCAGGCGGGTCGACGATCGTCTGCGCCAGTCGGCCCTCTCCCAGCAACGCTCGCGCGAGTTGCGCGAGCGCATCCGCCGACGCCAGGCGATCACCCGGCAGCCGCCTCCATCATCATGATCAGTCCCGTGGCCTTGCCGTCGCCGTCAGCCGCGAGCGGCAGGAGGGTTACCCGGCACTGGAACGGTTTGCCGCGACGGTTTCTGGCTTGCAGCGTGGTTTCCTCCCGCTGCGAAGTGCCGGTGAGGACCGCGCGCATCTGAGGTCGCAGCTTTTCCACTGGCAGCCCGAAGTCGAGTCCGAGGAAGTTCTGGTCCTCGACCTCCTCGGACGCCAGCCCCCACAAGTCGTAGGCCTGCCCGTTCCAGATCTGGACGTGTTGCTGGCGGTCTAACACGGCCACGGCAAGCCCGATCGTGGCGAGGATCGTCTCGAGGAACGTGTTCATGTCGTTCAGCTCGAGCGTCCGGTGCCGGAGCTCGTCGTTCATCGTCTCGAGCTCCTCGTTGGCCGAGTGGAGCTCTTCGTTCATCGTCTCGAGCTCTTCGTTGGTCGATTGGAGCTCTTCGTTCGTCGTCTCAAGTTCTTCGTTGGTCGATTGGAGCTCTTCGTTCGTCGTCTCGAGCTCCTCGACCGTCGACTGCAGCTCCTCGGAGGCGTTCTCCAACTCGCGCTTGGACGTGGTGAGCTCTTCTTGGACGCGATGCAGCTCAGTGACGTCGGTGTAGGCGATGGTCGTCCCCATCAGCACGCCGTCACTGAGCAGCGGGCTGAGGCGGATGTCAACCACGCGCTCCTGTGAATTCGTGCGCCAGCGCACGCTCTTGACATCGACGCTGCGCAGCTCGCTGGCGACGACGTCGAGATGCGGTCGCAGCTCGACTGGGCGGTAGGACAGCTCCAAGTCTTGGATCGGACGGCCGAAGTCGTTGGCGCTGATGGCGAACATCCGTCGGGCTGGATCGTTGGCCATCATCAACGAGCCGGTCGAATCGAGCACGGCCTGTGCAGCCGCGCTGCCGGCGAACGCCGCCTCGCGCAGATTCTCCGCCACGCTGAGCGACGCGCCGTTGCTGGGATCGCGGGCGAGCACCCGATCTCGCTGGCGATGGGTCGGGCGGACGACCTTGCGGAACAGCCGACGCTTGAGGTCGACCGGCGTGAACAGATCGGCGTGGGTGATCAGCATCTCCGACTTGCCGAGCAAGAGGAAGCCCTCGTCGCCCAGGCCAAAGTGAAAGCGCCGCAGGACCTGCGTCTGCGTCTCCGCGGTGAAGTACATGAGCGTGTTGCGGCACACGAGCAGATCGATGCGCGAAATCGGTGCGTCCTGCACCAGATCGTTGCGACCGAAGATCACGCAACGCCGTAGGTCCTTGCGGAACACGTAGCGCTGATCGGTGCGTTCGAAGAACCGCTCGAGCGCGTCGTGCGGGACGTCCTCGAGCTGGCGCGGGACGTAGGCGCCGTGCCGCGCGCGGTCGAGTGCCTCTTCGTCGATGTCGGTGGCATAGATCTTCACCCGGGCTTGGAACTCCTGATCGCCCATCACGCGGGCCAGCACCATGGCCAGCGTGTAGGCCTCCTCGCCGGAAGCGCAGCCGGCTGACCAGACGCGGATCGGCGCGTCGGGGGGCCGAACCCGGATCAGCTCCGGCACCACGTCCGAGGCCAAGTTCTCCCACGTCGGGGCATCGCGGAAGAAGCCCGTGACGTTGATCAGGATCGTGTTGAACAGCGAGGCGAATTCCTCGGGGTGTAACTCGAGGTAGTCGACGTACTGCTCGTAGTCCTCGGCTCCGACCTCGCCCATCCGTTTGGCCACGCGGCGCTGGATGCTCGAGCGCTTGTAGCCCGTGAAGTCGAACCCGCGCGCCTGGTTGATGAAGTCGAGGAAGCCGTCGAGGTTCTGGTCGGTCCGCGAAGCCATCACTGTGCGCTAGCGGCCTCGGCTTGTTCTCCGTCCGCGTGGGAGATCTCCTGGAGAGCGGTGGCGGCGGCCTCGGCGAGCGCGGCGCGCACGACCTCGGCCTGGGCGCGGGCATCGCTCGCCTGCTGGCGGAAGCGCCGCGCGGAGCGGGCCTGACCGCGACCCTCGAACTGCACCGCCATGCGGTCGAGGAGCGCGGCGCGATCGCGCAGGGCGCGCACAGCCGTCCACAGCGCCGCCTCGACGCGTCCCGCCTGGGCGTCGGCGAAGCTGGTCGGCGAGTAGCGGTGGCCGACATGACACTCCCAGTAGTGAATGCCCGCCTGTGTCTGCTCGGTCACAACGCCGCCGCACTCGGGGCACACCTGGGTGAGGGGCTGCCCGCGGGATGCATACTCGGGAAAATTTCCGGGTCGGACGGCGTCTGGAAGTGCTTCTCCTCGCACGATCGCGGCAATAGTCGTGCCCATTCGTTCTGAGGGCACGACCGCGTCGACGACGACGCTGGCGAGCGCGCTGACCGGCATGCCCGGATACATGGCTTCGGTCGGAGTCTGAACGACGGTGGCGCCGCCGCTGGCTTTGATCACGGCCAATCCGGCCGCCCCGTCGTCGCGCGTGCCGGACAAGACGACCCCGACGACGCGATCCTGACGCGCCGTAGCGGCCGAGCGAAACAGTACGTCGACGGCGGGCCGGTGGCCGTTCTCTCGTGGTCCGACGGTGAGACGGACGCGGCCGTCCTCGATCACGAGATGCCGGTCCGGTGGGGCTACGACTATCTCGCCGGCCTGCAGCGGCCGATCGTCCTCCGCGCGCCGGCAAGGGAGCATGCCTGCGCGCTCGAGAATCGACGCCAGCGCGCTCGGGCTACTCGGGGCAATATGGAGGACGACGCATACGGCGGCATCCAGATCGGGCGGAAACCCCTGCACAACGTGCTTGAGCGCCTCAACGCCGCCGGCCGAAGCACCTATCACAACGAGGTCGCGGGACCTGGCGGGCTGCTCGTCCGTGCGCGGAGAAGTCATTGCAGGTCCAGCGTACGCCGAAGCGTGGCCGCCCGCCAATCGGGCGTGCCGAAACGGTCAGGAGCTGGTGCCCGGGCCGAAGCTCACGTTGATTTACAACACGCATGCGACCTCGCGGGTGGCCAAGGTTTAACGTCGTTCGGGCGATGAGTGCGAGTGATCAGCTGTTGCCGGCTTCGTTGATTGTCCGGACCGTCGCAAGCGGCACACGCTCGCTGCGCGTGGTCTTGGACGGCGAGCTGGATCTGGCCAGCGCACCCCAGCTGGAGGAAGCGCTCGAGCGCGCATTTGCTGATGCCGACGACGTCGTGCTCGACCTCTCGCAGGTGCCGTTCATGGATTCCTCGGGGCTCTACACCATCGTTGCCGCGGTGCGCGAGTCACAGACCAACGGCAAGCGTTTGCGGATCAGGTCGTCGCTCAGCGCGCAAGTCGCGCGGCTGCTGCACCTGGTCGGGATGAGCGAGTCGTTGCCGATGGTCGAGGAGTGAAGCGCGCGATGTTGCATTGCAACAGTAAATCTGTCGCCGCTCCGGCGGCCGGTTTATAGTCGGAGTTATTCCTGGACCCCAAAGCCCGCCGCGGGGCGTAGCGGCAGCTGAGCAGTCGTCGGATGGCTTGATCGCCAGTCCCGCGCAACAAGATGGCGAGTCGCTCGCCCCATCCATGCATGAGACCGCGTCGCCATCGGCGATCCGCCTCGAGATCCCCGCTGAGGAGCGGGGCGGCGCGATCGCGGTCAAG
>JBJMLD010000119.1:0-16949 GCA_045805545.1 Solirubrobacteraceae bacterium | reverse complement strand
TGAACCGTCCCGACAAGCTGAACGCGCTCACGTTCGAGACGTACGCGCAGCTGCGCGACCTGGTCATCGATCTCACGCACCGGCGCGACGTGCGCGTGCTGACCATCACCGGACGAGGCCGCGGCTTCTGCTCCGGCGGCGACGTCGAGGAGATCATCGGCGAGCTCCAGCGCCTGGAGACCAAGCAGCTGCTCGAGTTCACCCGCATGACCGGCGCGCTGGTCAAGGCGCTGCGCGAGTGCCCGGTGCCGGTGATCGCGGCGGTCAACGGCATCGCGGCCGGCGCCGGCGCGGTGATAGCTCTGGCCGCCGACTTCCGGCTGCTGACCCAGTCGGCCTCATTCGCGTTCCTGTTCACGCGCGTGGGGCTGTCCGGCGCCGACATGGGCTCGGCCTACCTGCTGCCGCGGATAGTCGGGCTGGGGCGCGCGACCGAGCTCCTGATCCTCGGCGAGAAACTGGATGCCCAGCGGGCATACGAGATCGGCCTGGCCACCGAGGTCGTGCCAGACGACGGACTGGCGCGAGCCGCGGGAGCGCTGGCCCAGCGTCTTGCCACCGGCCCGTCGTTCGCCTACTCGACGACGAAGGCACTCCTCACCCGCGAGCTCGACTCAGACCTGAGCAGCTCGATCGAGATGGACGCCCTGACCCAGGCGCTGCTCATGCACAGCCACGACTGGCACGAGTTCTACAACGCCTGGAGCGAGGGTCGCAAGCCGGCCTGGACGGGTCGGTGAGCGAGCTCATCAACCCGGATGAGCTGCCCCGCCCGCGTGGGTTCTCCCACGCGGTGAAGGCGGGGAACACGGTCTACCTGGCCGGTCAGATCGGCGCCGGCGAGACGCTGGCCGAGCAGTTCGACGGCGCGGCGGGCGCGTTGGTCACCGCGCTGCGGGCGGCGGGCGGCGAACCCGACGACCTCGTGTCGCTGCAGGTGTTCGTCACCGACGTGGACGCCTACCGGGAATCGCTGCCGGGACTCGGTCGGGCCTGGCGTAAACACTTCGGGCAGCGCTATCCGGCCATGGGTCTGTTCGGGGTTACCGCGCTGGCCGTGCCGGAGGCGATGGTCGAGCTCATGGGCGTTGCCGTCATAGACCGGTGACGGGCGCGCTCGATCTCCACCTGACCGACTCGCAGCGCGAGCTCTACGAGGCAACGCATCAGCTGGCGGGATCGGTGCTGAAGCCGATCGCCGACGCCGGGCGGCCGGGGCGGCTGAACCGCCCGCTGTTCAAGGCGCTGGCTGAGCACGGGCTGCTGCCGCGGCTGTTTTCCGACGGGCGGGCAATCGACCTCTGCCTGATCCGCGAGGCGCTGGCCCGCGCGTGTACCGATGCCGAGACCGCGTTCGGCACGGACGGCCTCGGCGCGTACCCGATCTTGCAATCCGGCTCCGCGGCGGTCAAAGACGAGTGGATTCCACGCGTCGCGGCCGGCGAGGCCGTGGCGGCTTTTGCCCTGACCGAGCCCGACGCCGGATCTGACGTGTCGGCGCTGTCACTGCAGGCCGAGCCGGATCGTGACGGCGGCTACCGCCTGACCGGCGAGAAGCTGTGGATCTCCCACGCACCAGAGGCCGACATCTACACCGTGTTCGCGCGCGCGCCCGAGGGCATCACCGCGTTCGCCGTACCGGGCGAGTCCGACGGCCTGAGCGGCGAGCACCGTGAGCTGCTGGCGCCGCACGCGATCGGGAGCCTGCGCTTCGAGCAGGTGCACGTGCCACAGGAGAGCGTGCTCGGGCGGCCCGGCGAGGGGTTCAAGGTCGCCATGCGCACGCTCGATCTGTTCCGTCCCAGCGTGGGAGCGTTCGCGATCGGGATGGCGCGGACGGCTCTCGACATGACGATCGACTACGCGCGGGTTCGGCAGACGTTCGGTCAACCACTTAACGCGAACCAATCGGTCTCGCATCGCGTCGCCGACCTCACCGCCCGCGTACACGCGGCGCGGCTCGTCGTCCACCAAGCGGCGAACGCCCACGACGCCGGCCTCGGCGACCGGGCACTGGCCGCTATGGCGAAGCTGCTGGCCACCGAGGTGGCGCAGGAGGCGGTCGACGCGGCCGTCCAGTTCCACGGGGCCATCGCCCTTGAGCGCGGCCACCCGCTGGAGCACCTCTACCGCGAGGTGCGCGCGCCACGGATCTACGAGGGCGCCTCGGAGATCCAGCGCGAGATCATCGCCCGGAGGCTGTTCGCGGAGCGCTGATGGACTACGGTGCTGCTGCCATGAGCCGGACCGTCGTCGTCACCGGTGGCGCCAAGGGGATCGGGCGCGCGATCGTGGAGCGCTTCCGTGACCTCGGCGATCAGGTGGTCGCGCTCGGTCGCGATGAGACGGCACTGCGGCGGCTCGGCAACAACGGCGTCCGCACGACGGTTTGCGACGTGAGCGACGAGGCGGCGGTCGCGCGCGCGTTCGAGGCGATCGAGGCTGTGGACGTGCTGGTCAACAACGCCGGCATCGGCGAGAGCGCGCCGCTGGCTAGGACGACGCTGGCCTCGTGGCTGGAGCACTTCGACGTCAACGTCACGGGCGCGTTCTTATGCATGCGCGCCGTCGTCCCCGGCATGCGGGCGCGAGGCAGCGGCTCGATCATCACGATCGCCTCGACCAACGGCCGCGTGGGCACGCCGTACACGAGCGCCTACACGGCCTCGAAGCACGCCGCCGTCGGGCTGACGCGCGCCGTGGCCAGCGAGCTGGCCGGCACCGGCGTGCGCGTCAACGCCATCTGCCCCACGTTCGTCCGCACCGACATGACCAGGCGCTCGATCGCGCGGATCGTCGAGTCGACCGGCCGCAGCGCCGCCGAGAGCGAGGCCGCGCTCGCCCAGCTCTCGCCGCTCGGGCGGCTGCTCGAGCCCGACGAGGTCGCCGCCGCCGTCGTCTATCTGGCCTCGGACGCCGCCGCCACCGTCAACGGGCAGGCGATTGTGCTCGACGGCGGCGGCGTGCAGGGCTAGCCGCCGGCCGCGGCGTCGACTGCCGCCCGATCAGGCCGGGATCATGCGCGGCAGCCCGAACGCCGGCAGGAAGCCGGTGTCGCCGAACCGCGTGAGTCCGGAGATCCGGTCGCCCTCCAACGTCAACACGAACACGCCGAAACAGCGCGCCACCGAGGCGTGCGCGTCGCGCACGTAATAGGCGAACGCAGGCTGCCCGTTGGCGCGGGTGGGGATCAGCTTGCGCTCGCGCCGGTCGCTCCCCAAGCGATCGCGCAGGAAGCCGGCCACGGCCTCGAGGCCCTCGTACTCGAGCGGCTCAGGCGGCATCGTGATCAGCACGTCGTCGGTAAGCATCGTGACCAGCGTGTCGACGTCGCCTTGTTGAAACGCGTCGACGAAGCGACTGACGAGCTCGCGCTCGGCCGGCGCACTCGGCACGGTGGCGCGCTCGCGGGGAACCGCACGCCGCGCATCCAGGGCTGACCGCGCCCGCTGGAGCGTGCTGTTGACCGAGGCCGGGCTCGTGTCGAGCATGTCGGCGACCTCGGCCGCGCTGAAGCCGAGCACCTCACGCAGGACGAACACGGCGCGCTGGTTCGGCTGCAGGTGCTGGAGCCCGGTGACCAAGGCCAGCGCCACCGACTCCTTAACCTCGTAACTGGCATCGGGGCCGGGCATCGAGTCCGGAACGCCCTCAAGCAGCGCGTCGGGGTAGGGCTCGAGCCACAGCGGCTCGGTGATCCGGGTCGGCTTGGGCAACTCGTCCAGGCGCATCGGGACCTCCTCGGGCCGCCGACCGCTGGCGCGCAGCGCGTTCAGGCAGCGGTTGGTGGCAATCCTGTAGAGCCACCCCCGCAGTGAGGAGCGGCCTTCGAAACCGCCCAGTCCCCGCCAGGCGGCGAGCAGCGTCTCCTGAAGCAGGTCCTCGGCGTCCTGGACCGAGCCCAGGATGCGGTAGCAGTGGACCTGGAGCTCCCGGCGATAGGGCTTGGTGAGCTCCTCGAAGGCGGCTTGGTCGCCCTGGCGGGCGCGGGTGAGCGCGGCTTCAGTCATCGCACGTTGCGACACCGACCGACGCGCAAATTCATCGGTCAGTTGTAGCGAAGCGCCGTGTCTCAACGAGCACACCAACCAACTCGGAGGAGCCATGACAAGCAAACAGAAATGGGTGCTCGCGCTGGCGTCGGTGTCGTCTCTGATGGTGGCACTCGACGTCACGGTCGTCGCGACCGCGCTGGGCACGATGCGCCAGCAGCTGCACGCGTCGATCGAGCAGCTGGAGTGGACGGTCAACGCGTATGGCCTCAGCTTCGCCGTCCTGCTGATGACGGCCTCGGCGCTGGGCGACCGGTTCGGCCGGCGCAATCTGTACGCGGCGGGGATGGGTTTGTTCGTGGTTGCCTCGGCCGCCTGCGCACTCGCACCCGATGTCGGCTGGCTGATCGCCGCGCGTGCCGTGCAGGGTGCCGGTGCCGCCGTGGTGGCGCCGATGTCGCTGTCACTGCTCTCGGCCGCCTTCCCGCCCGAGCGTCGCGGAAGCGCACTCGGGATCTTCGGCGGCATCACCGGGATCGCCGTGCTCGCCGGGCCGGTGCTCGGTGGCGCGGTTACGCAGGGCATGGCCTGGGAGTGGATCTTCTGGCTGAACGTCCCGATCGGGCTGGCCGCAATTCCGCTCGTGCTGGCCCGCATCGACGAGTCCTTCGGCCCGCCCGAGCGTCTCGACGTCGGCGGCCTCGTGCTCGTCACCGGCGCCGCGCTCGGGCTCGTATGGGGTCTGGTGCGCGGCAACCCCGCCGGCT
Organism: Solirubrobacteraceae bacterium; assembly: GCA_045805545.1. Taxonomy (GTDB): domain Bacteria; phylum Actinomycetota; class Thermoleophilia; order Solirubrobacterales; family Solirubrobacteraceae; genus Palsa-465. Next base: position 12,190 of record JBJMLD010000119.1, on the reverse strand, counting down.
GGGGCAGCGTCGAGGTGCTCGGCGCGCTGATCGCCGGCGTCGTCCTGACGGTGGCCTTCGTGATCTGGGAGATGCGCGTCAAGCAGCCGATGCTGCCGATGCGGCTGTTCGCCAACCGCGCGTTTGCGGTCGGCAACGCGTCGGGCTTCCTGCTCTCGGCGGCCCTGTTCAGCGCCGTGTTCTTCATGGCCCAGTTCCAGCAGACGACGCTCGGGCAGTCGCCCCTCGACGCCGGGCTGCGACTGCTGCCCTGGACGGGCACGGTGTTCTTCGTGGCGCCGCTGTCCGGATCGCTGGTCGACCGGATCGGCGAGCGACCACTGCTCGTCACCGGCCTGGCCATGCAGGCGGCCGGCTTCATCTGGGTGGCGCTGATCGCCGGCGTGGACATGAGCTACGGCGCGATGATCCCGGCACTGATCCTGGCCGGGTCCGGGGTGGCGATGGCCATCCCCGCGGCGCAGAACTCGATCGTCAGCTCAGTCGCCGGCGCCGACATCGGCAAGGCGTCAGGCACGTTCAGCACCGGGCGCCAGCTCGGCGGCGCATTCGGACTCGCCATCGCCGTGGCCGTGTTCACCGGCGCCGGCAGCTACGTCTCGCCCGGCGCGTTCAGCGATGGGTTCGTCGCCGCCGTGGCGGTGTCCGGGGCGCTGTCGCTCGCCGGCGCCGCCATCGGGTCGCTGCTCCCGGCGCGCAGCGCCGACGTGGCAGTCCAACCGGGATCCGCAGTCGCGGCTTCGGCCTCGGTTCAAGCCAGCAGCTGAGCCAGCATGTCGACCCCATCCCACACGTCTACGAACCGCGTGGTCAGTGGCGAGAAGCCGAAGCGGACCACATCGGGCCGGCGGAAGTCCGGGACCACGCCACGCTCGATCAACGCCGCAGTCAGGCGCTGCGCCTCGGGATGGGAGAGCGCGACGTGAGCTCCCCGACGCTCGGACTCGCGCGGCGAGGCGACGACCACGCCTTGCTGCGCGAGCCGCGCGTCAGCCAGCTCGATCGCCAGCTTTGTCAGCGCGATCCCCTTGGTCCGGATCGCGTGCATTCCTGCCTCGGCGACGAGCTTGACGCCCACGTCGACCGCCTGTAGCGCGAGCACGGGTGGCGTGCCGGAGAGGAACCGCCGCATCCCGGCGGCCGGGACGTAGCCGGGCTCCATCTCGAATGGGTCTCGCCGGCCGAGCCAGCCCCAGATCGGCTGGCTCAAGCTGTCCTGGAGCTCGCGCCTGACGTACATGTAGGCGGGCGCTCCCGGCCCGCCGTTGAGGTACTTGTAGGTGCAGCCGACGGCCAGGTCAGCCCCGTTGGCGTCCAGCGCCACCGGAACGGAGCCGGCGCTGTGGCTGAGATCCCACAGCGTCAGCGCGCCGACGGCGTGAGCCAACCGGTTGATCGCCGCCATCTCGGCGATGTGCGCCGAACGGTAGGAGACGTGGGAGAACGTGACGAGCGCGGTCTGGTTGGTGATCGCGGTCGCGACCGCCTCCCCGGTGGCGCCGGCGGCGGGATCGAAGCGCAGCCATCGAATCGTTTTGCCGTGGGCGCGGGCCAGCCCCTCCAACGCATAACGGTCGGTGGGGAAGTTGTCGACGTCGGTGACGATTTCGGTACTGCCAGGCGCGGCGTCAAGCGCGGCGCTGGCGAGCTTGTAGAAGCAGACGGTCGTGCTGTCGCCGATCACCGTCTGGCCGGGCGCCGCACCGAGGGCGACTGCGCCGAGACGATCGCCGATCTGCTCCGGGAGCTCAAGCCAGCCCTCATCCCAGGCGCGGACGATGCGCGCCCCCCAGTTCGCGAGGACGTCGCTGACCCGGTCAACGGTGACAGCCGGCAACCGGCCGAGCGAGTTGCCGTCGAGGTAGATCAGCGAGTCGTCGGGGATCACGAAGCGCTCGCGGAAGCCGCGCAACGGGTCGGCGTCGTCGAGCGCCTGCGCGTATCCCCGGGTCAGCAAGGTATGACTCATCCCGGGCGGACATTAACTTGCGCCGCGCGGAGTCCACTGGATAGCCTGCCGCGCCAGAGGCGACTTGGGTGCGCACTTGATGGGACTCTGGAAGCGGTCATCCGTCCTGATTGGGCTCGTCTGCCTGACGGTTTTGCCCGGCGTGGCTCAAGCCGCGACGCCTGACAGCTGGCGGATCGGGCCGAACATGGCCACCGGCCGCCTCGTGCCCTCGATCGCATCGCTCGGCGACGGGCGCGTGATCGTGATGGGGGGCCAAGCGAGCGGCCCCGCCCTCAACACCGTCGAGATCTTCGATCCGACGAGCGGCACGTGGAGCGCCGGCCCGACCATGGGCTCTGGGCGACTCGACGCGCCGGCCGTCAGGCTCACGAATGGCAACGTGCTCGTCGCCGGAGGCGCGAGTGGCTCCGACACCACGGCTGAGGTCTACAACCCGACCCTGAACAGCTGGAACCCGACCGCGAACAACTCGCGCGACCCACACGCCAGCAATCCGATCGCCGGACCGTCCACGTTCTCTGCAGCCGCGCTGCCCAACGGAAAGGTCCTCTTGGCCGGCTCCTCGGCTAGCCCGACGATCCAGGCCGACCTCTACGACACCGCCGACAACAAGTTCCATCCCGCGGCAAACATGGGAACTGCTCGGCAGTTTGTCGGAGAGCTGCTTCTCTCCAACGGGAAGGTCCTCGTAGCCGGGGGTTTCGACGGCACCGATGCAATCAGCAGCGCAGAGGTTTACGACCCGGTCGCGGATACGTGGACGCCGGTGTCAAACACGATGAGCGCCGCTCACATCAATCCGCAGATGGCGCCCTTGCCAGGCGGCAAGGCCATGGTGTTTGGCGGACCCACCACGGGGGCGATCACACCGACGGCAGACACTGAAATCTACGATCCCGCCACCAACCGATTCACGCCGACCGGCAGCATGAACGTGCCGCGCCTGATCTCCAACGTCACGTCGCTCGCCGACGGCCGGGTCGTCGTCAGCGGCGGCGTAACCGGCTTTTCCACGGGGAGCGGGGTCCTCTCGAGCACGGAGGTCTACGAGCCGACCAGCGGCCGCTGGTCGTTCGGCGCGTCGATGTTCACGCCGCAAGCCGGCGGCGGAAGCGCCCGGCTGCCCAGCGACGAGGTCCTCGTGCTGGGCGGGGAGGCGAGCGGCGGGGCACCGCCGGTGGTGATGACCGAGATCTACACACCCGCGACCGTGCCGGCGGTGCCGGGATCAGTCAGCGCGGTGCCAGGAGATCGAAGCGCGCTGGTGACGTGGAGCCCGCCGACGTCGACCGGCGGCAGCCCAATCGTTCATTACACCGTGATCGCATCGACGGGTCAGCGGGTGACCACGCCGGACGCTCGTACCAACGCCGCCGTGACCGGCCTTAGCAACGACCACCGCGTCACGTTCACAGTCACGGCGACCAACGGGGTCGGTACGGGTCCGGCGTCGGCGGCTTCGAATGCCGTTACGCCGACCCGTCCGGACACGTCCGCACCCTCGATCGTCATCACGAAGCTCGCCACGCGGGTGAAGCTGAAGTCGCTCCTGAAGAGCGGCATCGGCTTCACGGTCAAGCCGAGTGAGTCGAGCTCGCTGGACATCGCGCTGCTCGCCTCGGCCACCAGCGCGCACATCTCGAAGGCGTTCAACCTGACGCTGGCCACCAAGACCCTCCGCCGCGGCACCGGCGCGCGCAGCGTCAAGCTGACGCCGAACCGCAAGCTGCTCGGCCACGCGAAGAAGTTCAGCTTGCTGCTGCGAGTGACGGCCACCGATGCGGCTGGCAACCGGCGGACCGTCTCGAAGACCGTCCGCGTCCGACCCTAGCCGGGGCGATGACGCCAGGCGCGGGACTAGCGCCCCAGATACGCCCTCTTCAGATCCTCGTGGTGAAGCAGCTCGGACGCGGGCCCCTCGAGCACGATCTCGCCCGTGGACAAGACGTACCCGCGGTCGGCGATCGACAGGGCCATGCTGGCGTTCTGCTCGACCATGAGGATCGCCACGCCTGACTCGTGGACTTCTTTGATGATCCGGAAGTTCTGCTGCACGAGCGCCGGCGAGAGGCCCATCGACGGCTCGTCCATGAGCAGCAGGCGCGGGCGCGACATCAGCGCGCGGGCCATCGCGAGCATCTGCTGCTCACCGCCGGACAGCGTTCCTGCGAGCTGGTCGCGGCGCTCGTCGAGGCGCGGGAACAGCGAGTGCACCCGCTGGAAATCCTCGTCGAGCGGCTCGCCGCCGCGCAGGACGGCGCCGAGCTCCAGGTTCTCGCGCACGCTCATCGAACCGAACAGGCGGCGGTTCTCCGGCACGATGGCCATGCCGCGCCCGATCCGCCGCGCCACCGGCCAGCCGCTGACGTCCTCACCGTCGAGCAACACGCGTCCCGAGCGCGGGCGCACCACCCCGAGGATCGTCTTCAGCGTGGTCGACTTGCCGCTGGCGTTGCCGCCGAGCAGACACACGAGCTCGCCAGGGCCCACGCGCAGGTTGATCCCTTCCAGGATGCGCATCTGCGCGTAGTACGTCGTGACGTCGTCGAGCGCGAGCAGCGTCCCGTTGGCGGCGCTCATCCGCGTTACGCCCCCGCCAGCGCCTCGGGATCGCAACCCAGGTAGGCCTCGACCACGGCCGGGTGGTTGGCCACCGTGTCGAACGATCCCTCAGCGATCTTCACGCCGTGGTCGAGAGCGACGACCCGATCGGACACGCCCTCGACTACGTGCATGTCGTGCTCGATTACCAGGATGGCCAGCCCACGCTCATCGCGCAGCCGCCCGATCAACTCGGTCACCTCGTGCGTCTCGTTGGGGTTCATCCCGGCCGCCGGCTCGTCGAGCAGCAGCACCCGCGGCTGCGTGGCCAGCGCCCGGGCGACCTCGAGGCGGCGACGGTTGGCGTAGGACAGCGAGTAGGCGGGCTGGTCCCAGCGGTATCCGGCCAGCCGCTGGCCGAAGAACGAGAGCACCTCCTCGGCGAGCGCGCGCGCCTCGCGCTCCTCGCGCCGGGCCCGGGGCAGGCGGAGGATCGATTCCCACGGCATCGCTTTCGTGTGGCCGTAGGTGGCGGCCATCACGTTCTCGATCACCGACATGTTGAGGAACAGGCGCAGGCTCTGAAACGTCCGGGCCACGCCCGCCCGGGTGATGCGGTGCACGGACTTGCCGACGAGCGATTCGCCACCGAGTTGGAGGTCGCCGTTGTCGGGTTCGTACACGCCGGTGATCACGTTGAACACCGTCGTCTTGCCGGCGCCGTTCGGGCCGATCACGCTCACCACCTCCCGTTCGCTGACGCCCAGCGACAGGGCATCCAGCGCCTTGAGCCCGCCGAAGGACAGCGAGACACCGTCGAGCTCGAGCAAGGCCGGCATTCACACCACCTCGACCCGCCGCGCTCCCAGCAGGCCTTGTGGACGCGCGTTCATCATCACGATGAGGATGGCGCCGATCATGATCTGGCGCGTAATCGACGGCTCGGCGATCAACCGTCCCTCCCACACGCACGCCGCCAGGTACAGCGTCGGGACCATCAGGATCGTGCGCCAGCGGCCCCGCAGCTGGACCAGCGCGATCAGCAGGACCACGAGCAGCGCGAACCCGATGTTGCCCCAGCGGACGGCGTTGGCCGGGACGATCACCCAGTCGCGCACGGCGTCGGCGACCCAGCCGTGGGATTGCGGACCGCTCGCCACTGCTGACGCCGAGATCGCCTTCACCAGTGCATGCGCGACCAACCCGAACACCACCGTCCCGACCAACACGCCCGCCAGCCGCCGCCACGGCCGGAGCTTGGCGATCAAGGTCAGCAGGATCAGGCCATAGAAGATGTAGCCGGCCTGGGTCGGGCTGCGCAGGAACCCGTCGTAGACGACCGACACGACGACGGCGCCGAGCACGGCGCCACCGATCGAACCCGCGCCACCGAGAATCAAAGCCGCGTAGATGAGAATCAGGAACGGCGTGTCGAAGTCGGTGGGGAACACGCTCGTCTGCTGGGCGGCGAACACCGTGCCGGCCAGCGCGGCCACCATCGCGCCGAACGCGAAGGCCATGATCTTCACGCGGTTGACCGGGATAGTCATCATCCCAGCGGCCAACGGGTCCTCCCGGACAGCGCGCCAGGCGCGGCCGGTACGCGAGGTGTCGAGCAGGTGCAGCGTGACGATCGTCAGCACGAGCAGGACGAGGGCAAAGTAGAAGTAGCCCTTGTTGGTGAGGATCTGATGGCCAAATCCCGTGACCGGATCGATGCCGAAGATTCCGTTCGGCCCGCCGAGCTTGCTCGGCGCCACGTTGTTGGTGAACTCGACGAATGCCTCGCCGAAGAACAGCGTGACGATCGCCAGGTAATCGCCGATCAACCGCCGCGACGGCAGCCCGACGAGCACGCCGAGGATGGCCGCCCCGACCATCACTATCGGGATCGATGCGTACGCCGGGAGATGGATGCCGGCCGGGGGATTCAGCTGGTTCGAGGAGAGCAGCGCAAAGCCGTAGGCCCCGAAGCCGTAGAACGCGATATAGCCGAGATCGAGCAGGCCGGCCCAGCCCACGGCGATGTTCAGGCCAACCGCAAGCAGTGCCAGCAGCAGCGTGTTGATCCCGACCTGGAGCTGGAAGCCGTTCAGCCCAAGCACGGGCAGCGCGGCGGCCACCACGGCGACGGCGATCAGTCGCGGCCACCAGCCGATCCGTTCGGCGCGTCGCTGCAGATCGCCGCGCCAGCCGGGCAGATACTCCCGACGCCCGCCGGATCGCGCCACCCATTCGTCGACTCCGAGCTGAGGGTCTAGCGAAGGCTCGACGCTCACGTCGTCACACCTTCTGCAGCTGCACGCGCCCGAGCAGGCCGCTCGGACGCAGCAGCATGACGCCGATGAGGATTCCGAACACGATCAGGTTCGTGAACGTCGACGAGATGTAGCCGGTGATGAACGACTCGGCCAGGCCGATCAGCAAGCCACCCAGCACCGCGCCCGAGATCGAACCGATACCACCGACGACTGCGGCGGTGAACGCCTTCAGCCCGGCAACAAAGCCCATGAAGGTGAAGACCTGGTTGAACACCAGCCCGGCCATCACCCCGGCGATCCCGGCCAGCGCCGACCCGAGGAAGAACGTCGCGGCGATCGTGAAGTCCACGTTGATGCCGAGCATCTCGGCCGCCTCGCGATCCGCGGCGACGGCACGCATCTGCTTGCCCAGCTTGCTGCGATCCACGATCAATCGCAACGCGATCATCAGCACGATGCTCAGCGTGATCACCATGATGCGGACGATGTCGATGTTGAGGGGCCCGATGTGAATCCCGGTGGAGAACGAGATGAAGTCAGACGTGTTGTAGAGCCGGTAGGAGCCGCCGAAGAAGAGCAGCCCGGTGTTCTCGAGGAAGAACGAAATGCCGAGCGCGGTGATCAGCGGGGCGATGCGGGGCGCGTCGCGTAAGGGGCGATAGGCGAACCGTTCGATGGCCACGCCGAGCGCGCCCACACCCCCGCCGGCCAGCACGAACATCACGAGCAGGACGATCGGCACCGGAACGCTCAGTGCCGTCGGTCCGCCGAACCACTGGATCACGAAGTAGCCGATGAACGCGCCGACCATGTAGAGGTCGCCGTGCGCGAAATTCAGCAGCTTCAGCACCCCGTAGACCATCGAGTAACCCAAGGCGACCAGCGCGTACAGGCTGCCCTGGGTGAGGCCGTTCACCAGCTCCTGGACGAACTTGTGCATGCCGTGCGTTCGCTTCAGTCGTCGCTCCGGAGCGCGCAATCGCGGCGCGCCCCGGACGACGACTATCTCATGTCAGCCGATCACGAGTTCGTGACCAGCGTGTACTTGCCCTTCGCGTCGATCTTGAACAGGAACCACTTCGCCCCGATCAGATCGCCGTGCGCGTCGAACTTGATCGGCTGGCCGATGATCGAGGTCGGCTCGTTGGTCTGCTTGATTGCCGCCAGCACGTTGCTGCGGCTCGGGGTCTGTCCGCTCTTGCAGACCGACGAGATCGCCTCATCGATCACGTGCGTGGCGGCGTAGACCGGAGGTCCGAACGTGCCGAACTTCGGATAGGCCGCCTTGGCCGCGGTGACGAGCGATGCGTCGGCCGGGATCGCCGTGATGTCGGGGCCGAACGACGACACGTAGGACCCGGCGATCGTGAACGTGCCGGGCGAGTACAGACCGTCGGTGCCGAAGATCACCGCGTTCTTGTGCTGCTCTGACAGGTTCTTGCCGAACTGCTGGGCGTTGGCAGCGACCTGCCAGGGGAGCACGATCAACGTCGTCGACGGCGTCACCTTCGCGACCAGCGAGGAGAAGTCGGTCGTCTTCTGGCTGACCGACTCGTGATCGACCGAGATTCCCTTGCCCTTGAAGATCGGAATCATCACCGAGGTCAGGCCCGTCGAGTACGCCTCCTGGTCGTCGACCACCATCACAGCCTTCGGATGCAGATGGGCGATCGCGAAGTTGGCGTCCTGCGGACCCTGCACGCTGTCCTTGGAGACGACTCGGAAGAACGTCGGGTTCTTGCCGGAGGTCAGCGTCGTGTTCGTCGCCGAGCCGGTGATGAACCCGAGTCCTGCGCGCCCGAACAGCGGCCCGACCGCCTCGACCTCCTGGCTTCCCGCCGGACCGACGACGCCGATGATCTTCGAGTTCGAGATGAACTGCTGGGTCACGGTCGTGGCCTGGGCGGGCATCAGCTGCGTGTCGCCCTGAACCAGGCTGATGTTCGTGCCGTTCGCCTGGTTGTCCTGTTGCACGGCCAGCTTGGCGAACGCCAGCTGCTCGTCGCCGAGCACCGCCACCTGGCCGGTGATCGGACCCTCGAACCCGACTGAGGCGGCGCAGCTCTTGCTGGCGCCTCCGCTTCCGCTGGCGGCGCTCGTTGAGGAGCTGCTCGAGCTGCTGCTCGAAGAGCTGCTCCCGCAGCCCGCGACGAACGCACCAATGGCGAGCGTCGCGATGATCATGCGTGGCTTCACTGCGTGTGACCTCCTCCTGGGGGACCCTCTCTTGTCATGACGTAGTGACCGGCGGGCTGTCGGCATAGGCCGGCGTCCCGTCCGGGTAATACGCCGCCGCCGGCGAACCAGCGGGCCGAAACACAGCGACGACGCGCATCACGTCGGCACCGGTGTTCTCGAGGCAGTGCACGGTGCGCGCCGGCAGGTGGATCACCGATCCAGGACCGAGGCGCTCGTGGCGATCGCCGGCGTGGAAGACGCCCTCGCCGTCGAGCACATAGATGACCTCGTCGTAGGTGTGGAAGTGATCGGGCGCCTTGCCCGGCGGGATGTAGCCGACGAAATGCGTGGCCGAGCGAAGCCCGCCGTGGTCCGGGTCGGCGATGATCCGGAACTCGCGGTCGGTCGTAGCGGCCTGCGCGTCCTGCTCGGCAAGGTGCCGGACGCTCGCGCCCGGCGCCGGCTTGGACGGGTCGGCCGGCTCGGGATCCGGCACCCGCACGGCGATGGCACGGAACGGCACGTCGTGCGCGGTGCGCAGCTCGTACAACGAGCCGGGCGGAAGGTAGGCGCCCGATTCGGCCCGCAGGTCATGCCAGACGCCGTCGACGTGCAGCGACCCGGCGCCGGAGATCACGAACAGCACCTCCTCGGCGTCGCCCGCGTCGCGTGAGACCAGGCGGCCGGTCACGCACTCGAGCAGCGTCTGCTCGAGCGGCACGGGACCTACCTCGATCAAGCTCTCCTCAGCCATGGCGCTTTCGACCCTCCCACATTCGCTTCGGGACCGTCAACCACCTTCAAGCCTGGCGTTGACCGTGATCTCCGTGCCGGCCAGCGCGCGAGAAACCGGGCAGGTTTCCTTGGCCTCCTGGGCCATTTGTGCAAACTGCTCGGCTGTGACACCCGGGACCTCGCCGACCGTCTCGAGCTCGATGCGCGTGATGCCGAAGCGACCTTCCCCGATCTGCTCCAGCCGCACGCTGGCGGTGGTTTTCAGATCGGTTGGCGGATGGCCTTCGGTGGTGAGGCGGTTCGCGAGCGACATCGTGTAGCAGCCGGCCTCGGCCGCCGCGATCAGCTCTTCTGGGTTGGTCGAGCGCTCGACGTCGCTGATCCGTGCCTTGAGCGTGTACGGACCGTCGAACGCACCGCTGCCGAGTGCAATCCGCCCGCCGCCGTCGGTGTCGGTGCCCTGCCATTGCGCCTCCGAGCGCCGGACGATCCGGAAGCTCACGCGCCCCTCCTCCCTCGTTGGCTTCTATAGGGTCTGGGGATCAAACCATTCAAAGTCGCGCCAGCGCAAGCCGGCCGGCTTTGTGATTCGGTTAGCTGCTGATGCCCGACGTGCTCAAACCGACGCTCGATGTTGATGCTGTTAGGCGTCGGTTCAGCTCGTTGCAGGACGGGTTCGCCTACCTCGACGCGCCGGGCGGCTCGCAGGTCCCCGACGAGGTGGGCGAGGCGATCGCCCGGGCGCTGCGTGAGGCGAGCGCCAACCTCGGCGCCGGCTATGCCACCTCGCTGCGCGTCAAGGAGATCCTGGAGAGCGCCGAGGCACGCGCCGCGCGGTTCCTCGGCTGCGCGACCGACGAGGTCATCTTCGGACCGAACATGACGTCTTTGAACTTCACGCTGTCGCGCACGGCGGGCCGGTCGTTCTCCGCCGGGGATGAGATCCTCGTCTCCTCGCTTGACCACGACGGCGGCGTTGCCCCGTGGCTGGAGCTGGCCCACGACCGCGACCTCGTGGTCAAGCACATCGAGCTGCGGGCGGACAGCACACTCGACTACGACGACCTCGAGTCGAAGCTGTCCGAGCGCACCCGCGTCGTCGCCTTTGCTTGGGCGTCAAACGCCGTCGGCACGCGGGTGGACGCGGCGCGCGTGTGCTCGCTCGCGCATTCGGTCGGCGCGCTGGCGTGGATCGACGCGGTTCACCACGCCGCCCACGAACCGATCGACGTGGCCGAGATCGACGCCGACGTGCTCATCTGCTCGCCCTACAAGTACTGCGGACCGCACCTCGGCGTGGCGTTTGGCCGCCGCTCGGTAATCGAGACATGGCGACCGTACAAGGTGCGCCCGGCGCCGAACACGCCGCTCGGCCGGCGCTTCGAGACCGGCACCCAGCCCTACGAGCTGCTCGCCGGCTTCAACGCGACGATCGACTATCTGGACTCGATCGGCGGCTTCGACGCGATCATCCCCTACGAGCGCTCGCTCGGGCAGCGCTTCCTGGATTCGATCTCCGACTCGGTCACGGTGTACGGACTGCCGGGGATGGAAGGCCGCGTACCGACGTTCCTCGTCAACGTCGAGGGCGTGCCCGCAGCCGAGGTGGCGCGCTCGCTGGCCGAGCGCGAGATCGGCGTGTGGGCGCACGACTCGTGGTACTCGCTCGGGCTCTACCGCCGCCTTGGCTACGAGGACGCAGCCGTGCGGATTGGCTTCATCCACTACAACACCGAGGACGAGGTCGACCGGTTGGTACGCGGTCTCGAGGCCGTCCGCGGATAGCTTCATCGCCACGCAACGAGGAGAGGGACCGAACATGCCGCTTCACCCCCAAGCCCGCCAATTCCTCGACCTGGTCGAGCAGATGGGACTGCCCACGCTGCCGGAGCTTCCGCCACCCGAGGGTCGCCTCCAGGCGGCCGGGCTGAACGACGTGATCGGACCGGGCCCCGAGGTGGCCGAGGTGGAGAACTTCACGATCACGATGCGCGACGGTTTCGAGATCGGCGCGCGCCGGTATGAGCCGCCGGACGCGCCGGCGACGATCCTGTGGATCCACGGCGGCGGCTTCGTCATCTGCGACCTCGACAGCCACGACGCGATGTGCCGCATGCTTGCAGTCGAGTCGGGCTGCCGAGTGATCGCGATCGACTACCGGCTCGCGCCCGAGCATGAGTATCCGGCCGCGGTTGACGACAGCTGGGATGCGCTGCAGTGGGTGGCCGAGCGATACGCCGATCAGCCGCTGATCGTCGGTGGCGACAGCGCCGGCGGCAACCTCACGGCGGTGATGACACAGCGGGCGCGTGACCGGGGCGGGCCGGCGCTCGCCATGCAGGTGCTCGTATACCCGGCGGTTGACCAGACCGAAGCAGCCCAGGAAACCGAGTCCTACAAGCTCTACGGCGACGGCCCGGAGACGTTTCTCACTGAGGCCGAGATGACTTGGTTCACGAATAACTACATCTCCGACCCCGATACGCGCAGCGAGGTTGACGCC
>JBJMLD010000118.1:0-9595 GCA_045805545.1 Solirubrobacteraceae bacterium | reverse complement strand
GATGGCGCGAGCATCCTCGACATCGGCGGGGAGTCCACCCGGCCTGGAGCGCTTCCCGTCGGCGCCGAGGTGGAGCTGGCGCGCGTGCTCCCGGTGATCGAGGGCCTGCGCGAACAGGGTGCGCGAGCACAGATCTCGATCGATACGTCCAAGGCGACCGTGGCGGCGTCGGCGATCGATGCCGGCGCGGGACTCGTCAACGATGTCACGGCGTTCCGCGGCGATCCTGAGATGGCCGGTCTCGTGGCGGCTCGGGGCGTCGACTGCTGCCTGATGCACATGCTCGGCGAGCCGCGCACGATGCAGCTGCACCCGCACTACGACGACGTCGTGGATGACGTCAAGCGCTTCCTGGCCGAGCGGGTCGCGTTCGCCGCCGCGCACGGGGTGGACTCCACGCGGATCATGCTCGATCCCGGGATCGGCTTCGGCAAGACGCTCGAGCACAACCTGGAGCTGCTGCGGCGTCTCGACGAGATCGTCGCGCTCGGGCCACCGATCGTGATCGGGACCTCGCGCAAGTCGTTTCTGGGCAAGCTCACCGGGCGCGAGGACCCGCGCGAGCGGCTGCCCGGAACGATCGCCACCAACGTGATTGCGTACGAGCGCGGCGCCCGCGTGTTCCGCGTCCACGACGTGCGTCCCGTGGTTGACGCGCTGAATGTGGCTGCTGCTACGGTCAGGCGGCCATGGACCGCGACGACGAGTTCGACGAGGTAGACGCGGACGACGAGGACCATGAGGGGCACCCGGAGCCCGAGGTCACGATCGAGATCAGCGGGCTCTCGCTGTTCACACACGTCGGTGTGACAGCGGCCGAGCGCGAGGTCGGTCAGCGGCTGCTGCTCGACCTGCGTCTGGAGGTCGTCGACTGCGACGCGACGGTGACAGACCGCATCGAGGACACCGTCGATTACGCCGCGGTGTGCGATACGGCCAACCTGGTCGCCCAGCAGCGCAGCTACAAGACGCTCGAGCGCATGTGTGCGGCGATTGCCGACCGCCTGCTCGAGCGCTACGACGCCCGCATCGTCTGGGTCAAGGCCGCCAAGCCCGAGCCACCACTCCCGTTCAACGTGAGCGAGGTGTCGGTCGAAGTGTGGCGCGAGTCTGAGTGAGCGCCGAGACGGGCTACCTCGGGCTCGGCTCCAACGTCGGCGACCGGCGCGCAAACCTGCTCGCGGCGGTCAACGCGCTGCCCGCCCACGGAGTCGATGTGCTGGCCTCCTCATCGGTGTACGACACCGAGCCGGTGGGGCTGGTGCTCGATCAGCCGGAGTTCCTCAACGCCTGCCTGCGCATCCGGACTGAGCGCGAGCCGCTCGAGCTGCTCGACGCGTGCAAGGCGGTCGAGCGTCAGGTCGGCCGCGTGGCGGGCGGGCCGCGACACGGGCCGCGGGTAATCGACGTCGACGTGCTGCTGCTCGGCGATCGGCGCTTTAGCTCCGAGCGCCTGGCGCTGCCGCACCGGGAGGTCAGCTCGCGGCGGTTCGTGCTCGTGCCGCTGCTCGAGCTCGACCCGGAGCTGACACTGCCGGGTGGCCGGCGACTGGCGGATGAACTGAGTGCGCTCGGCTCGGACGGCCAGGACGTGCGGCGCGCCGGACCGCCGTTGCTCTAATGCCGCGGGCGGCGATAATGCGCCGCCATGTTGCTCGTTGTCGATGTCGGGAATACCCAGACCCACTTCGGCGTGTTCCCGAACGGCTCGGACGGCGTCTCCGAGCACTGGCGCTTCGCCACAGTGCGCGAGTCGACCAGCGACGAGCTCGGCGCTGCGCTCTCGAACCTGCTCGCGCTGCGGGGGCTCGGGTTCGAAGAGATCAAGGCGTCGATCGTCTCCTCCACGGTGCCGCAGCTCTCAGCGCAATGGACGGCGATGGCCGAGCGCTACCTGGGCCATCACATGCTCGTCGTCGGGCCGTCGATCCGCACCGGCATGCCGATCCGCATCGACAACCCGCGCGAGGTAGGTGCCGACCGCCTGGTCAACGCCGTGGCCGCATTCGACCGCGTGCGCGGGGCCTGCGTCGTCGTCGACTTCGGCACCGCCATCACATACGACGCGGTCTCGGACGCCGGCGAGTACCTGGGCGGGATCATCAGCCCGGGCGCGGAGATCTCGATCGACGCGCTGTACGAGCGCGCGGCCAAGCTGCCGAAGGTCGAGTTGGCTGAGCCCCGCTCACTGATTGGCAAGTCGACGGTGGATGCGATCCGCAGCGGGATCGTGTTCGGCTTCGCCGGCCAGGTGGAGGGAATCGTCCGCCGGCTACGCGTCGAGCTCGGGCCGGAGACGCCCGTGATCGCCACCGGCGGCTGGGCACCGGCGCTCGTCCCGTATGTGCGCGAGACGGTCGACGAGGTCGATGACCTGCTCACGCTGATCGGACTGCGGCTGATCTGGGAGCGAAACGCGCCGAGCTAGGGCACTAGGTTGCGGCCAGCGCGTCGAGCGCCGGCACCGGCACCTCGGGCGTGCGGGCCACGGTCAAAGCCAGGATGAGAAAGGCCAGGCGGCGGCGGTCGTTCGGGTCCTCGCCCTTGATCTCGTCGTGGATGTCCATCAGCCGGCGGATCCCGGCGAACACGGGGGCGTCGTCGATCTCCTCGGGCACGTCGCAGGCCAGGCGGGCCAGGGCCAGCATCTCGATGCCGGCGTCGAGGCCGCGCATCGAGGCGATCGTCCCGATCAGCAGGAACTCGGCCACGCGATCGAGCAGCGCGTGCGGCGGGCGCTCGCGCTCGCCCGGCGCTGGCCCGGCGGTCTGCAGCGGCTCTCCCTTGGCGATGCGCAGCGCTTGCTCCGAGGCGATCGAGGCGACCTGCGGCGCGCTCAGGCCGACCTGTAGAGCGCAGCGGAGCATGAACGACGCGCTCAGCGCGGTCTGACCGTACGGCGAGTCGCTGGCGAACAGGATCTGCCCGGGCGGAACGAGCGAGAACAGCGTGAACAGGTCGGCCGGCATCCACCATGCCGTGTCGAACAGCAGGTTTGGATGGTCGGCGGCCACGCGCCACACCCAGGACAAATCGCAGATGCCGGCGTGGGCGAGGATCAGCCGCGCGTTCGGGAACTCGCCGGCCAGCTCGACCGCGTGCAGTCCGAGGGCCGGAATCCCGCGGCCGGCGTGAACCAGCACGGGCAGCGTCCGCTCGTGGGCGAGCGCGACGAGCTTCCGGGCGACCGGATGATCGAGCGTGAAGTTCTCGGCCCGCGGGTGAAGCTTGATCCCCTTCGCGCCGGCGCCCAATGCGCGCTCGGCCTCGGCGAGTGCGCCCGGGTCGTGCGGGTTGATCCGGCAGAACGGCACGAGCAACCCGTCGCTGTTGGCAGCCGCGCCCATGACCATGTCGTTCGCTTCCGGATAGCCATCGGGTTCGTGCATCGGGAACACGAACGCGCCGCAGGCATCGCCGAAACGAAGCGCGTCGAGGAGCTGCTCCGGGGCCTGGCGGAACCCATCGGGATCGTTCTGGCCGAGATGCGTGTGTGCATCGAACAGCTCGAGGCCGGGAACCTGATCGCGTACGACCTGGATCCACGGCTTGATCAGCGGACCGAGCTCCATCCCGGGATTCGTACCATGAACACGGCATGACCCGATCACTTACCGACGGCTGGACCCTCGGCGGGGTCCCGATCGACAACCGCGTCGTGCTCGCGCCGCTGGCCGGAATCGGCAACTGGTTCGTGCGCCTTCAGGCCAAGCGCTACGGCGCCGGTCTCGCGGTATCGGAGATGGTGTCGTCGTTCGCCGTGCATTACCGCAACGAACGCACGTGCCGCGAGCTGTTGCGGATCCACCCCGACGAGCGGGTGGGCGGGCCGGTCTCCATTCAGCTGTTCGGGCACGATCCCGACGTGATGGCCTCGGCGGCCGAGCAGGTGGCCGCCGCCGGCGCCGACCTGATCGACATCAACATGGGGTGCCCGGTCCCGAAGGTGTGCAAGACGGGTGCCGGCGCGGCGCTGCTCGAGGATCCGGAACGAGCGGTGGCGCTCGTCCGGGCGGCGGCACGCGGCAGCGGCCTGCCGGTCACGGTGAAGCTCCGCTCGGGATTGCGGCCCGGCGATCTGAGTGGCGTTGACGTGGCCCGACGGCTCGTGTTCGACGGCGGTGCGGCCGGGCTGTGTCTGCATCCGCGGCATGCCACCCAGCGGCACACGGGCTCGCCGCGCTACGAGCTGGTGCGCGAGCTTGTCGAGGAGCTGCCGGTGCCGGTCTTGGTATCGGGCGGCCTGCACACGGCGCAGGCGGCTCGAGCCGCGTTCGCGGCGACCGGCGCCGCGGCCGTGATGCTGGCGCGGGGGTCGCTGGGGAATCCGTGGCTGTTCGGGGAGTTGCTCGGGCGATCTGACGGCGAACCCACGCAGCAGGAGATCCTGGATGAACTCGACTGGGTGATCGAGCGGGCATGCGAGCACATGGGAGTAGAGCGCGCCACGCGCTATCTGCGCAAGTTCTATCCCTGGTACGTCGACCGCCTCGGCGGCGGCAAGGCGCTCCAGGCCGCCGTCCAGCAGGCGGCCTCGATCGAGGACGTGCGGGCGCTGTTGGCCGGCGGTGGCGTGCTGGCCGGCGTCGGCTGAGCGCTTCGCTCTTTCGGCGGGGCGGCGCGTTTCGCGGTAGGGCGCGTTTCGCGGTAGGGTCCCGCTCGCGCCCGGGGTCCGCACTGGAGAGAGGGATGGCTATGGCGATAAAACGGCTGGCTGCGATCTGTATCGCCGTTGCCGCTGGGATGGTGTCCGTGGTGTTCGTGGTGTTCGTGACCCCGGCCGGGGCCGCCGTGCCCGGACCGTTGTCAGCGTTGATGACTCCGTCCGGGGGTTTCAACGGCCGTGTGAGTGCCGGTCCGGCGGCCGCGTTCTCGGTCGGAGCCGCGGTGGCTGACTTCACGCCGCCCCGCCACGGCCAAGCGCCTGGCGGTGACCGCGCGGACTGCGACCACGCGGGCACGTTCACCGGAGCGCGCCAGTTTGCCTACGAAGAGCCCTACACCGACGCGCAGCACACCGGCCACTTCGACCCGCGCGATCCGTTCAAGGACTGCAACGGCAACCAGCGCTGGGATGGCAACCTGCTCGGCGGCGGCTCCGACACGCCTCGGTACTTCGACCACGTCGCCGATCCGGTGACCGCCCGCGCCACCGTGATCAGCAACGGCAAGCAGAAGATCGCGGTCGAGGTCGTCGACCAGGAGGGGCTGTTCAACATCTACCAGGACCGCATCCGGGCGCGCGTCAAGGCGGATGGCGTGCACCTCGACGGTGTGTTCATCTCGGCCACGCACGACGAGTCGGCACCCGACAGTCTCGGCCTGGGTGGCGTCGCGCAGACGATCTCGGGGGTCAATCCGTACTGGACGGACTACCTGGTGGCGCAGAGCGCCAAGGCGATCGAGCAGGCGGCACGGCGGGTCAAGCCGGCCCGGATTCGTTACACGGAGATACTCGAGCCGCGCAACCTGCGGCAGTGCTGGTCGTCATATCCGTTCGTCGACGATCAGCACATCCCGGTGTTCGAGGCGGTTGACCGCCGTGGCCGGGCGATAGTCACCCTGGCCAGCGTCAGCCAGCACGCCGAGACGCTCGGCTTCAACGGCGGAACGCCGGCGCTCCTGGCCCAGCGCCGCTGGCTGTCTGCGGATTGGCCGCACTTCTTCCGCGCCGCGCTGGAGCAGAAGTTCGGTGGCGTGGCGATCGAGATGGCCGGCGCGGTCGGCTCGGTCGAGAGCCCCGAGGTTTACGGGCAGGCGATCAGCCGCACGCCTCAGCAGTTCGTCGATGCCGGCCATTTCGCCGGCTGCCGCACGCTGTTCCGCGTCGGCAGCGCCACGGACACCACAGGGGCCGGCCACGCGCCGCTGGGGTACTTCGGCGAGACGAAAGCCTTCGGCCAGGACCTGGCGCACGCGATCATCGCCGCCGTCAGCGCGCGCGCCTACCACTACTCGGCCAGCAACACGATCTGGGGCGCCCGGGCCAACATCTGCGTACCGCTCGGCAACGCCCTGTTCGCGCTCGGCGCCCAGCTCGGCGTGTTCGGCGCCCGACCCGGCTACAACGCCACCTGCACACACGCCAACCGCGTGCAGGCGAACGGCTCGAGCGCCGGCCAGGCGCTGCGATCGGCCGTGGCGGCGTTCCAGATCGGCGACGGCGAGTTCATCTCCGTGCCGGGCGAGGTGTTTCCGTACACCTACCTGCGCGGCTTCCTCGGCCCGCAGGACATGCCGACGCCGGGTCCGGCGCTCCCACCCTGGCTCATCCCCCACATGCACGCCTCGTTCCGGTTCATCAACGGCCTGGCCGAGGACATGATCGGCTACATGTTCCCGCGCGGGAACGCGGTCGGGATCCCGACGAGCAGCAACCTCGATCCGTCGGATCGCGACCGCTTCGGCTGTGGGCACTCCGATGACTCCGAGGCGGTGGACGCGAGCTCGGCTGACCTGGCCGGTGCGCGGATCGCCCGCCTGCTCGACGCGCACGGCGGACGCGCGGAGACGATCGTGCGCGGTCGCTACGTCCTGCCAGGCGGGGTGTCCTCACGCGATCCGCTTGGTGGGCCCGAACTCAAATGCATGGGGGATGTCACGTTTACCGCCGCCTCCCATGCGGCGAGCGCCGTGCGGCTGGCGAACGGCAAGCTCGTCAAGCCGAGCGCGTGGATGTCGCTGAGCGGCCTGCCGCAGCGCTCGCCGGACCGGGACACTCGCGGGTATTTCGACGCCCGCGGGCGGCGGGTCTGGCTGGACGTGTTCAACTGACGCGGCCTCCTCCGGGTCAGTCAGTGAGGTGTCTATACTCATCCGCCCACGCGACCGGATGCGTGCCAAAGTCCCGCTGCTTAGCGGGTTTTTTCTCGTCCAATCCTGCCTTCTCTATTACAGGTCTTCACGCAATGCCCAAGGACGTCATCCTCACCCCAGAAGGGCTGGCCAATCTCAAAGGCGAGCTCGAGCATCTATCGACCATCCGCCGGCGCGAGGTCGCCGCGCGGATCAAGGAGGCGCGCGAGTTCGGCGACATCTCGGAGAACGCCGAATACGACGACGCCAAGAACGAGCAGGCGATGCTCGAGGCGCGGATCGCCGCGCTGGAGGAGAAGCTCCGCTCGGCGACCGTGATCGACCAGTCCGATCTCGGCACTGACGTCGTGCGCGTCGGCTCGGTCGTCCACGTCAAGGACGAGGGCGGCAAGTCGACCAAGTACACGATCGTCGGTTCGGCCGAGGCGAACCCCTCCGAACTGCGCCTGTCCAACGAATCACCGGTCGGCAAGGCGCTCCTCGGCCGCAAGCGGGGCGAGGAGGTCGTGTTCGCCACGCCCCGGGGCGAGCGCAAGCTGAAGATCACGAAGATCGACGTCGCGGCGAAGTAGGGCATCGGGGCCCGGGTGGTTCCTGGTGAGGACGAGCCGGCCGATGTCTTCGCCGCGCGGAGACAGAAGCTCGACGCGCTGCGCGCAGCGGGCGTCGAGCCGTTCCCGCACGAGTTCGCCGGCGTGGAGCCGATCGCCGCGGTCCGGACCGCTCATGCCGGACTGAGCGCGGGGGAGGAGACCGACGTCTCGCACCGCGTGGCCGGGCGGTTGGCCGCTCGGCGCGGCCAGGGCAAGATGGCGTTTCTCGATCTGGTCGACCGCTCGGGTCGGATCCAGCTCCAAGCGCGCGTCGACGAGCTGGACGCTGAGGGCATGGAGCGCCTGCTCGGCCTGGATCTCGGCGACCTGATCGGGGTTGACGGAGTCGCGTTCGTGTCCCGGCGAGGAGAGCTGAGCCTGAGGGTGACGGATTTCGAGCTGCTGGCGAAGTCGCTGCGGCCGCCGCCCGAGAAGCACCACGGCCTGACCGATGTCGAGACGCGGTTTCGCCACCGCGAGCTCGACCTGATCGCCAACGAGGACGCCCGTCAGCTGTTCATCACACGCGCGCGGGTGGTCTCGGCGATCCGCCGTTTCCTTGATGGCGAGGGGTTCGTCGAGGTCGAGACGCCGGTGCTCCAGCCTCTGTACGGGGGCGCTTTGGCGCGCCCGTTCACCACGCATCACAACGCACTCGACCGCGAGTTCTATCTCCGAATCGCCACCGAGCTGTACCTGAAGCGGCTGATCGTGGGTGGGCTCGAGCGCGTGTACGAGCTGGGCAAGGATTTCCGCAACGAGGGTGTCGACTCGACGCACAATCCGGAATTCACGATGCTCGAGTGGTACGAGGCCTATGCCGATTACCGCGACGTGGCGGAGCGCTGCGAGAAGCTCGTGAGCTTCGTGGCTGCGGAGATGGGCTACTCGGGCGAGATCGACTTGGCGCCACCGTGGCGGCGCGAGACGCTGACCGACGCGATCCGCGAGCGCACCGGCATCGACATCCTGGAGCTCTCCGAGCGCGACGCACTCGCCGAGGCGATGCGCTCCCGCGGCCTCACCGCCCCGCCCGACGACACCTGGCCCCAGCTGGTCGACGAGCTGCTCTCAAAGCATGTCGAGCCAACGCTGAAGCAGCCGACGTTCCTGCTCGACTACCCGGTCGAGCTGTCCCCGTTCGCCAAGCGCCACCGATCCGATCCGCGCCTGGTCGAGCGCTTTGAGGCCTACATCGACGGGATGGAATTCGCCAACGCGTTCACCGAGCTGAACGACCCCGACGAGCAGCGGGCCCGGTTCGAGTCCCAGCGCGCTCTGGCTCGCGCGGGCGACGAAGAGGCCCAGCCCTACGACGAATCGTTCATCCAGGCCTTGGAGCACGGGATGCCGCCCACGGGCGGGATCGGCATCGGGATCGACCGACTCGTGATGGCGCTGACCGGGCGGCGGTCGATCCGTGAGGTCGTGCTGTTCCCGGCCATGCGGGACTAGGGACGCTCCGCAGGCCACGATTTGCAGGGGTTTGGTGCGGCATGGAACGGCCACGTTTACCCCGGTGCGCCTGGCGTATGAACACGGTGTGAACTCCCGCAGCCTCCGGGAAAGGACTGCCACAAGAAGCCCCAGGGTGGCTGGTAGACTGAGCCATGGCCCTAATACGAGACCGTTTCGCTCATAGATTCCGCCCTAGCGGCCGACTAAGTGGGTGCAGCGGGATCCTCGCCGTCCCCAGAGCCAGCCATTCGTACGCGACTACCGTGGTGGCCTAGAGGGCACATCCAGGAAAACACCGCGACCGACAGCCCGAGTACCCGCCCGAAAGAGAAGTACAGAGACGAATCATGTTCGAGCGATTTACAGAGCGAGCCCGCCAGGTGGTGGTTCTGGCGCAGGAAGAGGCGAGAACGCTCAAGCACAACTACATCGGCACCGAGCACATCCTGCTCGGCCTGCTTCGTGAAGAAGAGGGCCTGGCGGCGCGTGTTCTCGAGTCCCTTGACATCACTGTCGAACGCGTCCGCGCGCAGGTCGTCCGGATTGTCGGCTCTGGCGAGGAGGTCACCTCCGGTCAGATCCCATTCACACCGCGCGCGAAGAAGGTTTTGGAGCTTGCGCTTCGCGAAGCGCTGAGCCTCGGTCACAACTACATCGGTACCGAGCACATCCTGCTCGGCCTCGTGCGCGAGAACGAGGGGGTTGCCGCGCGCATCCTGCTCGATTTC
>JBJMLD010000117.1:0-8831 GCA_045805545.1 Solirubrobacteraceae bacterium | reverse complement strand
TAGAACGTGATGAGCGTGCCGGCGCGCTTGCCCTGGACGATCAGTGGCGCAAGCACAGCGGAGCGCAGTGGACAGGAGGGATCGGAGGAGATCAGTCGCGGCACGATCTGGAGGCGGTGGTCAGGCGTGCGCGCGAGCAGGCGGGAGAGCAGGTCGCCCGGGCGGACCTGCTCGCGGCCCTCGCCCTCGATGGCCAGCACCGCGCGGGTGTCGGCGAGCGCGATCGCCGCCGCTCCAGTGAGGGCCCGCAGGTGCGGAACCGCCGCTTCGGCGGTGCGCGGAGTCAGTCCGGCCCGGAGATGCGGGAGCGTGGCCGTGGCGGCGTGTAGCGCCGACTGCATGCCGGCCGCCTCGGGCGTCGTGGCCGGTGTTGAGCGTAAGAGCCCCCACGCCGCGACGAAAACTGCGGCGAACCCGATCCCAAGGAGCACGCCAAGCGCGAGGTCCATGAATGTCGGAGCCGGTGTACCCGGGGGTGCAATAGCTTAGACAACAGCGGCCCAACCCCTTGCACCAGGGCGTCGCGCGGAAGATCATGTGGAGATGAGCTCGACGACCGCTATCACCTCCTACGAAGAAGCCGTCGCCCAGCATCGCTGGGAGGTTCCGGACCGCTACAACATCGCCAGCGACGTCTGCGACCGGCACGCTCGGGACAAGCTGGCGATGATCCACGAGGACTTCCAGGGGACTTCTCAGGAGGTCAGCTGGGGCCAGCTCCAGGACGATTCGAACCGCTTCGCCAACGTCCTGAAAGCGCATGGTGTCGAGCGGGGCGACCGGGTGGCCATGCTCCTGCCCGCCACTCCGCAGACCGCGGCGGCCTTCTTCGGCACATGGAAAACCGGCGCCATTCTCCTGTCGATGTCGGTGCTCTACGGGGACGAGGGGATCCGCCACCGGCTGACCGACTCGCAGGCCAAGGTGCTGGTTACCAACGCCGCCAACGCGGCCCGGATCGACCGATCACTGGTAAGCGAGATCCTGATTCTCGACGACGAGTTGCTGCAAAACGGCGACACGAGCTTCGAGACCGTCGACACGGCCGCCGACGATCCGGCCCAGCTCTACTACTCGAGTGGGACGACCGGACTCGCCAAGGGCATCCTCCACGCCCACCGCTACATCCTCGCCCACGAGGAGTTCATCTACTGCCACGACGTTCGCGACGGCGAGGTGTTCCACGGAATGGGCGAGTGGGCCTGGGCGGCCGGCATCTGTCCGCTGCTCGGACCGTGGCGCCTCGGCGCGGTCCAGGCCGTCTACCAGCGCGAGGGCGGGTTTGATCCCGGCAAGCAGCTGGCCTTCCTGTCAAAGCATGCCGTCGCCAACGTGTTCGCGACGCCAACCGCGATCCGCTCGATGATGTCGATCACCGACGCCGGCACCCGCTACCCGCAGAAGTTCAGGATCGTCTGCTCGGCCGGGGAGCCTCTGAACCCGGAGGCGATCCGCTGGTTCCGTGACCAGTACGGGATCACCGTGCTCGACTACTACGGCCTGACCGAGTCCTATCCGCTCGTCGCCAATTACCCGTTCATGGACGTCCGCGAAGGGTCGATGGGCAAGCCGATGCCGGGGTGGGAAGTGGCGATCCTCGACGAGGATGAGCGGCCCGTCGCTCAGGGGGAGCGTGGCGAGATCTGCCTCAAGGCTCGCTCCAATCCGCATTACCCGCTCGGCTACTGGAACCGCCCGCCCGAGGACTCCGACGAGGTGTTCGGCGGCGACTGGTTCCACACCAAGGACGCGGCGAAGCAGGACGAGGATGGCTACTACTGGTACGAGGGCCGGGCCGACGACGTGATCATCTCCGCGGGGTACAGGATCGGCCCATTCGAGGTCGAGTCGGCCTGCCTGGAGCATCCGGCCGTCGCAGAGGCGGCGGCGGTCGCCTCGCCCGACGAGCGTCGCGGCAACGTCGTCAAAGCGTTCGTCGTGCTGGCCGCCGGCCACGAGCCCTCCGATGCCCTGGCCGAGGAGATCAAGGCGTTCGTCCGTGATCACCACTCGGCCTACGCGTATCCCCGGCGGGTCGAGTTCGTGCCCGATCTCCCCAAGACCTTGACGGGGAAGATCCGCCGTATCGAACTGCGCCAACGCGAACAGGCAAGCTAACGGCTACACCCCCCACCTGTCCGATTCGGCCGTTTGTCGGCGCAGCGGCGCGGGCAGCCAATCATGTGAGGAGAGGGCATGGCAGACGAGCGACATCCGACTCCTGCTGAGGAGACGAAGCGCCTCTACGAAGAGGCGGAAACGCGAACCGCCAAGGCGTTCGAACAGCTAGTGGCGCGCGACAGCTTCGGCGAGCTGCTGGCTCGCGCGACCGAGAACGTCGTCGGGGTGACGAAGATCGCCACCGACATCTTCGACCTGATCCTGCGCAACCTGCGCCTGGCCGGCCGCCAGGACATCACCCGCCTGGCGCGCCAGCTGGCGCGCAACGAGGACAAGCTCGAGCTGCTCCTGCAAGAGGTTGAGCGCCTCCAGGACTCGCTCGACGAAACGAAGGACTCAAGCCGCAACGGCGGCAAACGGAGCACCTCGCGCCGGCGCACCGGCGCACGCGCTACCGGGAGCAAAAGCAAGTCATGAACGTGATCGAGCAGGCTGTGCGCGCGCCGATGGCCGCGCTCGAGTTCTTCAACATCCTGCTCACCCAGAACGACGCCCAGGTGGGCACGACCCCCAAGGACGTCGTCTGGACCCATCGCAAGAGCACGCTCTATCGCTACCGCTCGGACCAGCGCCGGCATCCGATCCCCTTGCTGCTCGTGTTCGCGCTCATCAATCGACCTGACATCTTCGACCTGCGGCCGGGCGGCTCGTTCGTCGAGTACCTGCTCGAGGAGGGGTTCGACGTCTTCCTGATCGACTGGGGCTATCCCGAGGAGGAGGACGCCGACATGGGGCTCGAGGAGTACGTGTGCGACGAGCTCCACGGCGCGATCCGCGAGGTGCTCCGAGCCAGCGGCCGGGACGAGCTGAGCCTGCTCGGCTGGTGCATCGGCGGCACGCTGTGCCTGCTCCACGGCGGCCTGCACGAGGACAGCCCCGTTCGCAACATGGCGCTGCTGACCACGCCGGTCGATACACGCGGCTCGCTCTACGCCAACTGGGTAGGGCGGGATTCGTTCGACGTCGACTACGCGGCCGAGGGATACAAAGCGGTTCCCGGCCCGGCCATCGACTGGGCGAACAAGATGATGAAACCGGTCACCAACTATGTGACCACGTACCGGCGGCTGTGGGAGCAGGTGCTCGAGGGCACCGCGCGACGCGAGGCCTACCAGACGATGGCGCGCTGGATCGCGGACAACCCGCCGTTTCCGGCACGGGCGTATCGCGAGTGGATCACCTGGATGTACAAGGAGAACCGGCTCGTCCGGCAGCGGATGCGGCTGCGCAGCCAGCGGGTGGATCTCGGACGGATCGACCAGAGTCTGCTCGTCGTCACGGCCGGCGCTGATCACATCGCGCCGCCCGAGGGCACGCATCCGCTGTTCGAGCTGGTCGGGTCAGACGACGTGACCCGGCTCGACCGGCCAGGCGGCCACATCGGACTGATGGCCGGATCGGGGGCGCGCAAGGAGATCTGGCCCGAAATCGCCGACTGGCTCGCCAAGAGATCGAAGACCAACGGGAGAGTGAGCAGAAATGGCAACCGCACAAGTACATGAGACG
Source organism: Solirubrobacteraceae bacterium (assembly GCA_045805545.1). Taxonomy (GTDB): domain Bacteria; phylum Actinomycetota; class Thermoleophilia; order Solirubrobacterales; family Solirubrobacteraceae; genus Palsa-465. The sequence continues at coordinate 5,144 of JBJMLD010000117.1, read as the reverse complement.
AGCGCCCCGGCGGGCGGCGAGAAGCTCAAGGGCCGGGTAGCCCTGGTAACCGGCGGCACGCGAGGAATCGGCGCCGCGATCGGCCGCAGCCTGGCCACCCAGGGCGCCACCGTGGCCGCCGGCTACAGCCGTAACGAGGAGAAGGCACAGCAGTTCAAGCACGACCTGGAGGATCTCGGCGCCGAGGCCAGCATTCACCAGGGCAACGTCGCCTCCTGTGAGGACTGTCAGCGCACCGTGCGCGAGGTGATCGAGCAGCACGGCCGCCTCGACATCCTCGTCAACAACGCCGGCATCACCGCCGACAAGGCGATTCTGAAGATGGCGGAGGACGACTGGTACAAAGTGCTGGCCGTCAACCTCTCAGGAGCGTTCTTCATGTCCAAAGGGGCGCTCGAGCACATGCTCGATCGCGGCACCGGGCGGATCGTCAACATCTCCTCGATCGTCGGCCAGATCGGCAACATTGGCCAGACGAACTACGCAGCCTCGAAATCAGGCATGTTCGGGCTGACGATGTCACTGGCGCGCGAGGTGGCCTCGAACCTGCAGAAGTCAGGCAAGGCCGACCCGGAGGGCATCGGACTGACCGTGAACACCGTCGCGCCCGGGTTCATCGAGACCGAGATGCTCGACTCCATACCCGAGAAGGTGCTCGACCGGATTCGCGCGCAGATCCCACTTGGTCGCCTTGGCCGTCCGGAGGAGGTCGCCCGCGTCGTGCACTTCCTGTGCGCGGACGCCTCCTCCTACATCACCGGACAGGTGTGGGCGGTCAACGGCGGCCAGGAAATGTGACTCACCGTGACCCGCCGGCGGACGCCTGCCGCCGGCGGGACGCGGCGCCGCCGTGGGGAGCGGCGCGGGACGCCGCGGCTACTTGACGACCTTGCCGTTGGCGCCGATCGCGTCCCACGTCCCGCCAAATTGGCGGACGCCGACGTAATCGGTCTGGCGCGGGCCGGAATCAGCACTGTAGGTGTAGAGCGGCTTGCCGTTGTAGGTCACCTGGAGCGAACCGTTCGGCAGCTTGATCGTGCCGAGCATCGACGCCTTGACGCGGGTACCGGCGATCGGCTTGGCCTTAGTCGTGACTGGGGGCCACACGTCGGCGCAGCCGCTGACCTTGACGCAGCTGTCCTTGTTCTTCTTGTCGCGCGTGAACACGTAGATCGTGAAGCCGGAGTTCTTGGTCAGGATCTTGCCGACGCTGGTGTTCCCGAGCTTGATCGTCGTTCCGCGGGGCTTTGACTTGGCCAGGGCGACCGCGGTCAGCGCGACCATCGCGAGGGTTAGGAATAGGACGAACCTGCGTTTCACTGAAAGGGGCCTTTCTGATCGGGAGTGCTCCGGCCGTCTCAGATCAGGACGCCGCGCCGGGCGCAAGTCTTCCCGCCGGCGCTTAACCGGCGCTGGCCCGGCTGTGGGAGCGCATCTCGGAGAGGATGCGCTCCAGGCGTGGCTCGGTCTCGAAGTCCACGTGCTTCATGGCGCCCGCCACCGCTGGGTGCACGGCGGCGATCTGAGCGTGCATCTCGTGCGCGACGGCGCGGTAGCTCGGGTGTCCCTCGCGTCCGGAGCGGAGCTCGATCAGCTGCATCGCCTCGCGCGCGTTGAGGTCGAGGATGTAGCGGATCCGGTAGCCGAGACACAGCGCGTAGGGCGCAGCCCGGACCAGCCCCTGATCGGCGAGACGCTCGTACTCGCGGCGGGAGACCTCTAGCGCGCGGCGGTACTCCTTGCCGCAGCCGGCCAGCTCGACCTGCTCGGGCACGCCGGCGCCCAGATCCGGCGTCAGCTGCTGCCACTGGACGGTGAGCATCCGGTGGCGCTGGAGATCGCGGAACGCGCCGTAGTCAGAGACGATCTCGAATCGGTAGCGGAGCGCCTCGAACCCGCGTCCGGGCCGGTGGCGCCGGTTGGCCCGTTCGCCAATCAGCTCGGCCAGCAGCGCTTCGCGATGGTCGCCGTCGAGGTGGGCGACGCAATCCCGAATCTCCTCCTCGCCTGCCGTGCTCGCTTCGAACAGCAGCGCGCTCAGCAGGTCGTCCTCGTCACCCTCGGCACGGAGCAGGCGAACGGACGGTCCGGCATCGGCCAGCTCGTCCCGCGCCGCACCCAATCCCAGCCGGCGCGTCCAGCGCTCGCCGGCGCGAGTGCGCTCCTCCAGAAAGCCGATCCATTCGCCGCCCCGCTCCGGACGCTCAACCCGGGTGACGAAGCTCGGCATCACCGCCTTGATCTCATCGAGGATCATCCGACCGTAGTCCCGCGCCTCGGGCAGGGGGTGGGCGAGCAGGTGCAGGATCAGCTGCTCGTAGGTCTGACCCGAGGCGAAGATGCCCATGTGCGAGAGCGAGCTAGCCGGGAGCAGCCCGCGCAGCAGGTCGAGCGCCTTGGCCTTGATCGCGCGGGCATGGGCGGCCGGCGCCTCGTCGTCGGCCAGCGGGAACTCTTCCTGCGCCCAGTCGATCACCCGTGGCAACGCCGCCGAGTAGATCGTGAACAGCTCGTCCATCGCCGCCGCGTAGGCGGGGCCGAGCTCGCGGTCGCGGTAGTAGCGATAGCCGGGGTGGGCGGCATCGGATCCCGGCATCGGCGCGTCGTAGGCGATGTACCGGGTCGACTGCTCCAGATACGCGCCCAGGCGCGGGCGCTGGAGGACCTTCGTGAGCACGTTCGAGACCCACTCGCACGCTACGTGGGCGCCACCGAGCTGGGCCACCGAGTCGTCGCCGTAGCCGAGAAAGATCCGTTCGTAGAGCTTCGCCGCGCGTGCGCCCTCCTCGCCGTCGACGGCGCGCAGTGGCCCACCGGCGGCCACGTCATCGGCGAACTCCTCAAGGAACAGCCTGCGCAGCGTTCCCTGGTAGCGCGAGTAGCGCGCGAACAGCGCGCCCTTGACGGTCTCCGGCAGGTTGACCAAGGCGAAGACGGGCCGGTCGAGGTTCGTGAAATGGGGGCGCAGGCGCTCGCGCTCCTGCTCGGTGAAACTCTCGACCGGGTAATCCACGGACGCCGGATCGTAGCGGCGCTCGCGGCGGTCGTTCAGCCGGCGTTGCTCGGCTGCCCGGTGGCCTGAGAGTGCTCGCCGGCGCCGCCCGGATTACCCGGGCGCTCCTCGCCGTCGATCTGGGTCGAGGCGCCCTTGCCACCGCGCCTCGAGGACCCGCCGCCCTCCGGTGCCGACGGCTCCTCGGCGTTCTGGTTGGAGGCCTCGCCGGGTGCGTCCTGGTCGCCGTAGGTCTCGGCAGTGTCGGATTTGCGCTCTTCGTCCATCTAGTGATGGCTACCCGGTGGCGAACGCCGCGCAAACCGCGGCGTCGAGGGCGATTTCTGTCGCCAGGCGACAGATATGTCCCGCAACCTCCGTCTAGAACAGGCCGCTCAGCGCGTGGCCGGCGTGCGCCGCCAGACTGAAGAGCGGCGAGGGGAAGATCCCGAAGAACACGCTGGCCGCGGCGAACACGACGGCGACCAGGACGACCTCGGGCCGGGCGGCGGACTGCGATGAGGTTGGCCAACCCTCGATATCGGCCTCCGGCGAGCCGCCGGCGATCGGAGCCAGACCGCCCTCGGGAGCCAGAGCCGATGCAGCCGCGACCGGACCCGGCCGCATCCACATGACGGCTATCACCCGCAGGTAGTACCCGAGCGAGATCATCGAGCCGATGACGAGGACGATGGCCAGCCACGTGTAGTCGCCGTTGACCAGCGCGTGGATGAGCTGGAATTTGCCGATGAACCCGACCGTGCCCGGGATCCCGGCCAGCGAGAGCATCGCGATGGTCATCGGCCAGGCCAGCCAGGGTCTTCGCGCGCCAAGGCCGGCCAGCGCGCCGATGTCGTCGCCGCTGGCGTCCTCCTCGAGCGTCTCTGACTCGTGCTCCTGGGCCACGATCACGGCAAACGCGGCCATGTTCATGGCCAGGTACACGCCGAGATACAAGACCGTCGCCTGCACGCCGAGCTGGGTCCCGACGACGACGCCACCGAGCATGTAACCGGCTTGCGCGACACCGGAGTAGCCGAGCAGCCGCTTCAGCGAGGTCTGCCCCAGCGCACCTACGTTGCCCACGATCATCGTGATCGCGGCGATCGTCGCGATGGCCGGCGCCCAATCGTTCTGATTGGCGATCCCGGCCACGTCGAAGAAGCGGATGAACACGCCGAGAGCCGCCGCTTTGGTGGCGGTGGCCATGAACGCGGTGATCGGGGTTGGGGCGCCCTCGTAGACATCCGGGGTCCACTGATGAAACGGCGCCACCGAGGCCTTGAAGGCGAACCCGACGATCACCAATCCAAGCCCGGTCAGCAACAACGGGTCGCCGAGGAGCCCACTGGAAAGCGATCCCGACGTGACCGCGGCGGCGATCCCCGAGAAATCGGTCGAGCCGGTGGCGCCGTAGACGAGCGCCAACCCGTAGACCAGGGTCGCGGACCCCACCGAGCCGATTACCAGGTACTTCAGGCCGGCCTCCAAGGAACCCTCGCGCCGGTACTCCGATGCGCACAGGACGTAGAGCGGGATCGACAGGAGCTCGAAGCCGAGGAAGAGGGTGATCAGGTTCTGGGCCGAGGCGAGCACCGCCATGCCGAGCACGCTGAAGAGCATCAGCGAGAAGTACTCGCCCTGACCGGATTCGCGCGGAGCGCGGACACGCAGCGACAAGACCACGGCGGTCATCGCCGCGACGGCGAAGATCATGTCGAGCAGGAGGGCCAGATCGTCGACGCGGAGCGCACCGGAGATGATCGAGCGCGGGTGGCCGAAGCGTGAGATCTCGAACGCGAGCGCCGCCCCAAGGGTGAGAAGCGTCAACAGCGGCACGATCCGCTCGCGCACGAACTCGGCGCGGAGCAGACCGATCATCAAGACGATGAGGGAGCCGATGATCAGGGCCATGAACGGGCTGAGGCTGGCCCAGTCGATGTGCGGGGCCTTGATGTGCTGCCCGGTGGCGGCCAAGAGCAGAGTCATCGCGACGCGACCTGGGTCGAGGTGGCTGAGCCGGCGCTCGCCGCCGCCACGGACGCCTTGACGGACGGCTCGGTCCGCTTCAGAACGAACTGGGGATAGAAGGCAAGGACGAGGATCACGCCAACCAGGGGGGCGAGCACCGACAGGTCGCTCCAACCGATCT
>JBJMLD010000116.1:0-4802 GCA_045805545.1 Solirubrobacteraceae bacterium | reverse complement strand
GATGTCGGTGTACTGGCCGGTGCCGAGTGCCGTACCGCCCAGACTGTAGGCTCGGCTGGCAACGACTGGCGATTTCACGGTTCGCGCCAACGCGGAGGCCTGCGTATCGCACCGTGTGGTGGCCGTCGGATCGAACGTGTCGCCGTTGGGGAGGATGATCTTGACGGGCACGAGGAACGTCTTGACCGTGGTCGAGGGCGCCGTCTGGACGACGAACGGGTTCTTCCCCACCATCGTCACATGGAAGGTGGTGCCGCCGTCAGTCACGGTCCTGGTGAACCGCCTCACGGATGTTGACCCCGCCGTCAGCGCCTGGGGCTGGGTGTGATGGGGCTGGAAGTCCAGGATCACCCGCCCTGCGGATATCTGCGGCAGTGAGGTGCTCGCGGCCGACGCGCGGCCGGAGGCGGCGCCGGCGAGCGCCGAGACGGCGACCGCCGCCGATGCGATCGTCGCGAAGGTTCGAAGGTTCATGACCAATCCTTGAGTCGTTGGTGCTCAACGGTAACCGCTTTGCGGCGGCCGGTCGCTACCGCGCACCCGAAACCTGAGGATGGTGGCGTCGCCCGACCGCGCGCTGCTGATCGGTTCCAGGTCAACCCTGGTCAGTCCCGGGGGCGAGATCGGGATGCCATCGCCGAGCAGCACCGGCAGCACGTACACCAGGATCTCGTCGAGCAGTCCTCGCTCCAGGCACTGGCCGGCCACGTCGGCGCCGAGGATCTCGAGATTCTTGCCGCCCGCAGCGTTCAGCGCGGTGGCGACCGCTTCCCCGATGTCACCGCTGAGCACCGTGACGCCCGGGTCGGGCGCCTCCGGCGGCCTGTGCGTGAGCAGGAAGAACGGGCCGGAGAAGGGGTAGTCGACGCTGCCGGGATCCTCGGCCGCCATCCTGCTGCCGACGTCCCAGGTTCGCCGGCCGATCAGCATGGCGCCGGTGGCCGCCGCGACTTCGGCGAAGTCGTCCGGCGCCACGAAGTCGGCGAGGGCGCGACCGCCGCCCCAATCCATCCGATGGCCGGGAGCGGCGATGAAGCCGTCGAGCGACATCGCCCTGTTCATGACCACCTTGCCGTGTGCGGTGCTCGATTCGCCCATCTGCTCCTCGCCATTCTTGCATCCGCCGTGTAGGGGAGCAGGCTAGAGAGCGTCGAGCGCCTCGCCGGCCACCACACCGGCCAGGGTGAACACGCCGACGGAGAAGAGGGCGTAGCTGACGGCCGCCAGGCGGACGCGATGAGCGGCCAGCGGCCGGCCAGTGACAGACCGCCCGAGCGTGACCGCGACGATCGCGCAGGTGAGTGCCGCCGCGGCCGCGAACCGCGCGTTCGAGTCGCTGGCGATCCAGCGCGTCGCCGCCCTGCCCGCTCGGGTCGGTCGAACCTTGTCCAGCTGCCGTTCGATCCGGCCGCCGCTGCTTCCGCTCGTCCAGCTGTTCCACGCCGCATTGATCCAGCGGCACGCGGCCAGGTTGATGGAGGTGACGATGGCCACCGCCCCAAGGAATACGATCAGCGGGTTCCAGGTCGCCGCCAGCGCTGCCACAGGCAGCCCGATCACGTAGCCGTCCGCCAGCCAGTACGCGACGATCACGCCGGCGGCGACGGATGCGTGGCCGCCGAGGTTCGCTGGCCGGTTCTCCATGCTGCAGGTATCGGGTCGAGGTGGCGGCACCATGAGGCGGAGCGGCGTGTCGTCAGTCGATTCCACGCTCGGATATCTGCCGCCTGGCCTCGTCGGTCTTTCCGAGTTGCTCGATGCCGAGCTTGCGCTTCACGCCCTCCACCCGGTCGAACTGGACGTCGCCGTAGCCGACGACCTGGAACCGGTTTCCCCAAGGATCCAGGAAGTCAAAGCTGCGGCGACTGTGGCCGACCATCGCGAGGCCCTCCCGTGTCACGGCCGCCCGGGCCGCCGGGACGTCGTCCACGACCAGGCCGAAGTGACGCGCATCGTCGGCCGGTTGGCTGCGCGGCTCGGAGATCGCGATGAACTGGTCGCCCATATCTACGAATGCCATGTGCGCCAGCCGGCCACGCATCTCGAACTCGAACAGTCGGCCGTAGAGCGCGAGCGCTTGCCCGACGTCGCCCACCTCGACTGCGACGTGGTTGATGCCGATCAGCCTGGCCCGCTTCGCCATCAGCCGAGCCTAGCAGCGACGCTACCTTGCTCATCACGCGGCGTCGCATACGCGGGTCTGGGCGCTGCCGGCGCCGCCTCGACGGGATCAGGCGCCCGACGCAGCCGTTCGCGGAGCGTAGCGATGGTGGATCATCAGCACGTTGCCGTCGCGATCCTCGAACGACGCCATGTGGCACACGCCGCTGTCGATGGTGTCGCTGGTGAAGGTCACGCCGCGCGATTCCAGTTCAGTGCGGGCCGCCTTGTAGTCGTCGACCTGCAACGCGATCGGGTTCCTGTTGACCGTGAACCCCATGCCGAACCGCTCCGTGGCCATCACCGCCAGTGTCAGGCTGCCGGTCTCGAACTCGGCACCCGGCATGCTCCCGTAGCGGGCCGAGCACGGCAGACCGAGCACCGATCCGTAGAACTCGACGGCCTGGTCGAAATCCCTCGTCGGCACGACGACGAAGTCGGTGCCGGTGATCACGTTCTGTTGGCCGGTCGTTGCCATCTCACTCTCCTCTCCTCGCGGGGGTGCTAGCGCGGTTCGTGTGGATCGATCTCAGCGCGCCCGGCGGTAGCCGATGTGCGTCGCCAGCGGGGAATGGAGGACCTCCATGGGTTCGAAATCGAACTCGGTGACGCCGTTGAAGATCGCCTCGCCGGACCCCAGCAGAACCGGGACGATGTCGAGCCAGAGCTCGTCGACGACGCCTGCCTGCAGCGCTTGGCGGACGGTCGAGGCGCCGCCCGCGATGTCGATGCCGTCTGCGCCGGCAGCCTCGCGGGCCTGGGCGTAGGCGGCGTCGAAGCCATCGGTGACGAAGTGAAACGTCGTCCCGCCCTCCATCTCGATCGGCGCATGAGGGTGGTGGGTGAGGACGAACACGGGCGCGTGGTAGGGCGGCTCGGGCCCCCACCAGCCCGCCCACTGCTCGTCCCACTCGCCGCGGATCGGGCCAAACATGTTTCGGCCCATCACGTAGGCGCCGCGCGGGCGCATTAAGCGGCGCTCGACAGTGGCGTCCGCCTCATTTGCGCGCTCATCGCCAAGGTGCCAGCGGTGAAGCTCGAGGCCCCGCTTGCCGAGCGGGTCTTCGCGGCTTTGATCCGGCCCGGCGACGAAGCCGTCGAGGGACATCGACATGTGGCAGGTGGTGTCGGCCATTATTCTCCTCCAAGGTGATTGCGTACCAGCCAGCGGGGAGGCCCATGCCTCGCCTGTAGCGTTTGCTGACGAGGTGCGAACCGTAACGCGGCTGGCAGGTGCGCGTCGCTGCCGCGGCGGTGATCGAAGGCATTGGCGGCTCGACCGGTATAACGGGTCGGGAACCGCCCTCACGAACGAGGTACTCGATGAAGCTGCTTCTCACATCCGCCGGCATCAAGAACACGAGCATCCGCGACGCACTGGTCGACCTCCTGGGCAAACCGATCGCGGACTGCGACGCCCTGTGTATCCCCACCGCCGGGTACGGGCACCCGCAGGGCAGTCCCGGTGGGGCATGGCGGTTCATCACCGGACAAGCCAGCACCCCCATGTGCGAGCTCGGTTGGAAGTCGCTGGGGGTGCTGGAGCTGACCGCGCTGCCGAGCATCGACAGCGAACGCTGGGTCTCCTGGGTCGAGGAGACAGACGTCCTGCTGGTGAATGGCGGCGACGCCCTGTATTTGTGCCACTGGATGCGGCAGTCGGGGCTGGCAGGCCTCTTGCCGTCGCTGCGCGCGGTCTGGGTGGGGCTGAGCGCCGGAAGCATGGTGATGACACCCCGTATCGGGGAGGACTTCGTCGGCTGGAAGCCGCCTGTCGGCGAGGACAGGGCGCTCGGCATCGTCGACTTCTCGATCTTCCCGCACCTGGATCACGAGCTGCTGCCGGAGAACACCATGGCCGACGCAGAACGGTGGGCCGCCGAGATCCCAGGTCCGGCGTATGCGATCGACGACGAGACCGCCATCAAAGTGGCCGACGGCACCGTCGAGGTCATATCCGAGGGGCACTGGAAGCTGTTTACCCGCTAAGGCGGTGGCCTGGACTGTCGCGAGCCGGCGGCGCCCACCTCGCCGCGGCCCACGGAGCCGCGCCCTCCCTTGGTGCGCGGAGAGGCGTGATACACGCGGTCCCGGCCCGAAATCCGATCGTGCGACCGGGGCTACGGGCAGGAAAGCTGCTGGTGGCCGGAACGGACACTTGATCCTCGGGGTGGCGTGACGGCCGTCCGAGTGTCGTTATTGTCGCCCCATGCGGGTCGCTGCGCTCTACGACATCCACGGTAATATGCCGGCCCTCCAGTCGGCGCTGGCCGATGTTGCCTCCGCGGCCGTCGATGCCATCCTGATCGGTGGCGATGTCGCCGAGGGCCCCCAGCCCGTGGAGACGATCGACTTGCTGGAGTCGGTTGACATCCCGCTTCGCTGGCTCAGAGGCAACTGTGACCGAGAACCGAGCGAGTGGGTGACCGAGCGCCTGGATCAGCGGCGCGTGGCATGGCTGGCCGCTCTGCCGCCGACCCTCACGGTCGACGTCTCCGGCCTGGGACAGGTGCTCTTCTGCCACGCCACGCCGCGCTCGGACGAGGAGCGGATCACGGTGCTCACGCCGCCCGAGCGGCTCGCGCCGATCCTCGAACAGGGCGGCGCGGAGCTCACGGTGGCCGGGCACACGCACCGCCAGT
>JBJMLD010000115.1:0-18536 GCA_045805545.1 Solirubrobacteraceae bacterium | reverse complement strand
GCGGGTCGGCGAGCGCTTCGCCGGCGTGGTGACGGTCGACCTGAAGGCACTCGAGCGAGTGCTCGAGGTCGACCCGATCTCGCAGGCGGCGCGGATCCAGGCCGGCGCCACCGGTCCGCGGCTCGAGGAGCAACTGGCCGAGCACGGACTCACCCTGCGCCACTTCCCGCAGTCGTTTCAGTTCTCGACGCTGGGGGGCTGGATCGCCACGCGCGCCGGTGGCCACTTCGCCACGCTGTACACGCACATCGACGACCTGGTCGAGTCGGTACGGGCGATCACGCCAGCGGGAGCGTGGGAGTCGCGGCGGCTGCCGGGCTCGGGCGCCGGCGTGTCGCCGGATCGGATGCTGATCGGCTCAGAAGGCATCTTGGGGCTGATCACCGAGGCGTGGGTGCGGGTGCGCCCGAGGCCGAAGCACCGCGCCTCGGCCGGAGTGCGCTTCGCGGACTTCGCTGCCGGGGCCGCCGCCGTTAAAACGATCGCTCAATCTGGCTTGTACCCCGCGAACTGCCGGCTGATCGACGCCGCCGAGGCCGCGATGACCGGCGCCGGCGACGGAACCCACGCGCTACTGGTGCTGGGCTTCGAGTCCGCCGAGCACGACGTCGAGGGACCGATGAAGCTGGCGCTGAACCACTGCGCCGACCATGGCGGGAAGTGGGAGCGCCGCGGCGCGGGTGCCGAGAAGACCAGCGGGGACGCGGTCGGCGGCTGGCGCGAGGCATTCCTGCGCGCCCCCTACCTGCGCGACACGTTCGTGGCCGTCGGCGTGCTGTCAGAGACGTTCGAGACGGCGATCACGTGGGATCGTTTCGAGGCCTTCGATCGCCGTGTGCGCGAGCGTGTCAGCGCCGCGGTCCATGAGATCTGCGGCGCCGGCACGCTGACGTGCCGATTCACGCACGTCTACCCGGACGGCCCGGCGCCCTACTACACGATCCTGGCGCCGGCCCGCCGGGGCGAGGAGCTCGACCAATGGGCAGAGATCAAGCGCGTGGCGTCCGATGTGGTGATCGAGCAGGGCGGAACCATCACCCACCACCATGCCGTCGGGCGCGATCATCGGCCGTGGTACGACCGCCAGCGACCGGACCCGTTTGCCACCGCCCTGCGCGGCGCCAAGGCGGCCGTCGATCCGCGCGGCGCGCTCAACCCGGGTGTCCTGATCGATCCCTGATGCGTCGCGCGCAGCCTCAGCTGGCCAGCTTGCGGTTGAAGCGCCGGAGCGCCAGCGGGAGGCACACGGCGATGATCGCGCCGCACCAGATCACCATGGCAAGTTCGGGATGGTCGAGCTGCCACGAGCCGCTCGAGTGGATCCCCTGCGTCAGGTCACGGACGCTGGCCACCAGCGCGGAGATCGGATCCCATTGCGCGATGGCGCGCGGGATCGCGTCCATGCCGGCGATCGGCACGAACGTCCCGGCCAAGAAGGCGAGCGGGAAGACGACGGTGAAGCCGACGCCCTGCATGGCGTCGGGCGAGCGCACGAGCATCCCGAACAGGACCCCGGCCCAGGTGAAGGCGAGCATGCCGAGAACGAGCAGGCCGCCGAGCTCCAGTCCGTGGACGAGCGACAAGTGCGGATTCCAGCCGAGCGCCAGGCCGAGTCCGACCACGATGACCATGCCGAGCACCTGCTCGAGGAACTGCCCGGTGACCTGCGCCATGATGATCGACAGGCGGCTGATCGGCATCGAGCGGAAGCGGTCGATCACGCCTTCGTTGAAATCGTTTGAGGTGGCCACACCGGCACCGATCATCCCGAAGGCCAGCGACTGGCCGATGATCCCGGGGAACATGTAGTCCTTGTAGCTCACTCCCGGCACGTGCACGGCCGAGCCGAACACGTAAAGGAAGAGCAGGATGAACACGATCGGCTGCACGGTCACGTCGAGCAGCCGCTCGGGCACGCGCGGGATCGAACGAAGGCTGCGTCCGGTCAGCAGCGCGGTCTCACGGGTCATGGCAAACGCGGTCATGCGGCAACCTCCTCGGTCGCTTCGTCGTGAACAGGTCCGTCATGCGCCGGGGCACCGGTCAAGGCCAGGAACGCGTCGTCGAGCGTCGGCCGGCGCAGCGCGATCTCGTCTACGGGTGCACCGAGCGCGTCGACCGCCACAGCCACGCGGGCCAGATCGGCCGCCTCGTCGGGAGCGACGACCGAGATCATCCGCTGCTCGCCTGAGAGCCTCACGTCGAAGTGCTCGTCCAGCTCCTGGGCCAGCCGCGTGAACGCGAGTCCGTCGGCGGCGATCACGTCCACGCGCTGCTCGCCGACCTGCGCCTTGAGCTGGGCCGGCGTGCCGGCGGCGATCTCGCGTCCGCGGTCGATCAGCACTACGCGATCAGCCAATGCGTCGGCCTCCTCGAGGTACTGCGTGGTGAGCAACAACGTGACGCCGTCGGCGACGAGCTCGCGCACGGTCGACCACACGACCTGACGGCTGCGCGGATCGAGGCCCGTGGTCGGCTCGTCCAGGACGAGAATGTGCGGCCGGTCGATCATGCCGGCGGCGAGGTCCACCCGCCTCCGCTCGCCGCCCGACATCTGCTTGACCAGACGATTCTGGAACGCCCCGATGTCGAAGCGCTCGATCAGCTCGGCGGTGATCGACCGGGCCTCGCGCAGGCTCCGACCGCGCAGGCGGGCCATCAGCAACAGGTTCTCCCGCGCGGTCAAGTTCTTGTCCAGCGCGGCGAACTGCCCGGTGAGAGAGATCAGGCGGCGCGCCGCCGGGCCCTCCCGCACAACGTCGTGGCCGGCGATGCGCGCGCTGCCACGGTCGGGTTTGAGCAGCGTGGCCAGCATCCGAACGATCGTCGTCTTGCCGGCGCCGTTCGGACCGAGCAGCGACACGACCGTCCCGGCGTCCACGCGCAGGTCGAGATCGTCGACCGCGGTGAAGGTCCCGAAGCGCTTCGTGAGGCCACTGGCTTCGATGGCATGTGGTTGATTTGGGTTCATGCTCCGTAAATTTACAGGAGCTGAAAAATTTCTGCAACTGTAATTCAGCCGGTATCCTTGGGCTGATGAGCGACGCGCCCCACCAAGTCGAGGAGGAGCCACTCGCCGACGAGCACGTCGACCAGATCATCGTCAGCGAGGTCGGCGAAGAGATCGGCGCGCTGTTCAACCGCACGCGTCGCGCTCAGGAGGCGCTCGAGCAGGAGCGCCGTCCCCACGAGGGCTTGCGTGAGCGCAAGCGCAGGCTGACGCGGCAGCGCATCTCCGACGTGGCCACTGTCCTGTTCTCCACGCGCGGCTTCGACAACGTGACCGTGGCGGAGGTGGCCGACATCGTCGGCGTGTCGGAGAAGACGATCTACAACTACTTCCCGACCAAGGAGTCGCTCGTCCTCGATCAGGCCGACGACGCGATCGAGACGTTTGCGCGCATCCTGCGGGACCGCCGTCCGGACGAGTCCCTCACGGCCGTCGCGCTACGGGCCTTGCGCGAAGACGACATACGTTTCGATGCCGTCCCGGACGAGCTTGTCGAGTTCTTCCCGCGATTCGCGGAGATGGTCGATTCGACGCCAACGCTGCGGGCAGCCTGGCTCGACATGCGCAACCAGCTGATCGCTGTCGCCGTGGAAGAGATCGCCGCGCGGGCAGAGCTCGACCCGAACGATCCCGAGCCGCAGATCGCCGCGCGGGCCCTGCTTGGCCTGGGCGACATCTCGTTCGAGTCGCGCGTGCGTTACATCAAGCAGGGTCTGCGCGGGCGCGAGCTGAACGAGGCCGTCAAGGGTGACGTTGAGCGCGCGGCGAGGCTGATCGAGACCGGCCTATGGTCGTTCAATCTCCTGACTCACGGCCGGCGCACGCGCCAGCAGATGCTCGATGCGGCCGCGACGGCCGAGGAGGCCCGCAAGCAGGTTCTCAAAGCGCTTCGGCAGGCCCGAGCGGCGTGGAGGTCCCTGCGCGACCAGAAGTGATCCGCCACACCTCGACCTGACGCCCCATGACGGGATTGTCCACCAGCTCGGCCACGGCCATCCCGAGCTTCACGGCCACGCGGCGGGAACGCTCGTTGTCGGGATGGATGATCGAGATCAGCTCCTCGAGGCGAAGGACGCCGAACGCGTGGTCGCGAGCGGCCAGCGCACCCTCGCTGGCCAGACCGCGTCCCCACGCCGTGCGGCCCAGGCGCCAACCGATCTCGACCCGGTGGGCGAGCTGCGGCAGGAACGTGGCGTAGCCGAGACCGATGAACCCGAGGAAGCGGCCGGCCGTCGCCGGCTCACGCGACTCCGCGGCCCAGAAGCCGAAGCCGTGCGTCGCCCAGTGGGCGACCGCGTTCTCGTAGAAGGCGCGTGAAGAGGCACGGCCGACCGGCCGGTTCAGATAGCGGCTGACTTCGGGGTCGGCGTTGATGTCGGCCAGGGCGGGCTCGTCGGATGGCCGGAGCTGCCGCAGCCTGAGGCGCGGGGTGAGGAGCTCCGCGGCGGCGGGCATCCGGAGGAGCCAGTTAGCCCGATTGGGTCAGACGCGCGTGGACCGCGGCGGCCGACGGGGCGATCTCGGGCGGCATCCGTGGCAGCAGCTCCGCCCATCCGGGCTGAAGCTCGATCGCACGCCTGACCAGGGTCAGGCCCAGCTCGAGATCGCCGCTGTGGGCGGCGCCGAGGCCTCCCCAGAACAGGAGCTCATGGTTGTTCGGGGCGAGCTGGCCGGCTCGCTGGAACGCCTCTGCCGCCTCGTCGTGACGGCCCTGTCCGGTCAGCTCGTCGGCCCGGCTGGCCAGAGCGTAAGCGTCGTCGAGCTCGACCAGCCGGCGCAGCTCGCCGAGCGGCTCGGGATCGTCTTCGACGCGGAGCGCGACCACCGTGTCCCACGCCGGCCCGTCGCCCGGAACGACGAGGATGGCCGCCGATTGGCGCCCGCGAATGTCCCCGCCCTGCGCCTCGGCGGCATCGAGCGCGGACAAGAGCCGGTCACGCAATGGGCCGGTGTGCTGGCGGTAGGCCTCGAGCATGGCCGGCCAGACGCTGTCGCTGGCCATGATGTTGGCCTGGCACGAGACGCCGGTACCGGTCACGTGGCCGGCGAACGGTATGCAGCTCGTCCCCGTGTGTGCCGCGATCCCGCCGCGTGCATCAACCATCGCGACCTGGCGCGTGGCCGCCGCGGAGTCCTCGGCGAGCAATCGCTCGAGTGCCGCGGAAGCGTCGAGGCCGGCGGCCATCAGCTCGAGTCCGCGCGGACCGTAGGAGATCTCGGCATTGGCCTGGGTCGCCACCGCGCCCACGCCGGGACGCGCCCAGGGCACGATCGGGCCGACCGAGAACCAGTGCGACTGGACGGCGACGCCGAGCTCGCCGGTATCCGGATCGCGGGCGACGATCGAGTACGTGCCTTGACGGGCACGGTCGGCTGTCAGGCGACGCGGCGGGATGCGCGCGAGCATATAGCTCTGGCACGCTTGCCCCGTGGACTCGATCGCGGTGCTCGGACCTGGCGGCGTCGGCGGCTTCATCGCCGCGGCGCTGGCGCGCGCCGGGCAACCGGTGACCGTCGTGGCCCGCGAGTCCACCGCCGCCCTGATCGAGGCCGAGGGCATCGCGGTGGAGAGTGCGCGGTTGGGCGATTTCGTCGGCCGGCCGCGAGCGACGCCCGCGTTGAACGACCCCGTGGACGTGCTGATCGTTGCCACCAAAGCGGTCGGGCTGGACGACGCCCTGGAGCGCGTCGACACCGCGCCTCGCCTGGTCGTGCCGCTGCTCAACGGACTTGACCACATGGCGCTGCTGCGCCGGCGCTTCAACGCCTCGAGCGTGGTCGCGGGCACGATCCGGATCGAGGCCGACCGGCCTTCGCCAGGCCGGATCGTGCAGACGAGTCCCTTCCTGCGCGTCGACCTGGCGGCGGATCACCCGGCCGGTCGCCCGGCAATTACAAACCTGGCCGAGACGCTCCAAGCGGCCGGCATACCGGCCGAGATCGGCCCGAGCGAGAGGCAGATCCTGTGGTCAAAGCTCGTGCGGCTGAACGCGCTTGCCTGCACGACGAGCGCCGCTGAGAAGCCGATCGGCTTCATCCGCAGCGACCCCGAGTGGCGCGCCGCGTTGATCGGCTGCATCGAGGAGGCGGCCGCCGTGGCCAACGCCGACGGCGCGGAGATCGACCCCGCGGCGCGGCTGGCCGAGCTCGACGCGGCCCACGCCGAGCGCGGGTCCTCGATGCAGCGCGACATCGCGGCCGGGCGCGCGCCCGAGCTCGACGCGATCGCGGGTGCGGTGCTGCGTGCCGGCGCCCGTCACGGCGTCCCGTGCCCGACGATCGCCCGCTTGGCCGCCGTCATCGCCGAGCGGGCCGGCGTGCCGGCGGTCTCTTAGAGCGGCGGCTGAAGCGGGGGCGGCTCGCCCCGTCCGGGCGCGATCGCCGGCTCGATCTCCTCGGAGGCGACGGCCTCGATGATCTCTTCCTCTTCTTCGACGGCGCCCTCGTCGTGGTCGCCATCGCACAGCACGCGAAAGGCACCCGTCACGCCACCGTCGGCTTGGAGCACGATCCCGGGCAGGAGTTCCTCGCCCTCCTCCAGGCCGAGACGTTCGATGTCGAAGTACGCCATCCCGATGCCCCAGGTGTGGTGCCCCGGGTTCTCGCGGTCATGCGCCGCGACTCCCTGGGCCACGCGCTCGAGCAGGTAGGCGATCTTGCCGGTGTCAGCCATCGCGTCTGCTCCGAAGCCTACCCGCGCTCGATCAACTCGATCCTGTAGCCGTCCGGATCCCGGACGAAGCACAGCCGGGAACCACCGTCGCGGATCGTGTACGGCGGCCGCTCGGGCTGGATCCCCTGCTCGGCCAGCGCGCCCAGCGTCTGATCGATATCGGGCGTGGCGACCGCGATGTGGCCGTAGCCGGAACCGTGGTCGTAGGGCTCGTGCTGGCCGATGTTGTAGGTCAGCTCGAGCCGCGGCTCGGGGCCGTCTTCCGGACGGCCCATGAACACGTTGATCGCTTCGTCGCGGATAGGCAGCCTGCCCTTCTCCTCGAAGCCGAGCGCGTTGTAGAAGGCGACCGAGCGGTCGATATTTGTGATCCGGTAGCAGGTGTGGATCAGGCTCACGGACTGCACAGGATAGGCTCTAGCGCCGTGATCATCGAGCGCTCGATGGACGAGAACTGGCTGTCGAACACCTACCTGGTGGCCGACGAGCTGGGCTCGCACGCAGTGATGATCGACGCCGGCGGTCCGGTGCAGCCGCTACTCGATGTGCTGGGGCGGATGCGCTTTCAGCTCACCCACGTGCTGCTCACCCACCATCACCACGACCACGTGGCCGAGCTCGACAAGGTGCTCCAAGCCCACCCCGGCACGCCGGTTCTGATCCACGAGCTGGAGCGCGACCAGGTCCCGGGCGCCACCGGGACGATGACTCCCGGCGAGCCGATCCAGTCAGGAGCCCTGGAGATCGAGCCGATCCACACGCCCGGCCACACGGCGGGAATGCTCTCGCTGCTGATCAGCGGGACGGACGTGTTCACGGGCGACACGCTGTTCAAGGGCTCGGTGGGCGGCGTACGCGCGCCCGGGAGCAGCGGCTACGGCGATCTGAAGTCGTCGATCATGGACAAGCTTCTGAAGCTGCCACCCGAGACGCGCATCCATCCGGGACACACCGACCCGACCACCGTGGCCGATGAGCTCGAGCACAACAAGTTCGTGCGCATCTGGCGCGGCGTCGACGAGGAGGGCAAGGAGCCGTGCACGGCGCTCGGCGAGCCGGCGACGCTGATCCTGCTGGGCGATGACTACGACGGCGGGCACAAGGCCTGGGTGCGCTGGCCCGACGGCTCGGATGACATCGTCCCGGGCTCCCGGGTCGATCGCAGCTAGTGAGTGGATCCCACCCGCCCGCGCCGTAGAATCGACCGCAGTGGCGAAGGACAAGATCCCCACCTCCCGCGTGGGGCGCACCGCAAGGATCGGGGGGCTGGCAGCCGGTCAGGCGATCCGTCAGGCGGGCACCCGCGCAGCCAACGTCGCGCGCACCAAGGACGGGCGCGAGGCCGCGCTCGAGCGCCGGCACATCGAGGCGGCCGAGCAGATCGTGGCCGCCCTGGGGACAATGAAGGGTGCCGCGATGAAGGTCGGCCAGGTGATGTCGTTCCTCGACGTCGGCCTCGTGCCGCCCGAGTACCGCGACGAGTTCCAGCGCAAGCTGGCCGCACTGCGCGACGCCGCGCCGACCGTCACGTTTAAGGACATGCGCAAGGTGATCGAGGAACAGCTCGATGACCCGGTCGAGGAAGTATTCGACGAGTTCGAGGAGGAGCCGATCGCCGCGGCCTCGATCGGCCAGGTGTACCGCGCGCGGTTGACCGATGGCCGACGTGTGGCGGTCAAGGTCCAGTATCCGGGCGTCGCCGCCGCCGTCCGCGCCGACATGCAAAACCTGGGCCTGATCCTGCGGTTGGCCAAGCGGATCGCGCCCGGAATGGACCCGAAGGCGATCGGCGACGAGATCCGCGAGCGCATCCACGAGGAGCTCGACTACGAGCTCGAGGCCCAGAACCAGCGCACGCTGGCGCGGATCTTCCGCGGCCACCCGTTCATCGTGATCCCCGACGTCATCAGCTCGCTGTCCCGTGAGCGGGTGATGGTGAGCGAGTACGTCGAGGGCACCGGCTTCGAGGACCTCAAGGGGTACTCCCAGGAGGACCGCGACCGCGCCGGCGAGATCCTGTTTCGCTTCTACTTCGGCTGTCTGTACCGCCACCACCAGTTCTCAGGCGACCCCCATCCCGGCAACTCGATGCTGCTCGAGGACGGACGGATGGCGTTCCTGGACTTCGGTCTGTTCAAGCGGATGCCCGCCCGCGGGGCCGAGCTGGAGATCGAGGTCGCGCGAGCGATCATCGAGGGCGACAAGGAGACGATCATGCGGCTCGGGACCGAGACCGGCTTCTTTCCTCACCCGGACAAGTTCGATCCCGACCGAGTGCTCGAGCACTTCCGCGCGGCGACGTCCTGGTACACGGAGGACGAGTACGTCGAGCTCAGCCCCGAGTACGCGACCCAGGTCCTGATCGACATGAGCGACCCGCGCTCGGAGTACTTCGGCTACCTCCGGCACGAATCCGCACCGCCAGACCACATCTTCGGCCGCCGCATGGAGGTGCTGACGCTGGCCGTGATCGCGCAGCTGCACGCACGCGGCAACTTCCATCGCATCGCCCGCGAGTGGTTCTACGGCGATGAGCCGGAGACCGAGCTCGGGCGCCAGGAAGCCGAGTTCTGGACGCACGCCGCGGCGTAGACGCTCCGGGCGGCCTCGGAACCTCGCGGACCCTCGGCAACTCGCGACAGCCTCAGAGGCTCGCACCCGTCCGAGGTGGCTGCTCGCGGCCATGCCCCCTCGACGGCCGCGCAGCCCCTTACCTGTCCCTGCGGTTCTTCACCGCAACCCTCGGCCCCGAGTTGCGTGTCAAACGATACTACACGCGCTGAATCTGGACCAAACTTGTCGTCCCGGGGCGGCCGCTTGGCAACCCGGCCGTGATCCCCACGCGAGCGCCGGGCTTGACCCAGCCGAGCTCGACGACCCGGCGCGCGGCGTCGGCGATCAGCGCCTCGGTGATCTCGTGACGGCGCATCGACGACGCCTGCACGCCCCACATCAGGCTGCAGCGGCGGACCGTCTCGCGTCCCGGCGAGAGCGCGTAGATCGGGACCTGCGGCCTGTGCGCCGAGAGCAGGCGGGCCGAGCGCCCGGAAAGCGTGGGCACGACGAGCGCGGCGAGGTGCAGCTCACGGGCCGCCGCGCAGGCGCTGTACGCGACGGTGTAGGCGGGATCGCGGGCGTCGCGCCTGACCCGATCCTCGTTCCAAGTGCGGTATGGCAGCGAGTGCTCGGTCCGCTCGGCCACCGAGGCCATCATCGCGACCGCCTCGACCGGATATGAGCCGACCGCGGTCTCCTGGGAGAGCATCACGGCGTCGGTGCCGTCGAGGATCGCGTTGGCCACGTCGGCCACCTCGGCGCGGGTCGGGCGCGAGGAGGAGACCATCGAGTCGAGCATCTGCGTGGCCGTGATCGAGGGGCGAGCCAGGCGTCCGGCCACGCGCAGCAGTTGCTTCTGCACCATCGGCACGTCCTCGATCGGCAGCTCGATGCCGAGGTCGCCGCGCGCCACCATGACGCAGTCAGCGGCGCGCATGATCTCCTCGGCCGAGTCGACGGCCTGCGGCTTTTCGATCTTGGCGATGAGTGGCAGTCGTGTGTGCTTGCGCACCTGGGTCACGTCCTCGGCCGTGCGCACGAAGGACAGCGCAACCAGATCGACGCCGATCGACTCGCCATAGCGCAACATGTCGAGGTCCTGCTCAGGCACGGCGGGCAGGCCGCGCGTGGAGCCGGGGATGTTCAGTCCCTGGCGCGAGGCGACCGTACCGCCGATCTCGACGCCGGTCTCGATCTCGCCGTCGCCCTCACGCACGCGGCGAACGCGCAAGCGGATCGCGCCGTCAGCCAGGTAGATGACGTCCTCGGGCTCCACGGCGCCGGCCAGGCCCGACCAGCTGACCGACATGCGCTCGCCGTCCCCGACGTCCTCCGTGCCGCAGGCCAGCACAAGCTGCTCGCCCGGCTTCAGCTCGGCCAGGTCGTCCTTGAGCGCACCGATGCGGATCTTCGGGCCCGGCAGGTCCTGGAGGATGGCCACCGGACGGCCCACATTCGAGGCCGCTGCGCGCACGCGCTGAGCGTTCTCGGCGTGGATCTCACGATTGCCGTGAGAGAAGTTCAGCCGAAAGACATCGACGCCGGCCTCGACCATGCGGGCAAGCGTCTCCTGATCATTGGAGGCGGGACCGATGGTGGCGACGATCTTCGTGCGGCGCATAGGCTCGTCAAGCTACTGAACGAAGTGGCCGTCCTCGTTAACCACTTGGCCATCAACCGACAATCGGCCCCCCGACCGGAGATCGCAGATCAAGTCCCAGTGGAGCGCCGAGGTGTTGGTGCCGCCGGTCTCCGGGTAGGAGCGCCCGAGCGCAAGGTGGACCGTGCCGGCGATTTTCTCGTCCAGGAGGATCGAGCCAGTGGGACGGTCGATGCCCGTGTTGGTACCGATGCCAAGCTCGCCGAGGAATCGCGCGCCGGCGTCCGTGGCCAGCGCCGCCTCCAGGTAATCCTCGCCGGCCTCGGCACGCGCCGCCGTGACGCGTCCAGCTTCGAAGGTCAGCTCCACGCCGCGCACCTCGACCCCGCGCGGGCTCGAGGGAATCGTGAAGCGGATCGTGCCATCGGCCGAGCCCTCGAGCGGACCGGTGAAGACCTCGCCGCTGGGCATGTTGCGCCTGCCGTCGGAGTTGATCCACGTGCGTCCGTCGACGCGTAGGCGCAGGTCCGTGCCCTCGGCCTCGATCCGGACCTCCCGCGCGCCCGCCAAGCGCTCGATCAGACGCGTCTGGCTAAGACTCAGGGTCCGCCACGCCTCGAGCGGGCCGCCCTGGTCGAGGAGCAGCGCGCGGCGCACGAAGGCCGCGTAGTCCTCCTCGCTCATGCGCGCCTGCTGGGCCAGCGCGGCGGTGGGCCAGATCGTGGTGCACCAGCGGCGGGCCAGCCGCGCCTGCTGGATCGGCTGCCGGGCCCGGGCGACGCGCTGCACGAGCTCGGGGTCCACGCCGGCCAACGCCATCGTGTTGACCGGGGCATCGATCCGCAGGAGGGCGTCGGCCCCCTGCGCGTCGGCGAGGTCGAGTGAGGGGAAGCTGTCCAGCTGCTCGGGCCGGGCGTGGCGATAGAAGTCGGCCGCGAACAGCGCGGGACGCGGCAGCGCCCAGGCGCCCCGCTCGAGCAGCGCCGCGTGCAGGGCCCGGACGAGCGGCAATGACTCGAGCGACATCCCGATCAGCACCTGCTGTCCGGGCTGCACCTCCAGGCACCAGTCGCACAGGAGCTCCGCGAACGTGTCGGGATCGGGACCCGTCACGGCGCCTCCAACTCCGGGAAATGCTCCTGCACGTGCCCGCGCAGGCTGTCACGCACGAAGCGCCGCTCGTCCTGGCTGGCCACCCGATACCGGGCCAACAGCTCCTTCTGCTTGGTGATCGGAACCCCGGCGATCGTCCACGAGACGGCGAGCCGTTCGAACAGCAGCTCGGTGGCGCGCTGCCAGGCGTCCTCGCGGTGAGCGCCGCCGGCCAGCACTTCGGCGTAGTCGCGGCGCGAGCCCGGAGTCAGGCTGCCGCGCAGCGTGAGCAGGTTGCCCTCGGGATCGCGGTAGTCGCTCGTCGGCGCGGTCAGCTTTTGGCGCTGCCGTTGGCGGCGACCCACGGCCCGCTATGCCGGAGAGCTCGCTGCGCGCTCGAGCTGGCCGGCCACGTCGCCTGTGACCGGGTTGGCGTGTCCCGGCCAGACCTCGGCTGGGGACAGCTGGGCCAGCTTGCGGATCGAGTCGCGCGCCTGCTCGGTGTCGATGTTGAACGCGCGGTGCGGGACGTGCGCCTCGTTCTTGATCCCGGTCTGCGGGTCGAGCGTGTAGAAGCAGTCTGAGACGAGCGCGAGCCGGTCGGACTCGCGGAACAGGCCGATCAACCCCGGCGCATGGCCCGGAAGGTGAATCACTCGGAAGCCCGCCACCTCGTCACCCTCCTGCACGGTGCCGGCGACCTCGACGGCGCCGCCGTCCCACATCGTGAGCAGCTTCGGGTAGATGCGCCGCGCGTGCGGCGCCAGCTGCGCGAAATCCCAGTAGGGCCGGAACGTATCGTCGGACTCGGCCGCTGCGCGGTCGTCGGGATGGACGTAGACCGGCGCGCCGAGACCGGGCGCCGAGCCGCGGTGATCGCAATCCGCGTGGCCGAGGACGACGCGCTTGATCGGACCCAGGCGGGCGCAGGTCGCCTTGAGCGCCTTGGTCATGTCCGAGATGCCGGCGTCGAACACGGTGAGCCCACCGTCGTCCTCGAGCAGGTAGACGTTCATCTCCTTGCTCGGGAAGCCGCCGCGCGCGATCCACACGCCGTCGGCGATGCGCTGCACATCCACCCCCCGGATCCGGTTCTGGAGCTTGGTGCGCAGGTTGGCAAGTTTGGTCAACCGCGTTTCCGCGGGCGAGCCCGCCGGCGGGAGGAATCCGAGCTGGCGGGCGATGTCGCCGCTGTCGACGTAGGCGTCGTTGTGCCGGATCAGGTCATCGACCACGGTCACCACATCGCATCCCTCGATGTCGATCGTGGCGCCATTCGGCTCGAAGCCCTGGAATCGTCCCGGTCCGGCGAAGGTCGCTCGGGCCCGCCAGCGCACCGCGGTGCGGTTGCGGTACGTGGTCAGATCCAGCGTCTCGAAGCGAAAGTCGGGAAACGCGTCGAACAGCGCCGTGAAGTACTGGCGCACGCCATCGGGGGCGATCAGCTCCTCCTGGCCGACGAAGCGATCGGTCCCTCCGGGCGCCCAGCACGCGACGGCGGCGTCGAGGTCATGGGCGGCGAGGGCGTCGAAGTAGCGCCGGGCAATGTCGGACGTGGAGGCCATTCGAAGCGCCGCAGTGTACGCCGCAGGTGCCTGGCGGGGTTCGGCCGGCGTGTCCGAATATCGTGCGGGTCGTGTCTAGACAGCGTGAGCTTGGGCGCGGCGAGCGCGTACTGCCTGGTTTGTGGCGGCTACGACTGCCGCTGCCGTGGCCTGGAGTCCCGCACTGCAACGCGTGGGCGATCGCGTCGGGGTCGGGAATCGTGCTCGTCGACACCGGGATGCACCAGCCCGGGTCGCTGGCCCAGCTGGAACGCGCACTCGACCAGGTCAATCTCCGGCTCGAGCATGTCCGGCTGCTCGCCGCCACGCACGCCCACTCGGATCATTGGGGGCAGGCGGCGCCGATCTGTGAGCGCGCCGGCTGTGAGTTCTGGCTGCACCCCAACCACGCGCACGCCACGCGGGCGGCCGATGATCCCGAGGCGGCGATCGCCCGGCGCCTGGAGGTAGGCCGCCAGAGCGGGGTCTCGGCGGAGGCGCTGCAGCGCTACGTCGAGCGCGTCCGCGAGATGCCGTCCGGGGTGGCTTCGATGATCGAGCCCGATCGCGACTTGGTCGGCGGCGTGGTCATCGAGACCGACCTCGGCCCATGGACGGTGTACGAAACGCCGGGCCATTCGCCATCGCACGTCTGCCTGTTCCAGCCCGAGCGCAGGCTGCTCATCTCCGGCGACCACGTGCTTGGCCGCATCTCGCTGTTCTACGACTACGGATGGACGCCGGATCCAGTGGGCGAGTTCCTGGCCTCGCTCGACGTCGTCGACGAGCTCGATGCGCGATTGGCAGTGTCCGGCCACGGGCGCCCGTTCGTCGACGTCCACGGTCACATCGAGGGCAACCGCCAGCTCGTGCGCGAGCGGCTCGATGCCGTCATCGGCGCGCTCGACTCCCGAGCCTTGACCGCGGTCGAGATCAGCCCGTTTGTCTATGGCGAGCCGTTGACCGAATACAACGCGAACTGGTTGCTCTCGCAGACGCTCTGCTACCTGCGCCACCTGGAGCGGGGTGGGCAGGTAACGAGCGAGCCGGATGGGGACGGCGCCGAGCGATGGCGTGCGGTTGGCGCGGTTCAACCTTGACACGCTCGTGTCAAGGTCTGCTACTGTTGCGCAACCTTGCGGATCGACGAGATCATCGCCACCAGCGACGGGCCCGTCTTCTCGTTCGAGTTCTTCCCACCGAAGACCGACGAGGGCGAGCGCAACCTGCGCGCGACGCTGGAGGACCTGCGCGCGTTCGACCCCGATTTCGTCTCAGTCACCTACGGCGCCGGCGGCTCGACGCGCAACCGGACCGTCGAGCTGACGCACTGGATCAAACAGGATCTGGGCATCGAGGCGATGGCACACCTGAGTTGTGTCGGCACCACGCGTGAGGAGCTCCGCGACATGCTCGACGGCATGGAGCGCGCCGGCATCGAAAACGTGCTCGCCCTGCGCGGCGACCCTCCGCGGGGCGAGACGGAGTGGCGCCCGCATCCTGGCGGCCTGCGCTATTCGACCGAGCTGGCCACGCTGATCCGGGAGCACTACCCGTTCAGCATCGGCGCCGCCTGCTTCCCGGAGATCCATCCCCAGGCGCCGGACCTCGCCTCCGACTTGCACTTTCTCCGCCAGAAGCTCGACGCCGGCGCGTCGTTTCTCATCACGCAGCTGTTCTTCGACAACGAGCTGTACTTCCGCTTTGTCGATGAGGCGCGCGCGGTAGGGATCGACGCGCCGATCCTCCCGGGGATCATGCCGATCACCGACGTCAAGCAGATCAAGACGATCACCGGGATGTGCGGCGCCACGATCCCCGAGCGGCTGCTCGAGGCGCTCGAGTGGCGCGCCGGCGACCCCGACGCGGTGCTGCAGCTCGGCGTCGCCTACGCCACCCTGCAGTGCGCCGAGCTCCTGGCCCGAGGAGCCCCCGGGGTCCACTTCTACACGCTCAATCGCTCGCCCGCCACGCGCGCGATCCTGTCCGCGCTGCGGCTGCTTCAGCCATGGGTGCGGCGGGAGGTCGTTAGAACCTAGGTCTCCGGCGGGGTGATCTCGAGGGCGTGCGCCACCATTGGCTGCCCGCCTACCTCGTAGCGGATGTCGACCTCGTCGTTGCGCTTGTACGTGCCGATGCCCCAGAAGCCGAGGAACCAGGCCTTGGCGCCGAGCTTCTGCTGGACCAGCTCGCGCTCGAACAGCAGCTCACCGGCCGAGATCTGATAGTCGACGCCGAGCTCTTGGGGCACGCCGTTGACGTAGACGTGAAATGGGGAGCGGACGCCCGGCGGAAGCTTGACGCGCCAGTAGCGGCTCACGGCTGGGTCTCGGTGCCTTCTGGCGGCGGATCGGACGGGATGAGCGAGAACATGACGACGTCAACGCGCCCGCCGCGCTCGAGCAGGTAGGAACGCAGCACGCCCTCGCGGACGAAGCCGGCCCGGACCGCGGTGTGGACCATCGCATCGTTGTCCGGCTCGGTCTGGACCTCCACCCGGTCGATCCCGCAGTCCGAGAGCAGCCACCGGGCAGCCAGGTGCAGAGCCCGCGGAGCCCACCCGCGGCCGCGCGCCTGCGGGACCAGCCACAGGCCGAGCTCGGCGCGGCGATGCTTCCAGTCGATGCGATGGACGTTGACGCGGCCACGGCAGACATCGGAACCTGGCTCGAGGATCGTCAGCTCGACGCCTCGGCCCCCCTCCCGCCGCGCCTGCGCTTCCTCGGCCTGTGAGCCGAGCTGCGCTCCGCTGGGCGGACGGTCGAGCCCCAGGCGCAGGTGCAGCTCGGGGTCGTCCTGGAACGCGATCAGCACCTCCGGGATGTCCCGCTCCGCCGCCAGCCGGAGCTCGACTTGGCCGTCGCCCAAAGTTGCGGTAAGGGCTGGGATCGCGGGCATGTCTTGCCCGCACCGTACCCTGTCGCGCCGTGGAAGCGAGTGGAATCGACTACCAGGTCAGGCGCTCCGAGCGGGCCCGCCGCGTGCGGGTGACCGTCGACCCCACACGAGGGGTCGAAGTTGTGCTGCCGCGCCGGGCGCCGGCCCGTGAGGCGGCGGCGGCCATCTCCGAGCTGCGGCCGTGGATCGAGCGCCGGATGCGCGAGGTTGCGCGGGCGCGAGAGGCGGTGGCGGCCCGCGGGGACACCGTGCCCTACCTGGGACAGACGCTGGAAACGCTCACCGATCCCGGCAGGACGCGCGTGCACCGGCGGGGCGACATGCTGCTCGTCCCGGCCGGCGAGGAGCGCGCGCCGGCGCTCGAGCGCTGGTACCGCCGGGCGGCCAAGGCGGAGATCGCCCCCCGGCTCGATCACGCCTGTCGCGTGGCCGGCAGCTCGTACTCGGCGCTCACGATCCGCGGGCAGCGGACGCGCTGGGCGAGCTGCTCGCGCTCGGGCGCGATGAGCTTCAACTGGCGGCTGCTGCTCGCCCCGGAGCCGGTGCTCGACTACGTCGTCTGGCACGAGGTGTGCCACCTCGACGTGATGGACCACTCGCCGCGCTTCTGGGCCCTGCTCGGCAAGCACTGGCCGCACTACCGCGAGCATGCGGGCTGGCTGCGCCGGCACGGCCAGACGCTCGTCCTCTAGACCGCACCGGCACTCATCTCCTTCTCCTCGCTTGAAGGGTGCGCCGGAGCGCCTTGTACGCGGTCTCGCCCTTGCGCTGCTTGATGACCTCGCGCCGCAGGCCGCCGACGTACGCCTCGGTCGAGCCGTCGCCCCGCACGTCGACTCCCCCGCGGGCGCTGGGCAGCAGCCGCTCGGGTCCGGTGAGCTCGAGCCGGGCCACGACCTGCTGGATCGGTTCGAAGCGCCTCACCTTTACGTCGACCGCGTCGCGCGGTGCAGCGCTGGCCAGCTCGCGCCCCCGCCGCTCGGCGGCGTCGAGCGCGTCGGCCAGCTCGTCATAGCGCGAGCGCTCCACCCGCGGGCCGGCGCGCACGGTCAGCTTCCAGGGCACGCGGCGATGATCGCAGGCGCCCGGAGCGTCCGGTCAGGCGACGAGCTCGAACTCGAGCTCGTCCACCGGCCCGTCATGGACGGCGCGCACGGGCCTCCCGGCGGCGCCCTGGACAAGCCGACGGGCCGGCTCGTTGCTGCTCAGCATGGTGGCGCGCCAGCGCTTGACCCCCCGCTCGGACGCGGCTCGGGCCAGCCGGGTGAGCAGGGCCGTGGCCAGGCCCTCCTGCTGGAAGTCGTCGCCGACGACGACCGCGAGCTCAGCCAGCGCCGGGTCCTCTGGCGAGCGCACGAAGCGGGCGACTCCGAGGATCAGCTCCGGCCGCTCGACCGAGATGGCGACCAGCGCCACGTGATCGCGTCCATCGACATGGACGAGGTATTGCGTGTCGGAGCTGGTTAGGTGCGGCTTCGGGGCCAGGAAGCGGCGGTACTTCGATTCCGGCGAGAGCCGGTCGTAGGCGGCGCGCAGGCGTGGCCCGTCGGCGGCCCGGATGGGACGGATCGCGACCTGCCGGCCACTGCGCAAGCTGATGACTTCCATGTCATCGAGCTTACGAGTGGTAAGTGTTTGCCAATGTGCCGCCGCTCACACGAGCGGCGCGCCGCGCATAAGAACTTACGAAGCCCGCTCGTGCATCGGGACGTATTCGAGCTCCCGCGCGCCGGTGTAGATCTGGCGCGGACGGGCGATCTTCTGCTCCTTGTCGTCGATCATCTCGAGCCACTGGGCGATCCAGCCGCTGGTCCGCCCGATCGCGAACATCACCGGGAACATCTCGACCGGCATGCCCAGCGCCTCGTAGATCAGGCCCGAGTAGAAGTCGACGTTCGGATAGAGCTTGCGCTCGATGAAGTAGTCGTCCTCGAGCGCGATCTTCTCGAGCTCGGTGGCGATGTCGAGCAGCGGGTTCTTGCCCGTGACCTCGAACACCTCCTCGCACGCCTTCTTGATGATCTTGGCCCGCGGGTCGTAGTTCTTGTAGACCCGGTGGCCGAAGCCCATCAGGCGTTCCTTGCCGTCCTTCACGCCCTGCATGAAGTCCGGGATGTTCTCCTTGGACTCGATCCGGCGCAGCATCCGCAGCACCTGCTCGTT
>JBJMLD010000114.1:0-6436 GCA_045805545.1 Solirubrobacteraceae bacterium | reverse complement strand
CGCGGATCTGGCGCACCGCGAAGAACAGGAACGGCCCGAAGAAGATCGCGAAGTTGACGAAGAACAGCAGCGGCAGCTGGATGAAGACGAGGCCGAGCTGGGGCAGCGTGTCCGGCGGGAAGATCGCCCGCAGCCCCTGGAACGGGTTGAAGAACGGCGCGCTGACCCCGGCGAACGCGAACAGCACCTGGCAGAGGCCGAGGAGCAGGAAGATGAACAGGATCAGCATGGGCAGGCGGCGGAACTTCGTGCGCCAGTACCAGTACCGCCGGCGGGCGAGGATGTCCTCGTCCTTGAGGCTCGCGTCGGCGCCGTACAGGCTGGGGGAGGGGATCAGCTTGCGCGCCACCACCTCGACCAGGCCACGGAAGAACAGCACGCCAAGCACGGTCACGATGAGGGCCGGCACGAGCCCTAGGTGGTTGGAGTCGTAGAGGACGAGGAAGAAGGCCGGCGCCGTGATCAGCGCGACCGCCGTCGCGGCGCGCGTCAGCCGGCGCCATTCATGTGCCAGCGCGGACGCGTCCTGGTTGATCGGCCCCCGCGAAGGCCTCGTCCTCGGTCTCTCCTCGGCGTATGCCATAGGCGTTCAGCTCCTGAGGGTACATGGGCCGAGAAGCAGGGTGCGTTACTTTGCCTGCCGTGCCTGTTCGGCTCTCGCGGCGCGTTGCGCGGTTCAACCGGGCGGTCGGAAATCCGATCCAGCTGACCTACGCCTGGCTGCTCCCACCGTGGGCCGTGATCGAGCATCGCGGACGGGTATCGGGGCGGTCGTACCGCACACCCGTCAACGCATATCGGCGCGGCTCGGTCTTCGCCGTGGTCGTGTTGTACGGGCCTGAATCGGACTGGGTGCGCAACCTGTTGGCGGCCGGTGGCGGGGGTGTCGTGCGAGGCGGCCGGCGGTTCTCGCTGACCGGGTGCCGGGTGGTGGCGGTCGGGTCGGGCGACCCGGTGCTGGCCGAGGTGTCGCCGGTGGCGCGATTGCTGGGGAGGGTGTCGGGTTTTCTGCTCGTCGGCGAACTGACGCCTGCCCCCGCCAACTGAGGTTGTGGCCAGTTATATACGCAGGGGAGAGGAAATCGGACACGACCCCGCGATAATCCCGCGGACACGCGATGCCTCGCCCATTTCTCGTTCTCCAACACATCGCCTGCGAGCCGCCGGGCGCCTACGAGGACGAGCTGATCGCTTGGGGTGGCGAGCTGCACCGCGTCGAGGTCGACGCCGGCGAGCCGCTGCCCGATTGGCGTCCCTACGCCGGCATCATCGCGATGGGCGGGCCGATGGGGGCCTACGAAGACTCCGAGCACCCCTGGCTGGCGGACGAGAAGCGCCTGATCGCCGACGCCGTCCGCGGTGGCATGCCCTACTGGGGCGTCTGCCTGGGCGCGCAGCTCCTGGCGGCCAGCCTGGGCGCCCGCGTCTACCCCGGTGGCGGCGCCGAGGTCGGCGTGCTGGACGTCGAGCTAACAGCCGAGGCCGCCACCGATGCCGTGTTCGCCGACGCGCCGAGACGCTTCCCGGCGCTCCAGTGGCACGGCGATACATGGGGGCTGCCGGCTGGCGCCACTCGTCTGGCCCGCTCGGAGGCCTACGAGCAACAGGCGTTCGTCTTCAAGCGTGCCTACGGCGCCCAGTTCCACGTCGAGGTGAGCAGCGGCCTGGCCAGCGAGTGGGGTCATGTCCCGGCCTACTCGCGCAGCCTGGAGGCGATCCTCGGGCCGGGCGCGCTCCCGCGGTTGATCGATGACGTCGCGGCCAGCGAGACGGAGATGGTCGGGCTCGCCCGGCGGCTGTTCCGGGCCTGGCTCGACCGGGTCGTCACCCCGGCCGAGCAAGCGCTCGCGCCCGTATAGGCGCTAGAGATTCACCGCGACGTACTTCGTCTCAAGGTACTCCTCGATCCCCTCGACGCCGCCCTCTCGCCCGAAGCCGGACTGCTTGATGCCGCCGAACGGGGCCGCCGGGTTGGAGACCATGCCCTGGTTGAGGCCGACCATGCCGGTCTCGAGCCGCTCGCAGACGCGCAAGGCACGTTTGATGTCCCGCGTGTAGACGTAAGCCACGAGCCCGAACTCGGTGTCGTTGGCCGCGGCGATCGCCTCGTCCTCGTCGTCGAAGCCGCGCACGGGCGCCACCGGGCCGAAGATCTCCTCCTTGAGGAGCTCGGCGTCGGCGGGAACGCCGGCCAGCACGGTCGGGTCGTAGAAGTAGCCGGCCCCGTCGCGGGTGTGGCCGCCGACGATCGCCTTGGCGCCCTTGCCGACGGCGTCCTCGACGAGCTCGGCCACCTTGCTGCGCTGGCTGTCGTCGATCAGCGGGCCGACCTCGACGTCGTCCTCCGTGCCCCGGCCGACCTTCATCGAGCCCATGCGCTCGGCCAGCTTGGACGCGAACTCGTCGGCTACGCCCGCCGAAACGTGGAAGCGGTTGGCGGCCGTGCAGGCCTCACCGATGTTGCGCATCTTGGCGATCAGGGCGCCGGCGACGGCGTCGTCGACATCGGCATCGTCGAACACGATGAATGGCGCATTGCCCCCGAGCTCCATCGACAGCCGGAGCAAATTCCCCGAGGCCTGTTCCATCAGCTTGCGCCCCACCTCGGTGGATCCCGTGAAGGACAGCTTGCGTAGGCGCGGATCCGCGATCAGCGGGCTCATCGTCTCGCCCGACGACGAGGCCGTGACCAGATTGACCACGCCCGCGGGCAGCCCCGACTCCTCCAGGATCTTGACCAGCATCAGCATCGACAACGGCGTCTGCTGGGCGGGCTTGACGACCATCGTGCAGCCGGCCGCGATGGCCGGCCCGATCTTGCGGGTGCCCATCGCGAGCGGGAAGTTCCACGGCGTGATCAGCAGGCAGGGACCGACCGGCTGCTGCATCGTGAGCAGCCGTCCCTGTCCGTTCGGCGCCGTCGCGTAGCGTCCCTCGATCCGCACCGCCTCCTCGGAGAACCAGCGTAGGAACTCAGCGCCATAAGCGATCTCGGCCTTTGACTCCTTGAGCGGCTTGCCCATCTCGAGCGTCATCAATAGGGCCAGCTCATCTGATCGGGAGACGATCGTCTCGAACGCGCGACGGAGGATCTCGCCTCGCTCGCGCGGCGGGTGCTGTGAGAACTCGGGCCCGGCCGCGACGGCCGCGTCGAGGGCCGATCGGGCGTCGTCCTCTGAGGCGTCGGCGACTTCGCACAGAGTCTCGCCTGTCGATGGGTCTTCGACGCCGAGCGTGCCCTTGGCACCGTCGCGCCATTCGCCGCCGACGTAAAGCTGCTTGGGAACTTCTTCGAGTACGCGTTGCTCTTCTGGGGCGCTGATCGTGGTCATACCCTCAACCTACCCGACGCCGCCAGCGGATCAACCGACGCGCCGAGCATCGCCTTCCCGGCGGGCGCTCCACGCGTCCGCCGGGATCTCGGGAACCGACACGTCCGGAACTGCGGCATCGAGGAGGGGGTTGGGGGCTGCTTTGGCGGACCGGCAGCGTCATTTTGCGGCTCCGGAGGCGACCAACCGCCATAACGTATGTGAGCGCCGGCCTTCCAGGCCGCTTGCACACGTTCTGGGGGTTATTCGCCCAAACTGCATGCAAGCTCACAGATGACGCGTCGCTCGCATACGTTGTGGCGGTTCGGCCACGGACCGCGCCGGCGTAGCGCCGGCACAGCGTGCGAAGCCCGACGTCCCCTCCTCGATGCGGCCTTTCCGCCCCTCGACCGCCGGGAGCTGCCGGGGCGCCGGCGGATAGGCTCCGCCGTGATGAAGCGCATTGGGGCGGCGATGGCATGCGCGCTGGGCGTCTGGGGCTGCGGTTCCAGCGACACGCACACGGTGACCGTGACGAGCACGAGCACGGCGAGCACGAGCGCGCCGACGAGTGCGGCTACGTCAACCGCCAGCACCAGCCCGACTACGACGAGCTCGGCAAGGTCAACCGCGGCGAATACCGTCCATCTCGCCACCTTCAAATCCCCGAGCGGCAACATCGGCTGCACGATCATCGCCGGCACGGCCCGCTGCGACATCGTGCACCGCCGCTGGTCGCCGCCGCCCAGACCGAAGAGCTGCCCACAGATCGTGGACTTCGGCCAAGGCCTGATCGTCGGAAACACCGGGGCCGGCCGACTCGTCTGCGCCGGCGACACCGCGCGGGATCCCCGGGCGCCCGCGCTCGCCTACAACACGGACACGGTGGTCGGCTCGTTCCGCTGCGCCAGCCGGAGCGACGGGATGACCTGCACCAACACCGGCTCGGGCCACGGGTTCTTCATCGCGATTCAGCGCTATCGGGCGTTCTGAGCACAAAAACGGCGCCGCCCCGGACTCTCCGGGACGGCGCCGCAGAACAACTGGTGATTAGGCCGCAGAGCGCAGCGGCGCCGGCTCGAGCGCCACGTTCAACACCTCGTCGATGGTCATCGCGAAGTGGAACTTCATCGCATCGCGGACCTCTTCCGGCACGTCATCGAGGTCGCCGCGGTTGCGCTCGGGCAGGACCACGTCGGTGAGCCCGGCGGCATGCGCGGCCAGGACCTTCTGCTTGACGCCACCGATTGGCAGCACGCGGCCCTGGAGGGTGACCTCACCGGTCATCCCGACCGTGTGCCGGACCGGGCGCTCGCTGAGCAGCGAGCTGAGCGCCGTGACCATCGTCACGCCCGCGCTCGGGCCATCCTTGGGGATGGCTCCGGCCGGGACGTGCACGTGGAACGAGCGATCCTCGAACGCGCCCTGATCGATACTGAGGTCGTCGGCGTGGCCGCGCACGTAGGAGAGCGCGATCTGTGCCGACTCCTTCATGACATCGCCCAGCTGACCGGTCAGGGTGAGACCGGGCTTGCCGTTCATGGCCGTGGCCTCGACGAACAGCACGTCGCCACCCGCGCCGGTCACGGCCAGACCAGTCGCGACGCCCGGGACCGCGGTCCTGATCGCCGACTCCTGGAAGTGGCGCTGGCGCCCGAGGGCGTCGCGCACCGCATCGAGGTCGACGACCACGGGTGCGGTTGCCGTGCCGGACGCGATCTTCGTCGCGGTCTTGCGCAGCAGCGTCCCGAGGTCACGCTCGAGCTGGCGGACTCCCGCCTCGCGCGTGTACTCGGTGGTGATGGTGCCGAGCAGCTCGTCTGAGATCTCGACCTCTTCCGGCTTGAGCCCATTGCGCTCGAGCTGGCGCGGCCACAGATACCCGCGGGCGATCGCGACCTTCTCGGAGGTCGTGTACCCGTCGAAGCGGATGACCTCCATGCGGTCGAGCAGCGGACCCGGAATCGTGTCCGCGACGTTCGCGGTGGCGATGAACAGCACGCCGCTCAGGTCGAGCTCGACGTCCAGATAATGATCGCGGAAGCTGTGGTTCTGCGCCGGATCGAGCACCTCGAGCAGGGCCGAGCTGGGGTCGCCGCGCCAGTCGGCGCCGACCTTGTCGACCTCGTCGAGCATGATCACCGGGTTCATCGTGCCGGCGTCGCGCAGCGCGCGCACGAGGCGGCCCGGCAGCGCGCCGATGTAGGTGCGCCGGTGCCCTCGGATCTCCGCCTCGTCGCGCACGCCGCCCAGCGACATGCGGACGAACTCGCGCCCGGTCGCGCGGGCGATCGACTCGCCGATCGAGGTCTTGCCCGTGCCGGGCGGCCCGATCAAGGTCAAGATGGCGCCAGAGCGCTTGTCGGACTCGATCCCGCGCTCCTCGCGCAGCTTGCGCACGGCGATGTACTCGACGATGCGGTCCTTGACGTCGTCGAGGCCGGCGTGGTCCGCGTCGAGCACCTCGCGGGCGTGCTGCGGGTCGAGCCGCTCGTCGGAGCGCTTGCCCCAAGGCACAGCGACGATCCAGTCCAGGTACGTGCGGATCATCGAGGCCTCGCCCGACTGGTCGCCCATCCGCTCGAGTCGGCCCAGCTCGCGCTCGGCCTGCTCACGGACGGCCTCGGGCATGTCGGCGTCCTCGATCTTCTTGCGGTACTCGTCGACGATCGACTGGTCGTCCTCGCCCAGCTCCTTGCGGATGGACTCCATCTGCTTGCGCAGGAAGTACTCGCGCTGCTGCTTCTCAGCGCCGGACTGGACGTCCTCGCGGATGCGCGCGCGCACCTGCAGCTCGGCCAGCCGGTCGCGCTGGAGCGACAGGGCGAGCTCGAGCCGCTCCGTCACGTCGACGGTCTCGAGCAGCCGGATCTTGTCCTCGTGGGAGATGTCGGGGGCGAAGCCGGAGGTATCGGCGAGGGCGCCCGGCTCGGTGATCGAGCGGACGAACGCCGCGATGCGCCCGTCGTCGCCGCGCAGCTCGAGGATCTCCTCGACCACCGCGCGGTACTCGCGCTCGAGCTGCCGCGTGCGGCCGTCCACCGGCTCATCGTCCGGGTGCGGTTCGACCTCTACCCAGAGGTCCCCGGCCGGATCGGTCTGGGCCGCGCCGATCGAGGCCCGGT
>JBJMLD010000113.1:0-19736 GCA_045805545.1 Solirubrobacteraceae bacterium | reverse complement strand
GCTCCTGCGACTGTTGCGTGCCGCGGCGCTCAAGCTCCGCCCCGGTGGCCGGCTCGTGCTCGAGAGCGTCAACCCGCACTCGCCGCTCGCGCTCAAGCACTTCTGGATCGATCCGACCCATCACCACCCGCTGTTCCCGGAGGTTGTGCTCGCCCTGTGCCGGATCAGCGGCTTCGCGTCAGGCTACATCTGGTTCCCGGGGGGCAGCGGCGACGCCGAGAATGATCGGACCGAGCAGCTCGACTACTCGGTCGTGGCGGAACGGGCACCACGCGAAGCGCATCCTCCGACCGACGACGCGGTGAGCGTCTCAACCGACGTCGGCGAGCTGTGGTACCCAGCCGACTGTCAGGTGCTGACGCCGGCTGTGCGCCAAGCCGGGACATGGGATCCCGAGGATGGCGCCGCGATCATGCAGGCGCTGGCGCCCGGGATGACCGTGGTCGACGTAGGGGCGCACGTGGGTTACTTCGCCCTGCTGGCGGCGCGCTGCGTGGGCCCCAAGGGGAAGGTGCTGGCGGTCGAGCCGGCGCCGGGGAACTTTGCCTTGCTGCGTGCGAATGTGGAGCGAGCCGGTGCTCCTCAGGTGTCGACCGTGAATGCCGCCGCCTGGCGGGACGCCGGCAGCGTCGAACTGCTGCTCTCACGCGAGAACACCGGTGACAATCGAGTGCTCGGCGTCGGCCAGGCTCCCGGCGCCAATGGCGCCGCCACAACGGTGTCGGTGCCGGCCGTGAAGCTCGACGACCTGCTTGCCGCCGACCACGTCGACTTCGTCCTGTTGGACACCCAGGGATCCGAGCGCGCGGTGCTCGAGGGCATGCGGCGAACGATCGCGCGGGACCGGCCGCGCCTGCAGGTGGAGTTCTGGCCGCATGGAATTCGCGAGTTCGGCGATGATCCAGCGGAGCTGGCGGGCTTCTACCGCGGCTTGGGATACGAACTCAGCGTTCTCGGAACCGAGGAGCAAATCGACGGAAATGGCACAGACTTGGTCGAGCTGGCGCAGGCGCGCCCGGGCGGGTTCTGCACGCTTGTTCTCACGCCGCGCATCGGCTGATCCCGCCGCGGCCGCGCAGGCGCGCGAGCTGATCGGTGACGTTCCCTTCTGGTGGCACTCGATCGAGGTCGCGCCCGGAGTGATCACGCCGGGTCAGAAGACGCCTGAGCAGGAGCAGCACGAGTTGGAGACATTCAGGCTGCCCGAGCTGCGCGGCAAGAGCGTGCTGGACATCGGCGGCTGGGACGGCTTCTACGCGTTCCAGGCCGAGTCGCGTGGAGCGGCCCGGGTAGCCGTGCTCGACCACTACGTGTGGTCGATCGATCGCCGGGGGCTGATGTCGCGCACGGTGCCAAACCCGCCGGAGGAGGAGCGCCGGCTGGCCGCATCACTCGAGCAGTCGAAGTTCTGGCGGCCCGACACGCTCCCCGGGAAGGAGCCCTTTGATCTCGCCCGCCGCCTGCGCGGCAGCGCCGTGGGGGAAATCGTGGGCGACTTCATGACGATCCCGCTGGAGGAAGTTGGAGCGTGGGACGTGACGTTTTTCCTCGGCGTGCTCTACCACCTGCGCGATCCGTTCGGCGGCCTCATGCGCCTGGCCTCGATGACCACGGAGATGAGTGTTATCGAGACGCAGGCAGTGAGCGTCGGCGGGTATCCGCAGGAGCAGCTATGGCAGTTCTACCCGACGGATGAGTTGAACGGGGACCCGACCAACTGGTTCGCACCAACGCCGGCGGCGCTCGAGGGCGCCCTGCTGGCGGCGGGCTTTCGCAGAGTGCAGATGCTGGTCGACCCTCCCACTCCGGCGCCCGGCGAGATCGCGGGCTACCGCGCGGTGGCGCACGCGTTCAAGTGATGGCCGCGTCGGTGATGGTCAGGTCGCTGATGAGGACGCGCGGGTCGTCGATGCCTTGCTGGAAATGGGCGGAGGGCGGAGCGGTTGTGCTCAGCCGGATGGTCGTGTTGCCCGGTGGGAGCGTGAACGTTGCCTTGAGGGCTCCGGATGGCCCCGCCGTGAAGGTCTGAGCGGCGCTGCCGGGAGCGCTCAGGGTCAGGGTGGCGGCCGCCGGTGCACCCGTGGCGAGGCCGGCGCTGAGGTGGACCGTGCGCGTCACCGGCAGCGGATTGCGAAGCGTGAGGGTGCCGTGCGGGCCCATCCAGCGAGCCGAACCGCTGGCGGTGGCCAGCCCGATCCCGAAGCCGCTGCTGCCGACGTCAGCGACGGGGTGAAGGAGGCGCGCCGCGATGCTCGCGCGCTGAGCGTCCGTGCGACGGACTGCCAGCCGAGCCGCCAGCGGGCGTAGGTCGAAGAACAGCAAGGTCCGGCTGCGCAGCGGCGGGGTGCGGACGAGGGCCTCGAGCTGCGCGACGACCTGCGGTGCGTTGGCGGGATAACCACGTGTGTCGAGGACGAGACCGGCAAAACCGGCGAGCGCGGCGTCGCTTACCTGCTGCGTCACAGGCTGCGCACGGAGCGGCGCCAGCCAGTCCTGCGGCCGCTCGCGCATGGCGCCGGAGCTCCAGCGCAAGCGACTCGAATGCAGCCACAGTTGCTGCTCGTCGTAGGAGTCGACGCCGCCGACCGGGGGCGATTCGGGGAACGGGACGTAGGGGAGCTGGAGGATCTCCGAGTTGCGCGGCAGGCGGGCCTGGATCGCCTTGACGAACTGGTCATCGGCGCGGTAGCCGGCCTGGCTGAGGCGGTAGCCGGGCGCGTACTTGTTGCTGGTCTCGTCGAGCACGCCGAGGACGAGCACCAGGGCCAGGCCGGCGCCGAGGACGAGCGGTCCCGTGCGCCGTCGCTCGCGGAGCCGCTGGCCGGCGGCGTCCAGCAGCAGACCCACGGCGAACAGGCACAAGAAGGCGATGAACACCGATGTCCGGCCCCAAGCACGTAACTGTGGGCTGATGATCTCGGCGATCAAAGCCGAGCCGCCGCCCACGGTGGCGAGGAGGAAGATGATCGCGGTGAGCGCCGCAGCCCGTCCGGCCAGGCGACGACGCGGGGTGGCAAGCAAGCGACCGCTGAGCGCCGAAAGTGCCACCAGCATGAGGATGAGGAGACCGACGTCTCCCACGATTCCCAGCGTGGCCAATGACGCCTCAGTGGGCGGCGGTTGGGTTGAGTCTTCATAGCGAGCCGTCAGCCGGGCGAGCGGCGCGATGCGGTGCCCGGGGACGGGGAGGACCAGGTAGGTGAGCTTCAGGGCATACAGCTCGCTCTCGAAGGCAAGCCGTTGGCCAACCAGCGGATTGGTGCCGTGGTCGGAGCGATACAACGCGTCGGGTAGCCCGTTCAGCCCGAGCGAGGCGGCGATGATCGCGGCGGCGAGCAGCGGCGAGAGCGCCGCGCGCCAGCCGCGGCCGGTGAGCAGCGCGACGACCGCGGCGGTAGCGATCAGCAGAGCGCCGACTATCGCGTAGTACGTGCCGAGGCCGCCCAGGGCGATCGCTATCGCCAGTGTGGCCAGCGTGCGGCGAGTGAGCAGGCGGCGCACCCCGGTCCTCGTGGCGTCGAGCGTGAACAGGGGCTCGCCGGCGTACGCCCGCATGGCCAGCAGGAGCGCGAGCGGCACGGCCAGGTAATCGGCCAGGAACACGTGCGCCTCGCCGTGCCCGAAGTGGTAGGGCAGAAGCGTGTAAATCGTGGCGCACACGCTCGCTGCCGGTCCTGAGAGGTTCAGGCGCCGGAGCACCGCATACGCCGCCAGCGCCACGGCCGGGAAGGTCAGCAGGTAGAAGAGGTTCAGGACGACGTTGGCGTTGTCCGTGAACAGCCCCATGAACTTGATCACGAGCAGGTGCAGGTGATCACCGGCGAATGCCGCGAGGTCGTGCATGTCCTGGCCGAATGGCGCCGCCAGCAGCGGGTTGTGCTCGTCCCAACCGAACTTCAGGGTTCCGCGCACGACCGAGGTGAACAGGTTGGCGTCGCCGCCGTACTGGATCGGGATACTCAGATCCGCGCGCCAGATGCGGAGCTCGAGCCCGGCACCGCCAAGCGACAACAGCGCGGTGAGGAACGCGTAGCGCCATCGCCACATGACCGCGGCGTAATCGGAAGGTGCCGAGCGCGTCAGGCGGCGTGACGGCGCCGCCGGTGCGGCGGCTGAGCGAGACGTCATCGCCGTCTTGGTTCGAATGCCAGCTGGTCGACCGCTGCCAGCCGGCTCACCACCGGCCGGTCGATGTTGACTGTCTCGGAGACGATGTAGATCGGTCGGCGGATCGTCTCGAAATAGCTCCGCGCGGCGTATTCGCCGACCACCCAAAGACCGATCGCGTTCAGTGCCGCGACCCCCACGATGAGCAGCGCCAGCCACACCGCAGCCGACACGGCAACGCCGGCCACCGCGAGGATTGCGGCAGCGACCGCGCCGCCGGTGGCGAGCAGCGAGAGCAAGATCCCGATCGCAGCGAAGACCCGCGTCGGGCTGAACGAGAACCCGAAGATCGCATTGGCCAGGTATCCGAAGAGCAGCGAGAACGACATCTTGCTCTGCCCGGCCTGGCGCGGTCGGCGCTCGTACGGGATCGCCGTCTGGCTGAAGCCCAGCCAGGCCACCATCCCACGCAGGTAGCGGACGCGCTCACCGAGCTCCATGAGCGCATCCCGGACCTCCGCCGTGATCAGCCGGAAGTCGCAGGCATCGGGAGGGATCCGGACCTCGGCCAGGCGGGCGACCAACCGGTAGACCGCGCGGACCGCAGCGGTGCGCACGCGGCTCTCGCCGTGCCGCGCAACCTGCTCGCCATAAACGACGTCGTAGCCCTCACGCCATTTCTCCAGGAAAGCCGGAATCGCTTCGGGTGGCTCCTGAAGATCGGAGTAGAGGACGAGGATCGCCTGGCCCTGGGCGTAGCGGTAGCCGGCCGTGATCGACATCTCAACCGTGAAGTCACGGGTAAAACGGACGTACTTCCAGCGCGGGTCACGGGCGCACAGAGCCTTGACCAGTTCCGGTGTGCTGTCTGTCGAAGCGTTGTCGACCACGATGAACTCGAAGCGATAAGGAAGCGGGTCGGTGGCGGCCGTGACCTCGCGCTCCAGCCGCTCGATGTTGTCCTGCTCATTGCGCGCTGGGATGACGATCGAGACCAAGGCTCGCTCGTCACCCGGCTCGGTGGACACCGACGGAGGTGGAGTTGGCTTCAGCGTGCTCATGTTTGCGTTGCCCGGCTCCCTAGGTCCCCTGCTAATGGTGGCAGTCTTGCGGGTCGGCTGCCATCGCGGTGAGCGCCAGGCTCTGGCTCACGGGTTGATCGATGATGAACGGCCCGCGCGGGCCCGCCGGGATCGGCGGGAAGCTGAGCCCAAGCGTCAAAGTCCGGACTCGACCGTTGCCGGGCACCGCAGCGCACACCGTGAGTGTCCCCGGGCCGCGGCCGATCACTTCAGCTGAGGCCGGTGTGCTGACGGTGGTGGCGTCGGCGCTGGGCCCGCTCAGCGTGGCGCGAAGCCACGCCGGTTCGTGGCTGGCCGCCGTTACGGTGAGCGTGATCGGCCCGTACACCCACGCTCTTTGCGCCGGGTCGAGGGGGAGGAAGTCGAGCTCGGCGCCGGCGTCGACCGCGACGTCGAACGGTCGCGCCGGCCGCTCGAGCGCGAACGGGCCGGCGCGAGCGATAACGGTCCGGCGAGTCTGGATGGAGCCGAAGCGGGTGAGGATCTCCGTGTAGCCGTTGGCGCGTGCCGAAGGTGTCACCACGGCTCCGGGGTAGGCGAAGAACTCCGGCTGGGTCCGGTCGACCATGAGATGGCGTAAGGACTTATCTGCGGCGGCGGTGTAGAGCAGCGGCGCTTCTCGAATGGCAAGCCACAGCGCATCGTTGCCCTCGAGGTAAAGCGGGCCGGCCTGACGGCGGGCGAGCGCGGCCAGGCGCTCGTAGGCCGCAGGGACCATGTGGGCGCCGTCCACGAGACGACGAGCCGCCACGGTCGTCATGTGGCCGACGAGGGCCAGGGTAGCGAGCGCACAGCCGGCGGCGACCAAGGCGCCGCGGCGTGATAGCGAGGCCAGCGCAACCAGCCCGAGCCCGATTAGCACGTCGATCACCGGCGCGGCCAGCAGCAGGGAACGCTGGCCACAGTACTTGCAGTCACCCACCGAGATGAAGCCGGCTGCCAGCACGACCATCGCGACGATCACGACCAGGCCGAGCCAGGCGGCGCGGAAGCGCCGCAGCCCGATAGCGACAAGCGCGAGCACGCCGACCGCTCCGGCGGCCGTGATGAGAGAGGACGGCCCTGGCCCCAGTCCCCGCAGCGCGTACAGCTCACGGGTCTGCGTCAGGAAGGGCGCAGTCGTCGCCAGCGTCAGCTGCGCGTCAAGAGGCCCACCGAAGTTCGTCAGCACGTTCTTCACGAGTTGGACGAACTCGACGGTGCGGGGCAGGGCCAGTGGAGACGTGACAAGCACCACGACGAGCAGGGCGAGCAGCGCGGCTGCGGCGTCGCCGACCATGCCGCGGGTGGCGCGCCCCGCCCGTGCCGCCCGCACCCACAACACGGCCACGACCACGACGACCAGGAACACCAGCGGTGGCGCGAGCCCGGGGTGGAAGGTGGGGATGGCGGCCAGCGAGATGCCCAGCAGGACGAGATCGCTCAGACGCCGGTGCCGCAGGTACAGCGTGGTGCAGATCAACGCAGGAACCACACTCGGTATGGCGGCGATGGCCGCGTCCGAGGACTCGAGGAACAGGCTGTAGAACAGCGGTCCGGCCACGAGCAGCCCTGCCACCAGCGCGGCCAGGGTCGCTCTGGCGGCAAAGAAACGCACCGCGGCGAAGATTCCCAGTGCCGCGACTACGAGAACCGCGATGAGAAATGGCGCGTTGGAGTCAGTCGGCGCCGAATCGAAGAACTCGCCAGCGTCGGCCTCCAGGGCTGGGAAGGCGACCTGGACCCCGGTTGATATACCGCGCCGGTTGGCGTCGACGACCAGACTCCAGGCTGGTCCCCAGTCGGAGTCCCCGAGCCGATGGTCGCGCAGCGCGCTGGCGGTCGGCACGTAAAACGCCGCGTCCGCGACGTTGTAGATGACCGGTCCGAGCGAATGACGTTTGGCCAACGGAAGATTGAATGCGGCGGTGACGACGAGCACGATCGCCAGCATCTCTGCGATAAGCCGCCGATCGGCACGTAGCAGCGGTGTGCCCCGTCGCCGTCGAGCGCGGCGAAGCGCCAGCGCGAGCGAGGCCAGCGTCAGCGGTCCCAGCACGAGCCAAGCGGCGATCCGGCCCGGCATCACCGCCGAAGCGGTCAGGCAGGCACACCCCGCGACAGCCAGACCGAACGCCGGCGCCAGTGCGGCGCGAACACCGGGGACGCGGGTGCCAAGCAGAGCCGCGGGCAGGCTGCCAAGCGCGGCGAGGACGACCAGGAGGCCGATCTCGAGACCAAGCAGGTGCATGTAGATGCCGAACACGAGTTGCGGTGCCCGTCACGGATTCTGCGCGCGCCACCAGGCCACGGTCCGTCTGACGCCTTCGGCCAGAGATATGCGCTCGGCGTCGCCGATCAGCCGATGCAGCCGCGTGACGTCGGCGATCAGCCGGTCGGGTTCGTGCGGCCGGCGTGGCAGCGCACCGAATTCGATCAGCTCCGGGCGGCCGATCTCGGCGGCCACCGCCTCAACCAGCTCGCGGACCGCGATGGGTCGTCCGGAGCCGACGTTCACGGGATGATCGCATCGGGCCTGCAGCAGCGACACCAGCTGCCCCGCCACGTCGTCGACGTACTGATAGTCACGCTGCTGGCGCCCGTCCGTGCAGGGCGCGGCCCGCCCAGAGAGGAGGGCGCGGGCGACGCTGGGGACGAGGCGCTCGGCGTGCTCTCGAGGCCCGTAGACGAAGAAGATCCGCGGCCAGGCCAGGGTGAAGCCGAACGCCTCGGCGATGTCGCGCCCACGCTGGTGAAGCTCGTGCTTGGCCCGTCCGTAGGCGGTCGCGGGCGCGACCCGCGTGCGCTGCTCGTCGAGCAGCGGAGCGCTCCAGTCGTACTCGGCGCTGCTGCCGGCGACGAGGGCAGCTCGGCCGCCGCTGCGTCCGAAGGCGCTCAGCAGCTCTGCACCCGCGTCGCACCAGCGAGCCTGCTCGGCTGACTGCACAGCCGCGCCGGTCGAGGATCCCCAGGCGCAGTGCACGAGGGCAGCCGGGCGAACCTCGGCCATCAGCGTGCGCGTGGCCGCGCCGTCCAGCAGATCGACCGCGCTGGCATGGACCCGGGCGCCGCGGTGCTCAAGCTCGGTCCGGACGGCGGCTCCGATCATCCCGGTGGCGCCGGTCACGAGGACCGGCCCGCCGAGGTCAGTCATACAGGCGCATCTCGGGATAACGCACCGCGAACCGCCCTCCCCACTCACGAATGTGCGCCAGCTGGGTCATGACCTCGTCGCGCAAGTTCCAGGGCAGGATGAAGACCACGTCCGGCCTGGCCTGCTCGATCGCGCTCGGCGCCAGGACGGGGATGTGCGTGCCCGGCAGGAACGTGTCCTGCTTGCGCGGATTGCGGTCCACGGTGAAGTCGATCACGTCTGTTCCGAGACCGCAGTAGTTGAGCAGCGTGTTGCCCTTGGCCGGAGCTCCGTAGGCGGCGATCGAGGCCCCCTCGTCCTTCAGGCCGAGAAAGAAGCGGACGATCTCCCGCTTGGCCTGCCGGACTTTGTCGTTGAAGTCCGCGTAGCCGTCGATCCGGTGAAGGCCCGCCGCGGCTTCCGCCGCGAGCACAGCCTGGTAGCGCTCGCTGGCCGGGCGGTTCTGCTCGGCGTGCGCCGCGTACACCCGCAGCGAGCCCCCGTGTGTCGGCAGCTCCTCGACGTCGTAGCCCGCCAGATCGTGGGCGCGCAGGACGCGATCGAACGTGCCGAGCGTGAAGTAGGAGAAGTGCTCGTGGTAGATCGTGTCGAATTCCCCGAGCGCGATGAGCTTCTGCAGATGCTGGAACTCGACGGTGATCGTGCCTTCGCGTGCGAGCAGCATCTGCATCCCCCCGACCATGTCGCTCAACGTCGGCGTGTGGGGCACCACATTGTTGGCGACGATCAGGTCAGCCTGCGCCTCGGCGGCCAGCTCGCGGGCCACTCGGCGGCCGAAGAAGTCGACCACGGTGGGCAGGCCGGCGTCGATCGCCACGCGCGCCACGTTGGCGGCCGGCTCGACCCCGCGCGCCGGGATCCCGCGTTCGACGAAGTTCCGCAACAGACAGCCGTCGTTGCTGGCGATCTCGA
Source organism: Solirubrobacteraceae bacterium (assembly GCA_045805545.1). Classification (GTDB taxonomy): domain Bacteria; phylum Actinomycetota; class Thermoleophilia; order Solirubrobacterales; family Solirubrobacteraceae; genus Palsa-465. The sequence goes on along the minus strand of JBJMLD010000113.1, from coordinate 10,502 downwards.
CCACGAACGAGCGATCGTCGAGCTCGAGCCGCGGGATGATCTGCTCCGTATAGGCCCGGCAGTGCTGTTGCCAGGCGGTCGAGTAGGACGAGAAGTAGGCGTACTCGGAGAAGATCGAGGCCGGCGACTGGTACTCGTCGAGCTGGACGAGCAGGCACTCGTCGCAGACCAGCGCGCGCAACGGGTAGAACGGCTCCATCGCCTCGAGCTGGTCGGCGCGGAGGAACGAATTGGCCAGCGGGGTCATCCCGAGGTCGGCAAACACCCGCTCGAGCGCCGATCCGCAGCTGCGACAGCTGCTGCGGGATGCGCGGGCGGTGGGCAGCTCCACTGTCCGTGCCTCCATCGGCGCCGCAGGCTAGTGGACCGGGATTACCATTGCCACGGTGAGCGACGCGCCAGGGGCACCGATCGCGGGCGACGAAGCGGTAACGCCGGCATTCCAGCCGCCTCCCGGCAACCCCCGCTTCGCGCTGTCCGACGCGCTGCGCGGGCTCGCCGTGCTCACCGTCGTCTGGGCCCACGCCGAGGGAGTAGCCGGCGCGCAGTCCAACCACGGCTTCGGCGCCATCGTGGTCAAGGCCAACATCGCGGTGCACGTGTTCTTCGCGCTGTCCGGCTTCCTGCTCTACCGGCCCTTCGTGACGGCGCGGGCAGCCGGGCGTGAGTTGCCGTCATTGCGCGAGTACGCACGCCGGCGGCTGCTGCGGATCGTCCCGGGCTACTGGGTCGCGCTCACCGTGCTGGCGGTCGTGCTCACGGTGCCGCTGGCCCTCAGCTCGCATTGGTGGCGCTATTACACGTTCACCTGGATCTACTCGGGTAACACCGCCGTGGCCGGGAGTGGAGACGGACCGACGTGGTCGCTCGCGATCGAGATGCGCTGCTACCTGCTGATGGGACTGTTTGCGTGGGCGGTCCGCGCGGCTCCCGCCGGCCGTAAGTGGTGGCGCAATGAGGTCGTGGGGTTAGTCCTCGCGTTCGCGGTCGCCGTGTTCGGGACGGCGGCTCCGCACGCCGGGATCCACACGATCGGCGTGTTGGGGTCGGGATTTCCATGGTTCGTGGAAGCGTTCCTGATGGGTATGGCGCTGGCCGTGTGGAGCGTGTGGATCGAGCGGACGCGCAGCAACCCGGGCATCATCAAGCTGGTCCGCCGCCACCCCGGGCTGTTCTGGCTGGCCGGCGCCGGAACCTGGGTGCTGGCGGCGCTCGGCTTCCGTCACCTTCTCGGGGGCAGCGACATACTCGCCCAGTACCGCCACCTTGCAACGCGCGATTGGCTGAGCGACTGGTCTCTCACCCTCGTGGCCGCGTTCTGCTTCACGTTTCCCGCCCTGTTCGGAGATCGCGCGGGTGGGCTGCCGCGGCGGATCCTCTCGACCCGCGCGCTGGTGTGGATCGGAGTCATCTCCTACGGGATGTACCTGTATCACTACCCGATCGAGGTCGAGCTCGCCGGCCGCCTGCTCGGTCACGGGCATGTGCTTCTCGGCAACCATGTGCTGACCGTGCTGGTCCCCGGGCTCGTCCTGACCGTGCTCGCCGGCACGGCCAGCTACTACCTAGTCGAGCTGCCGTTCCTCAAGCGCAAGTATCGGAAGACTCCCGCTTCCGAGCCTCCGCTCATCGCCGTCGCAGAAACCCCCGCGGGTTCGCACTGAGCATCAATCGCTGGCGCACCGGGTCGGGGCTGAACTCCGGGTTCTCGTCGAGAAACTCGAGCACTGCCTCCATCGGCCCCGGGCCCCAGCCAGGCGCCACCGGGTGGCCGTTCAGGTTGGTGTCCTCGACGACCAGATAGCTGCCCGGGGTCACCACCTCGCTCCAGAGGCGCAGCTCCGCGAGCACGTGATCCTTGCCATGGTCGGAGTCGAGGATCACCAGTACGGGATCCACCCCGGCGTGCTCCGCCATGACCCGGTCGCGAACTGCGCTGTCGACGGAAGACTCGCTCAGGTAGGTGACGCGAGGGTGCTCCGGCAGCGGCGCCTCGGCGGCCACGTCGATGCTGACCACGTTGCCGTGGCCGATCGCATCGCAGACCGTGGCCAGGAACACTGCCGAGCCTCCGCGCCAGGTGCCGGTTTCGATGATGAGCGCGGGACGCAGCTCGGCGAGCAGCTCTTGGTAGACGAACAGATCGGTCGGATACTTGAGCAGCTGCGTTCCCAGCCACCGGGTGTCGAACAGCGTCCGTGGGAATGCGTAGAAGTAGGCACGGTCAAACATGCCGGCGATGGCGTCGCGGACCTTTGGCCGCAGCAGCAAGCGGTTGAGCCCGGGTGCCCGCACCTGGTCGCTCAGGGTGGCGGACTGCGGTGCGGCGGGTGCCGCAGCGGGAACCGGGCGCTGTCGCCATTTTCGGGTGCGCCGGTCGATCAGCTGCTGATCGCCACGTAGCGTCTCGACCGGCGTCAGGAGGGCGGGCAGCGTCCAACGCCAGAACTCCGGCCGGCGCCAGAACACCTTGGTGAAGCGGGCGAGCATGGCGAGATCCCGCTTCGGTCCGCCGCCCGGCTGAAGCTTGCAATCGATCATCACCTGGGGGTTGCCGCACAGGTGGTACCAGCGCCAATCGAGCGCCGTGAACTGGTCGCTGTCACGACCGGGCAGCTCAGACCACACGGTTCTCACCTCATGTGAGGCACGCAGGTGGTAGCGCCAGGCCAGCTCCGCGGTCGTCCAGCTCTGGTTGCCCGAGCGATTCTGCACGAGCGTCTTGGGAATCCACACCCAATCGGGACGGCCGTGGGCAATCCGCCCCAGGTGCAGGAGCATGCCGAACAGCGGATACGAGCGCTCCGGTGGCGGTTGACGGCGCAACGCATCGATCCACGCATGGCGGTTGACCACGTGATTAGACATGTAGCCGAACAGCAGCCCCAGGTTGTGCTGGATCGCGCCGGACGTCCGATATCGCGCGGGGCGTGACCACCCGTCGGGGTAGATCTCGCGCGGATAACCGAACGCAGCGGGGTGCATGTCCGGGCCGTACACGCGAAAGTCGAAGCTGACGCCGGTGACCCCGTCGTTTGCCTGGAGCGTGTTCAGGACAGCTTCGAGGGCCCTCGGCTCCAGACCGTCGTCCGATCCGACGACCCAGCAGTATTCGCCGGCCGCCAGCTCGACCGAGCGGAAGATGTTTGCCGTGCCGCCGAGGTCGCGATCGTTGCGGTGATAGGCGAGTGACCCCGGGTGATCGGCGGCCATCTGGCGGACCATCTCCTCGGTGCCGTCGCTCGAGGCGTTGTCGCTGATGACGATCTCGACGCGGGGCCGATCGCTCGGCGGGAGCTGCGAGATGATCGTCCCCAGGAGGTGCTGGAGCTCGGCCCGACGCCCGTGGTGCGTCGGGATGCAGATCGACAGCCGGGGTGGCATCGCGGAGTCTTACCACCGCGCTGCCGTCGGCGATTACGTCAGGACGCGGCGGTGCCTGTGTCTGCGATGAGCTCGGGCCTGCCGGAGCTTCTTCGCCCGGGTGTTGAGCGTGCGCCACAGACGCGAGGTGTCGAGCGCCTTCTTGGGACCGCTCGACCCGGTCGGGCTGCCGTCAGTTGTGTTCCCGAACACGTCGTTGTCACCGAACGACAAGATCGCGCCGCCGGCATTCGACTTGAGGCCGTTGGTGTTGCCGGTGATCGTGTCGCCGCCGATGACGGCTGCGACCGGGCCGACGGCGAAGACCCCGGCGCCAGTCGTATTCGACGCTCCCGCGCCGGTGCCGTTGTCGGCGATGTTCGTGCCCTGGACGAACACGAGAGCAGCTTGCCCGTTGCCCGATGCGGCTCCGCACGTCGTCGCGCCGACGGCTACGCCGCAACCGTTGGCATCGATCGAGCTGCGCGTGACGAACACACGGCCGCTTCCGCCCGCGGCCGGAGCGGCCAAGACGCCGGCGCCGCCGTTGTCCTCGATCGAGACGTTGTCCACGGTGACCCGCGTGTCGGTCACGCTCGACTGAAAGTCGACACCGTTCTGTGTGAAGTTGTTGATCGTGTCATTTTGGAGGTGCACGGTCTTCGCCGCGAAGATCTTGACTGCGCTGAGCCCGCCGCCGATGCCTTCGATGCGGATGTTCCGCAACGTGACCGTGGACGTGGCCCCCGCGTTGATGTTCACCGCGTTGACACCCGCGGTGAGGATCGAGGCGACCTGACCGCCGCCACCATCGATCGTGATCGACTTGGTGATCGTCACCGCACCGTAGCCGCCAGGGTCTTGCGCGTCGATCTCGCCCCCCGTGGCCGTCTTGGAGATCGCTCCGGCGAACGTCTTGCACGGTGCGGTACGACTGCACGGGTTGACGTCATCACCGGTTCCGGACACCCAGGTCCGCGAGGCCTGAGCAGATGAGGTTGCGGGAAGGGCGAGGCACGTGATGAGCATTGCGGCAGCCATCGCGGCGCGCCCGCGGGCGGGTGTGCGGGTCGGTCTGGACATGTGTCAACACTAGATCCGTTCCAGGGAGAAAAGCAAGCCGATTCACCTCATCGTGGAAAATCGTGCATCCTTCATCGGCATGGGGGAGAAAACGCGCTGTCAGCGTTCTTACCTGTTGGCTGTTGGACGCGTCACGGGCGTGCTCTTGGTCCTGATCCTCGAGGCCGCCTCGGGCGCGGCGTCGGCGGCATCGCGCCCGCTGCGCTCCCACCGCGGCCGCTTCGAAGCCACGCCGCGGTTCGTGCTCACCTACACCGGCTCCGGCCGATTCCACACCCGCTATCACTCGACCCCTCCAAATCCCGGCGGGCTCGCCGACACGAACGATGCCGACGACTCGAGCACGCAGCGCTGGGCGATCAAGTTTGACCGTGCCTGGGCGATACCCAGCTGCGGAGCGACCCGGCGCCGCCCAACTGATCCCTGCAATGGAGTCAGGGATTTCCTCGGCGCCCACGGGGCCAGCGCGGCTACCGGCCGGGTTTCGCACCGTCATGTCGATGGCTTGTTCCCCAGCCAGAACGCCTCGATCAGCTGCCGGGTGAGCTTTTCGACGCCAAAGCGCTGGCCGTTGCGTGCATCAGTCCGCGTCCGCTATCTGGCTAGGCGACACGCCTTCTCGATCACCGCCCTGAACCCGGTGTTCACAGCGGTCAACGACCTCCCGCCCCAGTGTCCGGGGCAGGGCGACCCGATCGACGGCCTGTTCGACAACTACTACACGCCGGGTTTCAGCTTCTCGAGCCACTACGGTCCCGATCGCTGGTACACGTCGGCTGCGACAGTCGTCCCTTTGCGAGTGTTGCGCCGTGCCTCGCTGATCACGCTGGCGCTGCATCAGACGCGCTCCGGGACTCCGCCCCGCAAGTGCGCGGTGCCCTTCCCCTCCTATCAGCGTTGCAGCGCCTCGGGATCGTGGGCCGGAGTGCTCAGGCTGCACCGAGTCGGCTGAGGACCGTCGGCGAACTCCGGCCGCTACATTCCGCACGGGTTCTCCGATGCGCGCCCGCCTAGCCGTCAACCCCTCCCAGTATCGCCGCGTCGCGTACCTGACGCTCGCCGCGCTGACCCTGATCGTTCTCACCGGGGCGGCAGTGCGGCTGACCGGCTCGGGCCTCGGGTGCCCTGACTGGCCGAAGTGCTACGGCCATGCGCTCCCGCCACTGAGTACGCATGCGCTGATCGAGTTCGGCAACCGCGCGCTGTCCGGACTCGTGGGCGTGATGACCGTCGTGGCAGCCCTGCTGGGCTTCACACGGAGGCCGTTCCGCCGCGATCTGGCTCTGCTGGCGCTCTCGCTGCCGCTCGGCGTCGTCGCCCAAGCGGTGCTGGGCGGCTTCACCGTCCGCGAGCACTTGGCGCCGGGATTCGTGATGGGGCATTTCGCGCTGTCGATGCTCGTGCTGATTGCCGCCGTGGCGCTGGCCTGGCGCAGCACGTATGAACCCGGCGCGCGGCCGCGCTCGAGCGATCGCGTGTCCGTGTGGTCGGTGCGCGCGCTGGCGCCTCTGGGGGCGCTCGCCATCTTCGCCGGGACCGCCGCCACGGCCGCCGGGCCGCACGCCGGCGGCTCGCCGGGACAGCGCATCCATCGCCTGCATTTCAAGGGCAACGGCACGCTCAACTGGGTCGTGCATCGCCACGCCACGATCGCCGCCGTGTTCGGCTTGGCCGTGATCGGCGTGTGGCTGCTCCGCCGCCGGCGCGGGGCCAGCGGCGAGGCGCTCGAGCCTCTGACGGTGCTCGCGATCCTGCTCGCCGCCCAGGGACTGATCGGAAGCGTTCAGTACGAGCTTCGCCTGCCCACCGACATGGTGTGGGTGCACGTCGCGCTGGCCACGCTGAGCTGGGTCGCCGTGCTCTGGTCGATCGCGTCCGCCGGGTCGCTCGTGCCGCGTCAGGTGGGCGCGCCGGCGCGCTCGGAGGTGGCGGATTCGCTCGGCCGCGCGGAGGCGGCGGCGCCACCGGTGCGCTCTGAGCCCGTGCGCGCGCCCCGGGCGCCAGTGGCTACGATCGACAGCGAATGACCAGCTCCGAGGGCACAGCATCATCCGCGCCACCGCCCGGCGCGCGTGGCGCCAACGCCTCGCTCAGCATTCTGGTCGTCGATGACGAGTCCGACCTGCGCGAGATGCTGACCCGCTCGTTCTCGCGTGAGGGGCACCGCGTGATGGCGGTTGCCGACGGGCGCGGCGCGATCGACCGCGCCAGCACCGACCACTTCGACATCGTCCTGCTCGACGTCGCTCTCGGCCCCGGTCCCGACGGCTACGAGGTGTGCCGCACGCTGCGGGGCCGACGCAACGTCGTCCCGATCATCATGCTCACCGCGCTCGACTCGGAGGCCGATGCCGTTCTCGGGCTCGAGGCGGGGGCCGACGACTACGTGACCAAGCCGTTCGGGCTGGCCGAGCTGCGCAGCCGCATTCGCGCCGTCCTGCGGCGGGCCGGCACTCGCGCCATGGGCGAGGAGGTGCTGGTCGTCGGCCCGATCACGCTCGATCGCGCGCAGCGCGAGGTGACCGTCGAGGGCGAGCCAGTGCGCCTCACCTTCTCCGAATTCGAGCTCTTGGACGCGTTGATGGCGGATCCGGGGCGGCTGCTGAACCGCCAGGAGCTCCTGCGCGCGATCTGGGGCGACAGCGCCTATCGCGATCCGCGCGCCATCGACGTCCATATCCGCCACCTTCGCGAAAAGCTCGAGCCCGAGCCGGACAAGCCGCGTTACATCCTTACCGTGCGCGGCGCCGGCTACCGGCTGCGAGGACCGTAATGGCACGGGCGCGACCGCGGCGTGGTGCCCTCGGTCTGCGCGGACGGATCGTCGGCGCGGTGCTCGTGACGACCGTGGCCACTCTCGCCGTGGCGGCGGTGGCTCTGCTCGGCCCGCTCGAGCAAAGCCTGCGCAACTCCGCGCTCACCACGCTCAAGCACGACCTGCCGAACCACCCGACGCAGGACTTCGAGAATCTGGACCTACAGGCGCTGACGAATGCGCTCCAGAACCCGGCCATCAGCTCGCCGGCCCAGACGGCGCTTCAGAACACCCAGCAGAAACTGGTCTCGCGCCTGGGCGGTGGCTTCGTCTACGTGCTCGGTTATCCCAACGCCGACGGTCAGGGCCAGCTCCTGTTGCCCCCCGCCTCGGAGGGCGAGAACGCCGAGTCGGACTCGTTCGACGACGTGGCCAAGTCGTTCCAGACCGCGGCTTCCAACACCAGCTTCGGGACGATCGGCAACAAGGACTACGTTCGGATGACGTTCCCGTTCACAAACGACAAGGTCAACTACGTCCTCGCCGTGCGCCGCCCGATCGACGAGATCCCCGGTGCCGTCCGCACGGTCAAGAACGCATTCATCACCGCCGCCCTGGCCGGGTTGGCGCTGACGCTGATCCTGGCCATCCCGCTGGCCATGACCGTGGTGCGCCGCCTGCGCCACCTGCGCCAGGCAGCGCTCCGCCTGGCTCAGGAGGGTCCGACCGCGCCGGTGCCGGAGGACCGAGCACGCGACGAGGTCGGCGACCTGGCCCGGACGTTCGCGATCATGCAGCGCCGTCTCCAGCACCAGGAGGAGGCGCGGCGCGCGTTCGTGGCCACGGCATCGCACGAGCTGCGCACGCCACTGACCTCGCTCGACGGCATGCTCGAGCTGATCGATGATGACCTCGGCGGCGGCGAGCCCGACCTCGAAGACGCCCGGGCCTTGCTCGAGCGGGCGAGGGCCCAGTCACGCCGGCTCGGGCGGCTCGCCGCCGACCTGCTCGACCTGAGCCGGATCGATGCCGAGGTGCAGCTGCGCTCGGAGCCGGTCGAGCTTGGCGAGCTGAGCCGCGCCGTGCTGGCCGAATTCGAGCTCGGCATCGGCGAGCGGGGGATCGTCTCGGCGCTCGACGACGGGATCGGCCCGGTTTGGGCGCTGGGCGACCCCGGCAGCGTGGCACGGATCCTCCGCATCCTGCTCGACAACGCGGTGCGCGTCAGTCCCGCGGGCGGCGAGTTGCGGGTCGAACTCCGCCATGACCCCGTGCCCACGCTGAGCGTGATCGACCAGGGGCCCGGCGTGCCGCCCGAGGAGCGTGACCTGATCTTCGAGCGCTTCAAGCGCGGGCGCGACACCGGCGGTCAGGCCGGTTTCGGGCTTGGCCTGGCCATTGGCCGCGAGCTGGCCGCACGCATGGGCGGCGAGCTCGTGCTGGAGCAGCAGGACGGTGCAGGGGCCAGGTTCACGCTGCACCTGCCGGCGGCGCGCGCTCCCGAAGGGGACGCCGTCGCGTTCGTCTAACTGACAGCATCAGCCGGATGGACGAGCGCTTGATGCAGGCGATGCTCGACGTCGATGAGCATCACTGGTGGTACCGCGGCCGCCGGCGGATCATCCGCGCCGAGCTCGATCGGATGCCGCTCCCGCAGCCCTCTGAGGCGCACGTGCTCGACGCCGGCTGCGGCTCCGGGCGCACGCTCGAGGAGCTCGTCGACTACGGCTCGGTGTCCGGGATCGAGCTGAATCCGGATGCCGCAGGCGTGGCCGCGGCGCGGCGCGGCCGCGGTCAGGTCGCGTTCGACGTGCGGATCGGTCGGTTGGAGGACCTTCCCTGGGATGACGAGACGTTTGACCTCATCACCTGCCTGGACGTGATCGAGCACACGCCCGACGATCGGGCCACGCTGGCCTCGCTGCGTCGGGTGTGCAAGCCGGGCGGATGGCTGCTCGTCACGGTCCCTGCCTACCAGGCGCTGTGGTCCCGCCACGATGAGGCCAACCATCATTTCCGTCGCTACAACCGGCGGATGCTCCGGGCGGTGGCGCAGGCGGCCGGGTGGGAGGTCGAGCGCATCACCTCGTTCAACAGCGTGCTGTTGGCGCCGGCGGCGGCCGTGCGGCTGGCCCAGCGACACCGACAGGCGTCGGTCGACGGCGAATACACGCCCGATCTGCATATCGGACCGGCCTGGCTGAACGGGGCGCTCGAGCGCCCGCTCCAGCTCGAGGCGTCCTGGTTGCGCCGAGGGCGTACGCTTGGCGCGGGGCTGTCCTTGCTGGCGATTATGCGCAACCCATGATGCTGCAGCTGGCCGCGCTGTTCGGTGTCTCGAGCAGCCTCGGGTACGCGCTGCCCGCGGTGATCGGGCTGGAGTCGATGGGCATCCCATCGCCCGGCGAGACTGCGCTGATCTTGGCCGCCGTGCTGGCCAGCCAGGGCAAGCTGCAGATCGAATTCGTGCTGATGATCGGCATCGCGTCGGCGATCATCGGCGACAACATCGGGTATTTGCTCGGGCGGCGGATCGGCCGGGAGGTGCTGACTGCGCCGGGCCCGTTCGTGCACCGCCGGCGGATGCTGATCTCGGTCGGCGATCGCTTCTTCACACGCCACGGCCCCAAGGCCGTGTTCTTCGGCCGCTGGGTGGCGCTGGTGCGTGTGGCCGCGGCCTGGCTGGCCGGCATCAACCACATGCGCTTCCGCGAGTTCTTCTTCTGGAACGCGCTGGGCGGGATCACGTGGGGCATCACGTTTGGCCTCGCCGGCTACTTCGGCGGGCACGCCGCGGCGCACGTGTTCGAGGAGTTCGGGATCGTGGCGGCGATCGCCTTCGGGGTGCTCGTCGTTGCCGGGCTCGTGTTCCTGCGCGTGCGCGAGCACCGGGCGCGCCGGCGGGCCGAGGACGAGGTGGGGACGGATGCCCCTGGTCCGCCGGCGGGCGGCGCGGCGCCGGCGGCCGACCGGCCGGCGGAGGCCGCCGACTAGGTGTAGTTAGTCCATCCGGCGTCCGTTTGGACGCCGAGAGTCGCCAAGCCAGGTCAGTCGCAAGTCCCTGCGGCGGCGACGGTTTCAGGAAAGGCGCAACGAGTAGGAGTGGATCGGCGGTTTCGGTGGTCCACTTGGCCGATCCGGCTCCGGAAAACGCCGTCTTGACGCCCGAACACGCCCCCGCAACGCCAAGAACGTAGCTCAGCGACGCCCCCCTGAGGCGCTCGCATGCGTTGTTGGCGTTATTCGCCCACACCGCATGCAAGCGGTCTGGAAGGCCGGCGCTGACATGCGTTTTTGGCGC
>JBJMLD010000112.1:0-64407 GCA_045805545.1 Solirubrobacteraceae bacterium | reverse complement strand
GCAGGTAATCGGCCGCCTGCTCCAGCGCGGCCAGCGCGCGGGCCTCGGCGGCGGCGCGTACCAGAGGCGGGACGGCCTCGCGCGCGGCACCGCCGAGGCGCAGGTGACGCGCGATCTCGGCCGGCCGCGGCACGGCCCCGTGCCGCTCGGCCACTTCGAGCGCGCCGGCCCACTGCCGGTGAAGGGCGCTGCGACGAGGTTCGGGAACTTCCTCGTAGACGGCATCGCGCAGCAGGGCGTGGCGGAAGCCGATACCTCCCTGGGCCGAGCCGAGGACGCCGGACTCGACCGCGGCGGCCGCCGCGCGCTCGGGGTCCTCCGCCGTGGCCAGCGCCCGGACCTCGAGCGAGGACACCGGGCGCGCCGCCACCGCGGCCAGATCCACGAACTCGCGGACGCCCGAGGGCAAGGGCGCCAATGACGCGCGCACCGCTCCGCGCAGGCTCGGCGCCACATCATCGCTGCCGTCGCGCAGCACCTTCGCGGTCTCGACGGCGAGCAGCGCGTTGCCCTCGGCACGGTCGACGACGCGCTCGACCTGCTCGGGAGTCAACTCGGCGGCCGTAAGGGCCAGCGCTGCCACCGACTCCGCCGGCAGGGGCGCAAGGTCGAGATCCAGCGCGAGCGCACCCCGGGCCCGCAGCGCCTGCTCCAGGCTGTCTGCGTCCGCGCGTACCGGCAGCGCCCGGCGCGTGATCAGCAGCATCAGCGGCAGCCCACCGATGCGCCGCGCGGCGTAGGCCGCCAGCTCCAAGCTGGGCGCGTCCGCGGCGTGCACGTCCTCGAGCACGAGCAGCAGTGGCGCATCGCGTGCCGCCCAGGCCAGAAGCGCCACGACGGCCTCGAACAGACGCGTGCGCTGGAGGTCGGGCGCAATCGACGTGCTCGGCGTGAGCCCACGCTCGAAATGCGGGGGCAGCTCGGCCGCGAGCAGCGCCAAATCGCCCGGCCAGCCCGACTCGACCGGTGGCGCGGGTAGCTGGGGCAAAAGCTCGCGGATGAGCTCGGCCCACAGGCTGAACGGCGCCGTCCCGCCGAGGTCAAGCGCGGCGCAGGTGGCGATACGGGCGCCCGATCCTCGCGCGCGCGCGCGAACCTCTGCCGTCAGCCTGGTCTTGCCGATCCCGGCCTCGCCGCGCAAGACGGCGGCCGCCCCGGTTCCACTAGCGACCGCGCTCCACACACGGTCAAGCTGTCCCATCTCGTCGTGTCGGCCGACGAGTGGCAGCGGACCGGCGGGCGACGTAAGCCCGGCGTCCACGGCACGCGGCGGGCCAGCCGATGCCGGCGCCCGCAGCGCGTCCGCCGCCTCGCGAGTAGCCGCCGCCGGCGCCACCCCGAGCTCGCTTCGCAGCCGCTCGGCCAGCCCTCGGTAGGCCCGGATCGCCCCGGCCCGGTCGCCCGCCGCGTCGAGCCGGGCCATGAGCCTGCGATGCGACGCCTCGTCGAAAGGGTCGCGCTCGACTTGGCGCCGCGTGAGCGCTACGGCCTCCGCCACCTCGCCGCGTTCCTCCGCCTCGGCCGCCAGCGCTTCGAGCAGCCCGATCACCCGCTCTCGATGCCGCGCGCGGGCCGACACGGCCCAGTCGTCCTCGAGACCCTCGAGCAGCTCGCCACGGCACAAGGCCAGCGCGCCCGATGGGTCGACGCTCGCCAGGCGCTCAAACTCCCTCGTGTCGACCCAAGCATGGTCGAGGTCCAGGCCGACGCGCTCGCCCTCGACCACGACGCACTCACCGAGCTGACGTCGCAGTGCCCATAGCGCGCTGCGCAGGCTGGCCCGGGCGCTTCGGTCGAGCACGTCGGGCCAGAACCGCGAAGCCAGATCGGCCCGGGACACCGGACCATCGGCCAGCGCCAGGTACGCGAACACCGCCCACGGCCGCTGCGAGGCCGGCGAGTCGATCACCGTCCGGTCCAGCGTCAGTTCTAGCACCCCAAGCAGGCGAGCCTGCAGCACACGTCAAGGGTACCGCCGTGGCCCTTTGACGCGGGTTTGACGCCGTCAAGACGCACGGCGAAGAACCTTCCGTCGCATGGCACCAAACGACCCTAAGGAGGACGCCATGAGCACCGTCACCACATTCGACCTCGAGCGCTTTGCGCGGGCAGCGGAGGAACGCGACGCCTCGACGCAGCTGTCGATGTACGGCCCCGATGCCACGTTGACCGTCGTCGACAAGAACAGCCAGCCGGGCGCGCCGCGCGTGCTGGACACGCGCGAGGAGATCAAGGCGTTCCTGGAGGACACGTACGGGCGCGACATGACCCACACGGTCGGGCATCGGGTCAACGACGAGACCGGCGCTGCCTACACGCAGGCATGCCTGTATCCCGACGGCACGCACGTCCTGTGCGCCACGGTGATCAAGCTCGCCGACGGCCAGATCGACGAGCAGACCGTCCTGCAGGCCTGGGACGAGAACTGATCACGACAGGAGGAGACGACATGCGACACGAGACCGAACACAAGAGCTTCGGCGAGCCGGACGAGAAGCGTGACTTCCCGCACGGCCGCGCCGAGATCCTCTCGATCGGCGACGCGCAGGTTGGCCGGATGACGTTCGAGCCCGGCTGGCGCTGGGCCAACGACGTCAAGCCGATCGCCGGCACCGATAGTTGCGAGGCGCCCCATTTCCAGTACCACGTGAGTGGGCGGCTGGCGATCCGGATGGACGACGGTACCGAGCTCGTCGCCGAGCCTGGGGACATCACCTCGCTGCCCAGCGGGCACGACGCCTGGGTCCTCGGCGATGAACCCGTTGTCGTCGTCGACTGGTACGGCGCCAGCAGCTACGCGAAGGCGCACTGAAGCTACGCAGGCCCTTGACCCATCGCATACAGTTTCCGCCGGAGGCCGGCCGAAAGTACGGCGCTTGGCACGCGTCGCGGTCACTCGAGACGGAGGCGGCGATGGGTCAGGGGAATGTTTGCGTGAACGCTAGGCGGCGGCGTGGAGGGTGGCGTCGCTTACTCGCGGTGACGGCCCTCATCGCGGCGGCCGCGATGCCGGCCAACGCGGCGGCGGCGAGCCGCCACGAGAAGACGATTCAGAACCTCAAAGCGGTGCTCAAGGCGATCGACGCGTTCAACGTTCCGGGGTATGTCGTCGGGGTGACTGGCGGACAGGTCTGGCGCTTCGAGCGCGCACACGGGTTCGCCGACGTGCAACGCAAGAAGAAGATGAGCCTGAATACACGCTTTCGCATCGGCAGCATCTCGAAGACGTTCACCGCCACCGTGATCCTCAGGCTCGTCGAGAAAGGCCGGCTGCACCTGAACGACCCGATTTCGATCTGGGAGCCGAAGGTGCCGAACGCCAAGCGGATCACGATCCGTCGGCTGCTCGACATGACGAGCGGGATCTGGGACGAGGGGGGCTACGGTCCGGACGGGCAAGTGTCGTCACTCATCCAGCAGGAGCGCGCCAGCTGCAGCTACCCCAATCAGGATCCGACGGTGTGCGGCCGCTACTGGCGCCCCCAGCAGCTCATCAACCTGGCCATACAGGACAGCCAGAACATCACCCACGGACCGGCCTTCCCGCCGGGCGTCTGGTACTACTCGGACACCAACTACATCATGCTGGCGCTCATCGCGCAGCGCGTGACGCATCAGCCGTTCGCACAGCTGCTGGGGCGGCTCGTCCTCGACCCGCTGCACCTGCGTAACACATCATTCCCGACGCACAGCACCGGCGGATCGCGTATCGCCACCGGCTACCAGCTCATCGTCAACCCGACGACCGGCAAGCTCGCGTACGTCCCGCAGGTCCAGCCGAGCCCGTCGTCGTACTTCGGCGCCGGCAACGTCGTCTCGACGCTGCACGATCTGCAGATCTGGGCGAAGGCGCTGGGCACCGGAGAGCTGCTGACCCGTCGAATGCAACGGCTCAGGCTGAAGCTGGTTCAGACCGGCGTTGGCTTCACGGGTCTGCAGAATTTCGGCCAGCCGACAGCCCTGCCTGTCCAGTACGGCCTCGGCATCGCGAATTCCGGTGGCATGCTCGGTCACAACGGCGAGGTACCGGGCTACCTGTCTGAGATGTGGTACCTCCCGCGGGTGCACGGCACCGTGGTCGTCTTCCTCAACACGATCACGCCATGCGGACCGGCACTCACTGACCTGTCCGGCCTCCTCGGCGACGCGACGTCTACCTCGCTGGCCCAGGTGGCGTTCGGCGGGTCGCTGCAACGATCGGGACCGCAGTTGTTGAATACGTGCGTGACGGCGGGCCAGTCGCCGCCGGCCAGCCTCGACGCCAGCAAGCCGCCGATCGGTCACATCCACTGACCCGCGGCTGAGCCGCAACCGACCGGACGGTCCGGTGTACTTCGGTACGACCGGGCCGTTCCCACGGGCCGACGCATAACTCCGATGAGCCCTTCCCCACTCACCGTGCGTCGCCTGCTGTCAAACGCGATTCTGCCCAGGCGCCAGGCGCGTCTGGAGCAGTTCCGCGTGCGGCTGCCAGGCGGTGCCAGCACCATGTTGCACGTGGCGAGCTATGACCGCGCCGCGTATACCCCGCGCGTGGTCCAGCTCGAGCGGCCGATGCCGCTCGTGCGCTGGTGCCAGGCGCACGGCACCGATCACGCCGTCGTTGGCGGGTTCTACATGCGCCCGAACTACGAACCGCTCGGGGAATTGCGGATCGATGGGGCGGCCGCGGCCTCGGTTCCATTCGCCGAGCCGTGGGGCGCGGTCCGCGGCTGTCTGCACATCGCCGACGGCGAGGTCCGGATTGCCGCGCGCCACGAGCTTGCGCGCGACCCGGCGGGCGACATGCTCCAGGCCGGCCCCGTGCTTGTGCGCGACAGCGACCGGGCGGTTTGCGCTGGGCTGGACCCGGAGGGCCTGTCGGCCGGCGCGCATCAGTTCGACTCCGACATCAGCGATGGCCGCTACCCGCGGGCCGCTATCGCATTGACGCCCGAGCGCCTGCTCGCCGTGGCCTGCGACGGGCGGACCCGCCGCGACGCCGGCATGACGCTCGACGAACTGGCGGATGCGCTGGTCGAGCTTGGCGCCACCGACGCGCTGAACCTGGACGGCGGGGGTTCGGCCTCGCTGGTCTACGACCGCCGGCTGCGCAACCGCCCCCGCGAGCAACACGGCGTCGACCTGCTCGACGGTCGCACCGTGGCCACGGCGGTCGTCTTCAGCGCCACATAGACAAACCCCGGCGTGGTGTGCGCACCATCGCGCGCGGGCAGGTTGTAACTATGGTGTGACCATGGCGCTCGACGTCGTCTCAGCGATCCTGTTCTCGCCGCGCGGAGGATCCGCGCACGCGGCGCGCGCCCACGTCCGCGGGCTGCGTGAGCTCGGCTGGTCGGTGACACTGCTCGCCGGCTCACGCGGCGAGGCCGAACCAGACGGCGACGCCCGCGCGTTCTACGGCGACGACGTCCACGCCGTCGATTTCTCACCCGCCCTGGCCACCGACGCACCGCTCAAGTACGAAGGCCCAACCGGCACGGCGCCGATCCACCCGTCGTTCGAGGAACGCCCGGGAGCGCCGGACGCGGTGTTCGCCAGCCTCGATGATCTCGACTATGAGCGGCAGGTCCGCGCCTGGGCCCGAGAGCTCGAGCGCGCCGGGGCCGCCACGGCAGACGTGCTGCACCTGCATCACCTGACGCCGCTCAACGAGGCAGCCCGGCGCGTCGCCCCGCGAGTGCCGATCGTCGGGCACCTGCATGGCACCGAGCTATTGATGCTCGAGCAGATCGCCGCCGGCCCGCCGGCCGGCTGGCGCTACGCCGAGCGCTGGGCCGAACGGCTTCAGCAGTGGGCTCGCCGGTGCGCACAACTCGTGGCCGCGCCCGGCGGGGTCGATCGCGCGATCAACCTGCTCGACGTCCCGCCCGAGCGAATCCACGCCCTGCCCGGCGGCGTCGACACCGGCCTGTTCGCGCCCCGCGAACTAAACCGCTCCGCGTTTTGGCGCCGCGTCCTGGTCGAACACCCTCGTGGCTGGCTGCCGGATTGCGGTCCCGGAAGCGTGCGCTACGAAGCCGACGACGTGGCGCGGCTCGCGCGCGAGCCGGTGCTCACCTATGTCGGGCGGTTCACCGCGGTCAAGCGCCTCGACCTTCTGATCGAGGCGTTCGGATGTGCGCAGCGCGACGGCGACTGCCCGGCTTCGCTCGTGCTGGTCGGCGGGCATCCCGGCGAGTGGGAAGGTGAGCACCCGGCTCAGATCGCCCCGCGGCTCGGCGTCGAGCGCGTGTTCCTGGCGGGCTGGTACACGCAGCCGGAGCTGCCCGAGTTCTTCGCCGCCTCGGACGCCGTCGTGCTCGCGTCCGAGCGCGAGCAGTTCGGCCAGGTCCTGGTCGAGGGGATGGCCTGCGGCCTCCCGGCGATCGCGACGCGGTCGCTGGGTCCGGCATCAATCGTCGAGGACGGCGAGACCGGCTGGCTCGTCGCGGCCAACGACCCTCGCGCGCTGGCAACCGCGCTCGGCCAAGCGATCGACGATCCGGCCGCGCGGGTGCAGCGGGGACGGGCCGCGCGCCGCGCGGTGTGCGAGCACTTCGCCTGGCCGGCCGTCACGGCGCGATTGGCCGAGGTGCTGAGCGATGCCGCGGCCACCCCGCCCCGCGTAGGAGTGCAGGCAAGCTAGGCTAGGCGGGTGCCCGGAAGCTCGGATATCGGTGGTGTGAACCTTCCCGGGCTGTTCGCGCTCCTCATCGTCATCGGCATCGTCTTGGCGCCCGTGTTTTTCAAGCGCCGTGACGATCCGGGCAGCGACGGTGGCGGTGGCGGCGGCGGACCCGACTCATCGCCACCATCTCCGAACTCGCCGAGCACCGGCAGCGCGCCACGCGGCAGGCACGGCCGTCGCCACACCGTCGCGCCGCCCTCGCCGCGGCGCACGCCGCATCGGGCGCCTCGCCGCCGCCGGCAACCGGCGGGCGGCCACCCGCCGCCCCGCGGCGCCTAGACGGCGCTATCCCACGTCGACCTGCCGCGGCGAGCCGCAGCGCGGCGTCACGAACTGCTTGACCGTCGGCGTGCTGAGGCTCCGCTTCGTCACCATCACCGCGCCCGTGTCCTCGTTCTTCGGCTTGGACTGGTGGCGGAGCATGGCCACTGCCGCCCGTACGCCGTCGTAGCCCATCCGGAACGGGTCCTGCGACACGAGCCCGGCGACGAGGCCCTGGCGGACGCCGTCGACCTCGTCGGGCGAGGTGTCCCAGCCGACGACCTTGACCTTGCCGGCCTTGTGGGCGATCCGGATCGCCTCGACCGCGCCGACGTCGCTCGCCTCGTTGGCCGCGAAGAGCCCTTTGAGATCGGGGTTCGCGGTGAGGATGTTGGCCGTCACGGTCAGCGCGGTGTTGTAGTCGTTCTGGCTGTACTGGATGCCGACCAGGTGCAGCTTCGAGTAGCGCTTCAGCTCGGCCTTGAACCCTTGGACGCGCTGGTCATTGGTCTGGGTGCCGGCGTGGAAGGCGATGATCGCGACCTTGCCGCCGGCCGGACCGATCGCCTTGGCCAGCTGGTCGGCGGCCATCTTCGCCGCGGCGATGTTGTTCGTCTCGATCAGCGGCACGTTTGGCGGCTGCGGCGTCGTGCCAGAGTCGATCGAGACTGTCTTGATCCCGGCCTTGGTGGCGCCGTTCGAGATCTCGGTCATCGCGGTGGCGTCGGTGGCGGAGTAGACGAGCCCATTGACACCCTGCGCGATGTAGTTGTTGAGCAGGTTGAGCTGGCCGACGACGTCGGTCTCGTCGGTCACGCCGTTCCAGGTCACTTTGACCGCGCGCATCTGTGACGCGGCGCAACTCGCGCCGGCGTGGACCTTTGACCAGTAGTCGAGCCCGACCGATTTGGGGATCACGGCCAGGTGGATCGGCGACGTCGACTGCAGCGAGATCTTCGCCTTGTGGTCCTTGACCACGCCGCAGCCGGCGACCGCGACGGCCGCCGTCAAGGCAATAAGCGTCGAGAGCGCTCTACGTCGCATGGGCTGCCTCGCGCTCACCGCCGGAGCCCTGGCCGGCGTCACTATCCTCGGCCGGCTCCGCAGTCCGCCGCGACGCCTGCTCGGATGCCGCAGACAGCCGGCGGCGCCGGACCTGGTCCCACCACACAGCGAGCCAGATGATCCCGCCGATGATCACCTGCTGGTAGTACTGCGTGATGTTGAGCAGCACGCAGCCGTTGGTGATCACGGCCATCAGGAACGCACCGATCAGCGTGCCGCCGATCGTGCCGACGCCGCCGAACAGGCTGGCGCCTCCGATCACGCACGCCGCGATCACGTTCAGCTCGAGCCCGACGCCGTAGTTCGGCTGGCCGGAGTGGACGAGTGAGGCCGCGATCATCCCGCCGAACGCTGCCAGTGAGGCCGAGATGATGTACACGGCGATCAGGTAGCGGTTGAGCGGGATCCCGGAAAGTCGCGCCGCCTCCTTGTTGGAGCCGATCGCGTACGCGTAGCGGCCGAGCTTGGTTCGGCTGAGCACGACGTAGCCGATCGCCGCGATCACCGCCAGGTAGAGCAGCGGCATCGGGAACGGGCCGATCTGGCCCTCACCGAAAAGCCGGAAGTTGTTCGGCAGTCCGTAGACGGCGTTCTCGCCGCCGACGATGAACGTCAGCCCGCGTGCGACGCCGAGCATGCCCAGTGTGGCGATGAACGGCGGCAGCCTCAGCTGCGTGACGAGGAGCCCGTTCACAAGCCCGATCGCCGCTCCGGCGAGCACCGCGATGAAGATCCCCGGTACGACCGGGAGACCCGCCTTGGCTATCGCCATCGTCCCCAGGATCCCGCCCAGGCCGGCCACCGAACCCACCGACAGGTCGATGCCGGCGGTCAGAATCACCAGCGTCTGGCCGACGGCGAGGATCGCGACGACCGAGACCTGGACGCCGATGTTGAACAGGTTGTTCGAGGTCAGGAAGTAGGGCGAGGCGAAGGCCAGCGCGACAACCACGACGATCAGTCCACCGGCCGCCGCCAGCTGGGAGACGACGTCCTGGAGGCGGTCGCGGATTCCCTCCGGCAGCTTCATCGTGGCCGGTGCTCGTGGCGCTCTTCCGGCGGTGGTGCTCATGCGGCCTCCCTTTCCACGCCCGACGCGAGCGCCATGATCCGCTCCTCGTCGAACTCGTTGCGACTCAATTCACCGACGGTGCGGCCGTCGCGCAGGACCACGATGCGGTCGCACATGTTGATCAGCTCCGGCAGGTAGGAGCTGATCAGGACGATCGCGCGGCCTTCGTCGGCCAGCTTGCCGATCAGCTTGAACATCTCGGCCTTCGCCCCGACGTCGATGCCGCGGCTCGGCTCGTCGAAGAACATGACCCTGGCCTTGGTCTCGAGCCAGCGCGCCACGACAACCTTCTGCTGCGTCCCGCCCGACAGCGCCTCCACAGGCTTGGACAGCGACGGCGTGCGGATGTTCAGCTCGTCGCGGCGCTTGGCGGCGGCACGATGCTCGGCGCGGCGGTCGATCCAGATCCCCGGACCGGGGATGTGGGCCAGCGTGATGTTCTGCTCGACCGGCAGCTGCATGGCCAATCCGTCGCCCTTGCGATCCTCGGTCAGGTAGCCGATCCCGGCCTCGATCGCATCGCTCGGCGAGCGGAGCTTCAGCTCCTTTCCGTCGAGCGTGATCGTGCCCGCGCTGATCGAATCGGCCGCGAACACGGCCCGGGCCAGCTCGGTGCGCCCGGCACCGATCAGGCCCGCGAACCCGACTATCTCGCCGGCGCGAACCTGGAACGAGCAGTCGCTGAGCACGCCTGGCCGGGTGATCCCCTCGACGTCGAGCAGGACGTCGCCGACCTCGACCTCGGGCTTCGGATACAGGTTGTCGATCTCCCGCCCGACCATCAGCCGCACCAGCTCTGACTCGTCGAACTTGCCCTTGTCGACGGTCTCCACCACCTCCCCGTCGCGCATGACGGTGACCCGGTCGGCGATCCGCACCACCTCCTCCAAGCGGTGCGAGATGTAGAAGATCGCGATCCCGTCGTTCTTCAGCTCCTCGATCAGCTCGAACAGCTCTTCGATCTCGGGCTCGGTCAGGGTCGCCGTCGGCTCGTCCATGATCACGACCTTGGCGTCGATGGCCAGCGCCTTGGCGATCTCGACACGCTGCTGGTCGGCCACGGACAGGCTTGCCACTTTGCGGCCGGGATTGACGTCCAGCTTGACTCGCTCCAGCAGCTCGCGCGCGCGTTCCTTCTCTGACCCGCGGACGATCAGCCCGGCGTGGGTGTTCTCGCGGCCCAGGGCCAGGTTCTCGGCCACGGTCAGGTGCGGCGCCAGCGCGAACTCCTGGTGGACCATCGCGATCCCCAGCCGCTGGGCGTAGCGCGGATTCCGGCTCTTGACCGCCTCGCCGTCGAAGCAGACCTCGCCCTCGCTCGGGCGCTCGAGCATCGAGAGGATCTTCATCAGCGTCGACTTGCCGGCGCCGTTCTCGCCGGCGATCGCGTGGACCTCACCCGGGCGGATGTCCAGGCTGACCGAGTCGAGTGCCTGCACTCCCGGAAAGCGCTTGCTCACGCCGCGCATTTCCACCAATGCAGGCGCGTTGCCGTTCGAGCTGTTCTCCCGTGCCACGGGCTTCTCCTCTCCTCTTTCGCCCGACTACCCGGCCTGCGCGAAGGCGCAAACGCGACGTTGTCGAATTGGGCGAACCGGGCTACGGCGTGCCGGCGTCGAGGCCGCCGCGCGTCCCGCGCAGCAGCTCCCGCAGCTCGTCGATCGTGTCGGCCTCGGCCGCGTCCTTGTCCGGGCGGTACCGCTTCACGCGCGCGAAGCGCAGGGCCACGCCGCCCGGATAGCGGGTTGAGGACTGAACGCCGTCGAGCGCGATCTCGACGACCAGCTCGGGGCGGACGAGCACAGCAATCCCCTTCCGGCTCGACTCACGCGCCTGCAGCTCGTGGGTCTGCCACGCGAGCAGCTCATCGGTCAGGCCCTTGAAGCATTTGCCGACCATGACGAAGTCCCCGGTGGCGGGATCGCGCGCGCCGAGGTGGAGGTTGGAGAGCCAGCCGCGCCGCCGGCCGTGCCCCCACTCGGCCCCGAGCACGACGAGGTCGAACGTCCGCACCGGCTTGACCTTCCGCCAGGCCTGGCCGCGGCGGCCGGCCACGTAGGCCGAAGCGGCGTCCTTGACCACGACGCCCTCGTGACCGGCGCTCAGCGCCTCCTCCTCGGCTCGGGCTCCCTCACCCGGATCGGCCGTGATTGTCCGCGGGATCGCGAGTTCTGGGGCTAGCGCTTTCAGCCGGGCCGCTCGCTCCTCGAGCGGCAGGTCGAGCAGGTCCTCGCCGTCCAGGTGCAGCAGGTCGAAGAGGAACGTGACCACGCCCTCCGGCGGGGCGTCGCTGTCGATCAGCGAGACGGTCTCCTGAAATGCCGCCGGGCCCTCCGGTCCCATCCACAGCGCCTCGCCGTCGAGCACCGCTTGGGCGGCCGGCAGCCGACGCGCGACGTCCGCGATGCCCGGGAGGCTGGCCGTGATGTCGTTGAGGTTGCGCGTGTAGATCCGCACCTCGTCGGCCCGCTTGTGGATCTGGATGCGGATGCCGTCGAGTTTCCACTCGACCGACGCGCGCTCGAACTTGGCCATCGCCTCGGCGACCGTGGCCGACGTCGAGGCGAGCATCGGGAGGATCGGACGGAAGATCTCGAGCCCCACTCGCTGCAATCCCTCCTCGCCTTCAGTCATCGCGATCTCCGCTGTCTTCGTCAGATCGCCCGACAGCATCAGCGCCCGTCGCGCCGTTTCGGCTCTGACGTCCGCGGCCTTGGCCACGGCGTCCGCCATCACACCGGCCAGCGCCCCTTGGCGGAGCCCGCCGGTCAGCAGCCGTTTTAGGAAGTCGGCCTCGTCCGCTGTCGCGCTGGCGAACAGACGGCTCAGCAGCTCCTTGCGTCGTGTCTGCGACCCGCTCCCCACCGCCGCCTCGATCTCGTCGATCGTCGTGTCGAGGTCTTTAAGCGTGAGCCTCGGCTCAGGCGCCGGGGCCGCGGTGACGCCATAGACGGTGGCGTACCCGATCCCGACCCGCCCCTGCCGCGGCACACCCGAGAGCAGCCCGACGGCAATCGGAACCTCGTCGGGCTCGAGCTCGCGGAGCAGCGCCGCCAGCACCGCGACCTTCCGCGAGCGCGCGGACGTCGCCGCGATCTCGCCTCCGGCGCGCACCACTTCGCTGAACCGCGTCACGCCGGCAAGTCTGCTCTAGGTCCGCTCAGACCATCACGGCACGCGCACCCCGCTCAGCGTCACGGGACCGCGAGTCGGGTCGAGCTCTGTGTCCTGGGAGACGCCGGAGGGTGTGATCGTGTCCAGCACCTTCGGCACCGTGGCGGGATCGACGGCGCAGATCGGGCTCGTCCCGCCCGGCACACAGACACCGAACTGGAACGGCTGCGGTGTGGGTGCAAAGCCCCGGGCCTGATCGGGGCTGAAGCCGTCCTGTCCGGTGAGCGCGACGGTGAACGTCCATCCGCTGCCTGGGCTACCGAAGCTCGACTTGGGCAGGATCAGGGTGGCGGTCCCGCTGGTGCGGTCGAACACCGTCTGCAGCGACCCGAGTGAGTTGCCGGCGGCGTCGACCCAGACCGGGGCGGCGAAGGCCTGCACCTCGATCCGCTCGCTCCACGCGTCGGCCGGCGCGATCGCGTAGTTGTGCTGCGGGAATGGGGCGGCTGTAGACGTCGTCCCGGCGGCCGGGTTACGGACATAGATGTCGAGCAGCTGGGCGCCGAAGGAGTTGCCGAACGTCGGCGCCAGGTTGCGGATCTTGGCCTGGATGTAAACGTCGGTGGCCGTCTGCGTGACCTGGAAGCCGAGCAGATCGAACGCGCCTGGCTGGAAGTCGCCGCTCGTCGGATACGCGTACGTGCCGGGTCCGTTGTCATCTCCGCTCGGGTCGGTCAGGTTCAGAACCGGCGGCTGCCCGGGCAGCGTCACGTTGATCACCGAGACCTGCGCATAGCCGGTGCTGTTTCCGAGCGTCGACGCGACAGTGATCTTCGTTGTGCCGAAGCTCGTCGGCAGCTGGAGCGACCAGTGGCCGCCGCCGTCCGCCATCGTGGTTCCCGTGCCCGCGGCGCCACCCGTGGCCGGCGTGGCCTCGGCGTCGACGCGGGCGCCGGCTGTCGTCGTGCCGGTGACCGTGACCGTCGAGCCGCTGACGCTCGACCCGTCGGCCGGCGAGCTGATCGTCAGCGGCAGCGCCCCGGGCATGCCGTGGGCCACGTAGCGATCGCTCACGATCCCGGGGGTCTCGAGGTTGCGCCGGGCGCCGACGGCGAGCGCCAGCCGCGCGAACTGGGACTGCGCCCAGGTCAACGGACTCGCCGAGCCGGCCGGATGACCGGGGCTGAAGCCGATCGAGGCCGTGGCCGGATCGGAGCCGAATGGCGAGGCCGGCAGTGCCGGATCCTCCCAGGCCTGTTCGGGCTCGAGGTAACCGCCCGAGGTCATGGCGGACATCGCCCGCAGCAGCGCATTTGCGCTCGACGAGCTGCCTGACGCGACCTGGTACTCGCCGCGCTCGCCGGCCAGCACCGGCCACAAGTGACCCGAGCCCCGGCCCGTCGGCGGCCACGGCGCACCGGTGGGCGAGCAATTCGTCGGATCGGGCTCATAGCAGTCGCCGTAGCCGTCCTCCGAGCCCGCATCGCTCGTGCCGTAGCGGTAGAAACCATCGCCTGTCGGGGTGGCGCGCCTGATGATCTGGTCGATCACGGGGAGCGAACCGCGGACCGTCGAATCAGAGGCGGGCAGAATCCCGAGGCGAACCAGCTCCAGGAAGCCGGCGTCGACGATCGACCGCTGGTCGGCGGTGATGCTGCCGTTGCCAAGGGCGTAGCTGATGGCGGCGTTCGGGTCCCCGGTCTTCGATAGGCGGAGGAAGTAGCTCGGCGCATACGGGCCACTCGTCGTCACGGTCCACTGCTTGATGGTCCGGGCGAAGTCGTCGGCGGCGGCCTGGTAGACGCCGGCGCGTGTCGCGTCATGATTCGTCCTGGCGATCTGCGCCGCTGCCGTCAGTCCGGCGATCTCGGCCGCGATCGTCGAGGGCGAGTAGCCACTCTGCTCCTCCCAGCGCTCAACCCCATCCGACGGCCCGTGCGCGACCAGGAAGTCGGCGGCCGGCACGATGTGGTTCTGGTAGAGGCCGGCGTCATGAGCCAGGCCGGACTGCCACGCCATCAGGATCGGATACGACGTCTCGTCGAGCTGGAGCCCGCCCGTGTCCGGCGCCGGCTTGCCGTTCGTCAGCGAGTTGCGCGGCATCGAGCCGTCGGGCTGTTGTTGGCGCTCGAACAGGAATCGGGTGGCCGCGCGGGCGGTATTCAGATCGCCGGCCACGAGCAGCCCGGCGAACGCCTCGTAGAGGTCGCGAGCAAAGACCTCGCGATAGGAGCCGAAATAGGTCGGCTTGCCGCCGGTGGCGTTGCCGGCCGGAACCGACTGCCCCCACGGCGAGGCCAGTCCGGCCGCGATCGCGCCCGGGAACGTCTTGTCCTCGCTCGCCTTGACGACGTTGACCGAGCGGTAGTACTGGGCTTGTGCGTCCCGGCCGACCGCGCCGGTCGGACGGCGCAGGGCGCGGTCGTAGCGCCACCACTGCCGCTCGTAGCGAGCGAAGGCGCGGCCGAACGAGTGCCGCACGCCGGCGCCCGCGGTGTGGATCGCCTGCGTCTGGTCGGTGCCGAAGCCGAGCGCCAGGTCGGCCTTCTTGTTGCGCGGCAGGCGCAGCTGCGCCGTGAGCGCGACGTGCCCGTTGGGCGCGCTCGTGTACGTGGTGCTGAGGGTGCGGTCGGAGTCGAGCATCTGCTGGCCGTCGCTCGGCGTCCCGGCGTAGCCGACGCTCGCCGCATCGAACCCGCTGGATGACCGCAGCGCCTCGAACGTCGGGACGGCGTAGTCGCGGTTCGACGCGTTGGTGACCGTGTTCGTGTTCGACGCGACCGGCACCGGCCCGTCCGTGCGATTCGTGCTCACGAGCTGCGCGGTGTTGCCGCCCGCGTTGTCTGCGCCGCCGCCGCCCGTGCCGCCGGCCAGCGGGTCGAGACGGACGTACAGCTTGTCTGACCGAGGTCCATCGAAGCGGACGTGCATGAGCACCGCGTCGCGCCTGGGATCGGCGATGTAGGTCGTGGTGATGCGGTAGCCGTGGGCTGCGCTGCGCGCGAGCACCGTGCAAGCCATTCCGCTCGGATCCGGCGCGCTCGTGTAGGTCATGTCGCGCGTCTGCAGGTCGGTGAACGAATGCCCGTCGCTCACGACGTACTGAAGCGTGTGGACGTTCGTGGCGTCGACCGTCGGCCAGTAGACGTCCGAGAGCACGCCGCCGGCCACCGTGAACCAGACCTTGGAGGTCGTGTTGCGGGCGGTTCCGACGCAGTCCTTGCGCGCCAGATCGAAGTAGCTCTGCGCACCCGGAGCCCCGGGCGCAGTGGCGTCAGCCTGGGCCGCGACGGGCATGCCGGCAATGGACGCGACGAGAGCGAGGACGACGCTCAGACCAAGACGCTTCATTCCTACCTCCTAGGCGCTGGACGGGATAGCTTATGCCAGCAACGCGAGGCCTGCACTGAGCGACGCGACGTTGCACGCCAGCGAGATCTGGGCAAGGCGATCAAAGCCGATCTCTGGCAGCGATATCCGCAACAGCGCAGCCTCGAGCACGCACACGCCCACCTCGACCGCAACCACCGCCGACCAGTACCCGACAAGCACTCCGAGCGCAGGCAACGTGAGAGCAATCGCCAGCGGATGGCTGACGAGATTGACCGCCAGCCCGCGCAGTGCGCCGTCAGCCGGGCGGCAGTCAGTGAAGCGCCACAGCGCGAGCGCGTACATCGGAGACTCAATCGCCACGGTCAGTGCCAGCGCGGCACCGTAGCTCATGACTTGTCCTGGTCCTCGACCGCCCTCCGCGCGCGCCGTCTGGAGCGCAACAGCAACAGCAAGCCCACGCCAATCGCGACCACCACGACCGGGATCACCACGAGCAACCAGTCTGAGGACCCGGAGGACGGGTTCTTCCGAGGCAACACGTCGGCTAGCAGCAGCAGGGCGGACATGACGATTTCGCGCGGGCAGCGTACAGCCAGAATCTGGGTCTGGGTGAGCGGTGGCATTGCGCTCACCGCTTGCTGCGCGATCTTCGTGCTGGGCAGCGGCTCGGATGCTCGTTACGCAGCGCTGGTGCGCGATTGCAGGCAAGGCCGAGCCCAGCCTTACGTGAAATGCCTGAGCGGCGCGGTGCTCCAGGACGCCTACCAGCATCCACGCGCCGTCGGGGCGCTGCTCAGCTACGTCTTCGCCCACGCCCGTGACGGCGGCCGCGCCATCGATCTCAGGCCGCTCTCAGAAACAGCGCACTACGCCGGCATGGAGCTCGCCGCTTTACCACTGGGGCTTGGTCAGGCTCTCGCCGATTGTGGCCACGCGTTCAAGGCGGCCTGCATGCACGGGTTCGTGATGGAGCGGCTCGACTACGGGCAGCGGCGGGTGCCTGTCGCGAGCTTCCTCAGCTTCTGCCGGCCGGTCAAGGACGACAGCGGCTACTACGAGAATTGCCTTCATGCAGTAGGGCACGAGCTGTGGGCGCGAACACGTCTGTCACTGAGCGCGACGCTCGCGCTGTGCGCCCCGCTCAGAGACGCCGACGAGATGAGCGCCTGCTGGTCCGGCGTGCTCATGGAGTACTCCAAAGGCGACGCGGTGAAAGGGCGCCACTCGCACGCGCCGGCCGGCAGACGCCAACTTCCCTGCAGTTCTCTGCCCGCCGAGTTTCAGCAGATCTGTACGTACGCGGAGGGTTCTTACCGGCAGTACGTCGCCGGCTGGGAACGGCCACGCACGACCTACGAGCGTTGCGCCGCGGCGCCGCGGACCGAGCGGCTCGGCTGCATGAGATTTGTCTCCGAGCGGCTGTTGATCGCGCAGTCGGGCGACGCTCGTCCGGCCGCTTCGGCGTGCGCCGGGCTCGGCGCTGACAAAGCGACCTGTTATCGCTCGATCACGCTCGCCGCGCCGCCCAGTGGCTAGTCGTGACGGCCGTTCCTGCGGTGGGTGATCAGCACCGAGCGTCGCGAGTGCGCGGCAACGGCCTCGGCGACGCTTCCGATCAGGACGCTGCTGAGGCCGGTCCGGCCGTGCGAGCCGAGCACGATGAGGCTCGCGTCTTGCTCGTTGGCCGCATCGACGATGCCCTGCCACGTCGGCGCGGCCTCGGACGTCGCGGCGCGGGCGTCGAACCCCGCCGCCTCGGCGAGTGCCACGCCCTCCTCCGCGGTTTGCTCAGCGGCTTCCTTGACCTCGGTGATTTGCGCGGCGTCGAATCGGACGCCGCTGGCCGGGACGAACCCGACGTCGAATGGGTGCCAGACAGTGAGCACCAGGGCTTCGCGTCCTGAGCCCAGCTGCTGTCCTGCCTCGTCGATCGCGAGCTTGGCCAGGTCCGAGCCGTCGTAGGCGAAGAGGACCGGGCCCGTCGCGGGAGTGCCATTTTCAGTTGTCATGATCTTGCCGGCTCCTCTGCGAGAGAGTGATGACGTGGGCGGTTACGAACAGCGGCGAGAAGCGGCGGCGAGTACCACGCCGGTCCCTCGCCGTCCATGAAGCGCTCGAGGTTCGGCGCCTGCGGCCGCGCCCCACCGAGTGCGTAGAGCAGGACTGCGGCGACCGCGCCGGCGACGGCGATGCCGAGGCCGATCCACAGGACGATTCCGGTTCCGGCTGTCTCGCTCCCACCGACGGTCGAGGCGACGTGCGCGAGCACCGGAGCAACCATGAAGGCCGCCACGGCGCGGAGCAGCTCGACGATCGCGAACACCCGCTGCAGATTTGCCGCGTTCAGCGAGAAGCCGGCGACGAACAGGGCCGGGGCGACTGCCGCGCCGAGCCCGACACCGGTGAGGCCTGAGCCGATCAGGGTGAGTGTCTGGCTGGGCGGCACCTGGATGCGGAACACCGCGATGCCTGCGGCGAGGAACGCCATGCCCACGAGCGGGAGGTAATGCAGCTGGCGCTTCTTGAGGACCACGCCGAGCGCCACCGCGGTGAGCAGCGCGCCGGCGAGCTCGGGCAGGAACAGGAGCCCGAGGTGAAGCGGCGTGTAATGCGGCGCCAGCACGCTCGCGGTCAGAGCGGTCGCGGTCACCGAGGCGGCAGCTGCCGACAGGGCCACAACGATGCCGGCCACCGGCACCGTGCTGGTCAGCATGCTGCGGATCGTCAAGAGCGGCCGCGGGGAGCGGTACTGGTTGACGATCAGGGCGAGGATCAGGATCAGCCCGCCGACCAGCGGCACGATCGTCTGGACATCGAGGAAGGGATGAGTGAGTAGCTCAGACGCGCCGTAGAACGCGGCCACGCAGCCTGCCGCGGCCAGACCTAGCGCCAGCGGGTCCCGTGGCGCGTCCGGGTCGGCGGGCGGGGCGTCCTCGAAGGTCAACAGCGAGAGGACCAGCGCGGCCAGCGAGATCGCGGCAATGACCCAGAACAGCGGCCGCCAGGCGTGGGCGCTGGCCTGAATGCCGCCGATCGTCGGCCCGAGCGCGACCGCGCCGAAGATGCAGACGTTCATGATCATCGCGGTGGAGCGGATCTTGGGCAGCCCGAATCCGATGGCGAGCGGCGGAACCGCCGCGATCAGCAGCAGGCTCGTGCAGAGACCCTGCAGCACGTGACCGGCGACGAACATCGCGGGATTTTGGGCGCCAGCGGTCACGACCGACGCGATCACGAGCAGTGCCGCGTAGAGGACCATCATCCGGCGCTGGGGCAGGAGCTGGGCGAACTGCACGGCGAGGACCGTGCCGACGGCATATCCGGCGTTCGCCATGCCGAGCGCGAGGCTCATGTTCTGAGGGCTCATGTGCAGCTGTTGGCCGATCATCGGCGTGAGCGGCTGTAGCGCGGCCGACAGCCCCAGGTAGGGCACGAGAGCGAAAATCACCATTCCGGCTGCTGCGGGATAGCGGCCGGCGAGCGGGCCTTGTCGCATCAGGAACCCCCCGGAGTTTCGAAATCGAGCGGCCGGTTGGCGGCTGAGGGTGCAGCGGTGCGGGAAAGTTTCATGTTCACCCTGTCAAGATCTGGATCGGAGCTAAGCTGGATGGAGGGCACCTCCTGGGGGTTCCGGAGGGTTCCTCCGGTAATAAGATAGCGGAGGCTGCCTCCGTTTGTCAACCGGTCGCGGCGCGGCGAAAGCGCGTGGCGCGAAACGGCGCGAGTTCGGGCGGCCGGCGGTTGGTGATCACGAACTCGGCCAGCTTCTCGGCAGCCGGCGCGGCAAGCGTCATCCCGAGCATCGAGTAGGCGCCGGCGAAGAACACGTTGGTCAGGGCTGGGTGGCGGTCGATGATCGGCAGGCCGTCGGGCGCGATCGGACGCAGTCCGGCCCAGAGCGTCTCCGGGTCAGGTTCGTTCCAGCCGTCGATCAGGCGGCTTGCGCCCTGCACGATGGACTCGATGCGTCGTCGATCGACACGTCCGTTCAGCCCGCTGAACTCCATCGTGCCCGCCACCCGCAGTCGGTCTCCGTGCGGCGAGCAGCCCACGTGGGGATCGAGCAGTAGCAGCGCGTGTCGCGGCATCTGCCCTAGTCGGACCTCAAAGCTGTAGCCCTTGCCGCCCTGGACCGGGAGCCGCGCGCCGAACGTTCTCGCCACAGGTCCGAGCCAGGCGCCCGCGGCGAGCACGACCTGATCACACTCGTAGCGGCCCGTGGACGTGCTGAGCGCGACCGCGCGCGAGCTATCAACCTCGACATCGCGCACCTCGGTCCCCTCCGAGACCTCCACGTCGAGCTCGGCCAGACGGCGCGCAAGCGCGGCCAAAACCGACGGCGGGTCGACGATGCAGTGCTGCTGGATGACGAATCCGGCGCGCACCGCGTCGGACAACACGGGCTCGAGCGACCGGAGCTCATCGCCCCCGAGTACCTCGCCGGGCACCGCGAAGCCGAGGCTGGCGAGTGGCTGGAGCCGATCGAGAAACGTCTGCGCCTCCGACGCATGGCTCGCCGCGAGCAGCAGCGGGACTCGGTCCAGCTTGAAGTCCACCCCGTCGGCCGCCATCGCGTCGAGCAACTCAACGCACGGCCGCGCCAGCGTGGCCAGTGCGAGCCGACCGCGCGTGTGATCGGCCTCATTGCACCGCCTCGCGAATGCGAGCAGCCAGGGCAGCATGCGCACGAGCTGGGTGGGCTCGAAGTACAGCGGCGACCCGGAATCGACCAACGACCGCAGTCCATAGCTGATCAGCCCCGGCTCGGGCAGCGGCCCGGCCTGGGCCGCCGACACCCAGCCGGCATTACCCCATGACGCTCCGCTGCCGACCCGGTGGGCCTCGAGCACCCGAACGGCCGCGCCCGCCCGGCGCAGGTAGTAGGCGGCACACAGGCCGGAGATCCCGCCGCCCACGACGACCACCTGTCGATCCGGGTCGACCATGGCTCGACGCGCCGCTACCGCGCGAGCTGCTCTAGTGGAGCGTGTGGCTCTGCTGCGTAGCGCATGGCACAACAAGGATCCCGCATCCGCCAGGTGGGTTCCAGGCGCTGGGCACGGGACCACGGCGTTCTGCAGCGCCCGGAGGCGCTGCAGAAGCCGTTGCTGGATTTCCTACTCAGGGTGTGACTGTGAACGAATCCGTGTTGTCGGTCTCGGCCGACGTGTCCCCGGCGAACACGTCGATCTCGCCCGGCTCGACACGGAAGCGCGCCTTGTTGTCATAGAACCCGACGTCGCCTGCGTTGAGCGTCCACGTGACGGTGGTCGTCTGGCCCGGGACCAGCGTCACGCGCTGGAACCGGCGCAGACGTCGCACCGGCTGACTGATGCTCGCCACCGGATCGTGGATGTAGAGCTGGGCGACGTCGTCACCCGCCCGCGGTCCGGTGTTCGTCACCTGGACACTCACGCGGATGTGACCGTTCGGCGACATGCTGTGTGAACTCAGCGTCAGGTTGTGAACCTTGAACGTCGTGTAGCTGAGGCCGTAGCCGAACTCGAACAACGGCGCGCATGACCCAATGTCACGGTGACGCGAGTTGTACTTGCTGGTGGCGTCGCACGGCCGCCCTGTGGGTTCGTGGTTGTAGTAGATCGGGACCTGTCCGACCGAGCGCGGGAAGCTCACGGGCAGGTGGCCGCCCGGGTTCACCTTCCCGAACACTGCGTCGGCCACGGCATCGCCGGCTTCGATGCCGCCGAACCAGGCCTCCAGGATCGCCGGCGAGGAGCTGTCGACGCGGCTCAGATCGAGTGGGCGTCCGTTGAACAGCACGACCGCAACCGGCTTGCCCGTCGCCTGAATGACATCGATCAGGTCCTCCTGCATGCCGGGAAGGTTGAGCTTCGAGCGCGATTCGGCCTCGCCGCTCATTTCCCTCGTCTCGCCAACCGCGAGCACGACCTCGTCGGCCGACTTGGCGGCGGCGACCGCGGCGCCGAAGCCCGAGTCGGTGGCGCACTCGTGCGCCGGGTCATACAGGTCGCTGTTGCTCAGCGTGCAGCCCGGCGTGAACGTCGTGTTCGGGTCCTGGCGCTTGATGCCCTGGTACACCGAGACGGCATCCTCGTCGTGTCCCTGGCCCCACCACGGACCGAGCATGTCGTGCTGGTCGTCGCCGAGCGGACCGATGACCGCGATCTTCTTGTTGGCGCTGAACGGCAGCACCGGCCCGTTGTTCTTGAGCAGCACCATCGAGCGGTCGGCTGCCACACGTGCCGCCGCGCGATTGCCCGGAAGCAGCTGCTTGCCGGCCGCCGCCGCCACATTGACGTACGGGTGCTCGAACAGCCCGGCCCGGAACTTGATGCGCAGAATGCGCCGCACGGCATCGTTGATGCGGCTCATCGGCACCCGCCCGCCGGACACGAGCTGCCCGCCGAAGTCACGGAAGTTGGTCGACACCATCTCCATGTCGGTGCCGGCATTGAGCGCCTTGCTCGCCGCCTGCGGTCCATCCTTGGCCACCCCGTGACCGCACGGGCCGGTGTCGGGATTCATCGGCGGGCACGCGCGTAGCTCTGCCACCGCGGTGTAGTCACTCTCGATGAAGCCGTCAAAGCCCCAGCGGTTCTTCAGCACGCCGGTTTCCGTGTAGTGGTTGGCGCAGCCTGGAACACCGTTCAGCGCGTTGAACGAGCACATCGCGGTGTCGGCGCCGGCCTGGTATGCGGCCTGGAACGGCGGGAGATAGAAGTCGAACAGGCGATGGATCGACATGTCGGTCGTGTTGTAGTCACGGCCTGACTCCGGCTGTCCGTAGGCGACGAAGTGCTTCATGCTCGTAACGACCTTGTCGCGCCGGCTGTAGTCGTTGCCCTGAGCGCCCTTCACGCGCGCGGCAGCGATCACCGAGTTGAGGTACGGGTCCTCGCCGGCCGCCTCGGAGATCCTGCCCCAGCGCGGCTCGTGCGAGACATCGACCATGGGGCTGTAGATCTGCTTGATCCCGACGGCGGCACTCTCGAACGCGCCGATCCGGTGGTCGGTCTGCGCCACCGAAGGATCGAAGCTGCTGGCCGTGCCGAGCGGAATCGGGAAGATCGTCCGGTAGCCGTGAATCGTGTCGTAGGCGAACAGGATCGGGATGTGCAACCGGGAGTTATCTACCGCCTCGTGCTGGAAGTGGTTGATCTTGACCGGATCGGTGAGGCTGAACACGGCACCCACCGGCTTTGACGCCTCGGCGTCAGTGATCTGGCCGTCCGAGAGCAGGGTGAGCTGATTGAGCTTCTCCTGCAAGGTCATGCGGCTGAGCAGCGCGTTCACGCGCCGCTCGATGCTCTGACTGGCCGGGTGTCGCGCCGGCTGCAAAGTGGTCTCATCGCTGGCTCGCTTTCGCGCCGCGATGACTACGCCTGCACACACCAAAGTGACCGCGATCGCCAACACCAGGATCGCGGCGCTACGTCGTCTCATTCCCAAACCTCCTCCTCCGACGATCACGAGGCCCGAGCGAACCCCGCCGGCGCGCGGGTACCCGTGGCGCGCGCTACGCAAACCCTGCGCACGCGTGGCGGTGTAGGGTCGGCGCTATGGAATTGATGGCGCTGGTCAAGCACGACTGCCCGGTGTGTGACCAGGTGCTCCCCGTTCTGGACTCGGCGCGCGCGGGCGGCGGCGCGATCCGGATCGTCTCGCAGTCCTCCGCTGAGGACACCGCAGCGCAAGCTGAGCGGCTGGGCCTCAGCACCGCGCCCGACCTCGATCCCGACCTGGAGCTCTCGATCCGGTTCGACCCCGACGCGGTGCCGACCGTTGTCCTGCTCGACGGCGGCCGCGAACAGGCTCGCACCGAGGGGCTCGATCGTCAGCGGCTGGCCGAGCTGGCCCGCCGGGCCGACGTGGTGCTCGAGCTCGACGGCCTGCCGGACCGACGCCCGGGCTGCGCCAGCATCACGCGCGATCCGGTCGTCGCGGCACGGCTGGCCGCGACCCGCGCCCGGAGCGAGGGACGATTGCGGGCGCGGGAGGTGGAGATCGGTGAGCTGGAAGACCCAATCGAGGCGCTGTTCGATCGCGGCTACTCCGATGGACTGCCCCTGGTGCCGCCGACGCCGTCACGGGTGGTTGAGATGCTCGACGCCACGAGCCGCGACGCCCAGGACCTCGTCGCGCTGATCCCGCCCTACGACGGCGCGGCGACTGTTGAGAAGGTGGCCATCAACGCCGTCATGGCCGGGTGCCCGCCGGCCGTGTTCCCGATCGTGCTGGCGGCTGTGGAGGCGGCCTGCGATCCCGCCTTTGCGCTGCTCGGTCTGGTTTCGACCACGCACCCGGCCGGGCCGGTCGTGATCGTGAGCGGACCACTGGCCGACGAGGTCGGCATGAACGGCGCCGGCAACGCCCTCGGCCAGGGCAACCGCGCGAATGCGACGATCGGCCGCGCCCTGCAACTCGTGGTCCGCAACGTCGGTGGCGGCAAACCGCAGGAGGAGGACCGGGCCGCTCATGGGCAGCCAGGCAAGCTCAGCTCCTGTTTCGCAGAACGCCTGCACGATTCGCCGTGGCCAGGACTGGCCCAGGCACGGGGCGTACCGCCGAGCGAGACTGGCGTGACGGTCTTCGCCGGCGAAGCCCCGCGGCTCGTCGTCGACCAGCTCGCGCGGACCCCGGAACAGCTCTCGGCAACCTTCGCCGAGGCGCTCGAGTGGGTCTCGCACCGGCGCCTTCGCTTCGCCTTTGACGCCGTCCTCGTCGTCGGGCCGGAGCACGGCCGGGTCTTTCGGGAGAACGATTGGGATCGTCAGCACGTGCAGAACGAGCTGTTCGAGCGCTCCAAGGCTCCGGCCGGCGAGCTCGTGCGCGGCGCCGGCGGCATCGCCGAGGGAATCGAGACGCAGTTCGTCACCGATCCCGCGGCCATGGTCCCGAAGCTCGCGGCCCCCGACCGGATCCTGCTCGCCCATGCCGGCGGCGACGCAGGACTGTTCAGCATGATCTATGGCGGCTGGGTGGCGGGCGAAATAGGATCGGAGCCCGTGACCAGGAGCATTGACCCGTGGCGCTGACGATTCTCGACCCGACCAACGAGGCCGCCGCTTCCGGCCGGCCGCTCGCCGCGCGTCGGCTCTCGCCCGTCGCGCCGGACAAGCTCGCCCTGCTCGACATCCGTAAGCCGCGTGGGGACGTCTTCCTCGACGAGCTTGAGTCGCTCCTGACCCAGCGCGGCCACACGATCATCCGCACCGCGAAGCCGACGTTCACCAAGCCAGCGCCGCACGACGTTCGAGCCGAGATCGCCCAGAACTGCGACGCGGTGATCGAGGCCCTGGCCGACTGAGGCTCCTGTGTGTCGTGCGGTCTGCGCGACGTGCTCAGCTTCGAGGAGCTGGACCGGCCGGCGGTGCTAGTCGCCTCGAGCGCGTTCGAACAGGCGGCAGATCACCAGTCGGCCGCGCTCGGCCAGCCGGGAATTCATCGCGTGCTCGTCGCACACCCGATTCAGGACCGCTCCGACGAAGAGCTCCAGCAGCTGGCGCGGGACGCCGTCGAGCAGATCCTTGGCGAGCTGACGCAGAGCGCGGCGTCCGAGCCGCTCTGATCAGTCGCGCAGCGCGAGGCCGATGTCGTCTCGCTTGATCGTCCCGTCGTAGCGGACGCCCTTGATGTAGACGGCCGGCACAGCGGGCGCGCCGCTCGCCGTCGCCTGGCGGATCTGATCGACGACGGCCTCGCGGTGGCTCCCGGCTTGGACCTCCTGTTCCAGGCGCTCGCCGTCGGGCACATGGCTGGCTGCCCGGGCCATGAGCTGATCCTCGGTGGTCGGGCCCGTCGCCGCGAAGTCGTCGAGCAGCTCGAAGAACTTGCCCTGGGCGGCCGCCGCCTCGAGCGCGTCGGCCGCGGGCAGGGCGAGCGGTCGGACATCGGCCAACGGCAGATGGCGGACGGCGAGACGGATGCGCTCGGCGTCCGCGAACTGAGCGAGCACGCGATACGCGCTCCGGGACGGCTCGTTGGAAATGTCGATCCAGAGCACGACGGGTGGTGCGCCGGCGGGCCCGCGCACCCGGTCGCCCTCGCCAATCGGCGCCGCCAGCTCGCGCGTCGTGCCGGCTGCCGCCCGCCACTCGGCCAGCGCCTGGACGACCGCGGGGTCAATTGGCGCGCGATCGTCACCTCGACGCTCTCGATGATGTCCTTCGGTGCCCCGCTCCCAGCTCCGCACGTCCTGGGTGATGTCGTGGGCCAGCTCACTGGGTGCCTCCGGCGGAGCGTCGGGGCGGCGGTACGGCGTCTGGCTGATACCGCTCCCGGTCCGCGTGTAGTAGCTGAACGCGACGACGAAGAACAGCGCGACCACGACGGCGACGAAGATCCAGGTTCCGCCCGCAAGGGCGTACGGCGGAGCGATCAAGGCGGGTATGCCGAGCGCCATGGTCGTCACCTTAACGGCCGGTGGCGTTGGATAGGCTCAAGCGGTGAGCACGGTCTTCGTCACGGGCGGCTCAGGTTTCATCGGCGGTCGGCTGATCGAGCGGCTGGTCGCCGACGGCCACGCGGTTCGCGGACTGGCCCGCTCCGATGGCGCCGCGGCGCGGATCAGCGAGCGCGGCGGCGAGCCGGTGCGAGGCGATCTGGCGGATGTCGACGCGATGCGCTCCGGCGCGACCGGCTGCGAGCTGGCGTTTCACGCGGCGGCCATGCTGGGCGACTGGGGCACGCGCGAGGAGTTCGAGCGCGGCAATGTCGAGGGCACGCGCAATGTCCTGACCGCGTGCGCGGAGGCCGGTGTGCGGCGCTTCGTGCACGTGGGAACCGAGGCGGCGCTGATGGCGGGTCAGCCGCTGGTCGACGTCGATGAGACGGCGCCGTTGCGACCCGACTCACCTGCGCTCTACAGCTCGACCAAGGCCAGGGCCGAGCAACTCGTGCTCGACGCCAACCGCGACGGCTTCGAGACCGTGGCCGTCCGCCCGCGCTTCGTGTGGGGACGCGGTGACACGACGCTGCTTCCGACGATGACCGAGATGGCCCGATCGGGCCGCTGGGCGTGGATCGGCGGCGGCCGGAATCGCACCGCGACGACGCACGTCGAGAACACCGTCCAGGGGCTGGTGCTGGGCGCCGAGCGCGGTCGAGGAGGGAACGCCTACTTCGTGACGGACGGCGAGCCGGTTGGGTTCCGCGAGTTCGTAACCCAGCTTCTCGACACCCAGGGCGTCGAGCCGCCGAGCCGCAACATCCCGGCGCCGGTCGCCGGCGCACTGGCCACCGTGAGCGAGACCGCCTGGCGACTGCTCCCGCTGCCCGGGCGGCCGCCGCTCACCCGCTTCACTTACTGGGTGTCCGCGCAGGAGTGCACGATCAAGATCGACAAGGCGCGCCAGGATCTCGGCTACGAGCCAGTGAAGACGCGTGAACAGGGGCTCGCCGAATTGCGCGCCGGGAGTTCCTGATGGGAAATGCGTTGAGGGTCAGGCAGCGGCCAGGTACTTCGTAAGGGCGGTCGCCTGAGCTGACTGGAAGTGGCTTGGAAGGAGCGGGCCACACCATGCGACTCGACGTTAGGCCCAGGCCAGCCCGAGCGGGACTGCTGGCACCGAACTGAGGAGTAGATCATGCGCTGTCCGCAGTGCGGCGCGGAGACGCCCGACGAAGAATGGAACTGCGCCTCCTGCCGCATCAACGTCTACTGGGCAAGTCAGCACTACGACGAGCTGGCGCAGATCCGGACGCAGCAGGGGCTGCGGGAGACCTCCGACACGCCAGCGTTTCTGCGGCAGGCCCACGATCGGGAGATGAGCGAGCGCGTCGATCGCTATGGCCGGGTCGAACATAAGGTGCGGCGGATCGCGCGACTCGCGATGCGACGCGGAAGTTCCGGCACTGGCGGCGACATGTCCGGCGAGGACGTGGAAGCCGATGTGGAATCCGCCTGGAACAACGCCTCATGACACTCGAATCATGATCGTCGATTCAGCAGGGGCGCTCGAGACACGCGAATCGATCCTCAGCGAGCCTGCCCTGCAAACCAACACTGACAGGGCCGTCGGGCTCGAGTGCAGCGTCGGGGTAATGGCTTACAACGAGGAAGCCAATATCGCCCAGGCGCTCGAGAGCATCCTCGGGCAGGATCTGACCGCCGGTCGCATCGCCGAGGCGATCGTTGTCGCCAGCGGCTGCGAGGATCGTACTGCGGAAATCGTCGCTGAGATCGCGGCACACGATCGCCGCGTACGCCTGATCGAACAGCCGTGTCGAGAAGGCAAGGCATCGGCGATCAACCTCTTCTTGGCGGCCGCGCGCTCACCTGTACTGCTGATGGTCAGCGCCGACGTCATCGTCAAGGAGGGCACGATCGACTCGCTGCTGCGCCACTTCAGCGATCCGACCGTAGGCATGGTCGGTGGGCATCCCACACCGGTAAACAGTGAGGCGAGTTTTCTCGGTCACGCGGTACATCTCCAATGGCGTCTGCACGATCGGATCGCTCGGGATTCACCCAAGCTCGGGGAGATCGTCGCGTTTCGCAACGTGGTCCCGAACATCCCGATCGACACCGCCGTCGACGAGATCTCGATCCAGGCGCTCGTCACCCAGTTGCAGTACCGGCTGGTGTACGACCCGGAGGCGGTGGTGTACAACCGCGGTCCGACGACGGTGGGCGATTTTCTGCGGCAGCGACGCCGCATCTACGCCGGGCACCTACGGGTTCGCAGCCAGCAGGGCTATGCCGCGTCGACGATGAGCGGTTGGCGGGTCGTGCGTGCGCTCTCTGGCTCGGGGTCGTTCGCCACGCCTCGGGCGTGCCTTTGGAGTCTCGGCACCGTCGGGCTTGAGGCGACCGCACGCGCGCTGGGTCACTACGACGCGGTCCGTCGGGAGTCGACACACGTGTGGGAGATATCCACGACCACCAAGAATCAAATCTCTGAGGGGGCAAATGCTCACAGCCAGCAGACGGTGGTGGTGTTTCACATCGTTAACTTCCACCGCCTGCAGCTCGAGCTCGGCCTGCACGCGAGTCGTCAGCTCACGCGCCGGGCCGCAGTACGGATCAGGCGGGCCCTTGGACCCGAGGGGCTCGTCTGCATCCGCCAGCATGGCACGATCGTCGCGCTGCTGCCGAGTGAGCGTGCGGAGGCGGAGGACGTCGCGGGCGAGCTCGTGCAGACGATCGAGCAGCAGGGCCTGCCGCTCGGCGGGCGCGGCAAGGCACCGGAGATCAAGCTTGCCTACGGGGTCATCGCTTTTACACCTTCGGGATCCGCGGTTCCCGCTTCTGCGCCATCGCCCGTGGGTGACGCCGTTACCGCGCCCTTCCCAAGCTACAAGGTCGCGTGATGAGCCTGACGGAAGTCCTACGCGACGTCCCGGCGATGAAGGTCTCGTACGCGACCGGCCGCGTGGTTCGCCTACCCGTGAACATCACTGTGAGCGTGAGCTACCGCTGTAACTCGCGGTGCAAGACGTGCAACGTGTGGCTGCTGCCCAACGACGACCTTACGGTTCCGGAGTGGGACAGGGTGTTCGAGTCGCTGGGTCGGGCCCCTTACTGGTTCACGTTCAGCGGGGGTGAACCGACGCTGCGCAAGGACCTGCCGGAGATGGTGGCGAGCGCGTATCAGCACTGCCGGCCGGGGATCATCAACATCCCGACCAACGGGATCCAGCATAAGGTGATCCCAGGCCGAATTGAGCAGGTGCTGCAAGCCGCATCGAAGTCGGAGGTGATCATCAATCTCTCGCTCGACGGCGTCGGCCGCAAGCACGACGAAATCCGCGGCGTACGCCACAACTGGGCGCATGCGATGCGGACCTACGCTGCGCTGAAAGCGCTCAAGCATCAGTACAAGAACCTCACGCTCGGGATCCACACGGTGATCTCGAACTTCAATGTGGATTCGTTCCCAGAGCTGTGCGAGTACGTCAAGCGCGAACTCAAGCCGGACTCCTATATCACCGAGATCGCCGAGCAGCGCGTGGAGCTGGATACCGTCGGGCTGGGGATCACTCCGACCGCGGAGAAGTACACGGTCGCGATCGACGCCTTGCTCGAGAGCATCCGCGATCAGCGGCTGAGCGGCGTCGCCGAGGTGACTCAGGCGTTTCGTCGTCAGTACTACGAACTGGTTAAGCGCACGCTCCGCGAGCAGCGGCAGGTGATCCCGTGCATGGCTGGTGTGGCCTCGGCCCAGATCGCCCCCAACGGTGATGTGTGGACTTGCTGCATCCGTGCGCAATCGATGGGCAACCTGCGTGAGCACGGATATGACTTCGGCTCCGTCTGGAGGACCGGCAAGGGCAACCAGCTCAGAGAGAGCATCAAGGCCGGCGAGTGCTTCTGCCCACTGGCGAATGCGGCGTACACGAACATGCTCACGCATGCTCCCACCGTCACCAAGGTGGCGGCTGACGTTGCTCGCTCTCGCGCACGGTCGTTGACCCGGCGTCGTACCCCACAGGAGCTGCCGACGTGAACGGCGAGGAATTGACGGCCAGCGCGAACGGCCGAAGCGACGCGGTGGCGCTCGTCACGGGCGCCACCGGCTTCTTGGGGACGAATCTGGTGCGCCGTCTGCTCGCGGAAGGCATGCCCGTGCGGGCGCTCGTGCGCTCACGCGCGAAGGGCAAGATGCTGGCCGCCGAGGGCGCGCGGGTCGTGATCGGCGACATCACCGAAGCGCGTGCGGTCGCCAACGCCGTGAAGGGAGTGACGGTCGTCTACCACCTTGCCGGCCGGTTGTTCGTTCCGGACGTCCCGGCGAGCGAATATCACCGAACCCACGTCGAGGGGACGAAGCTGTTGCTGGCGCACTGCAAGAGCGCGCCGACGGTGCATCGTTTCGTTCACTGCAGCACTACGGGCGTGCTTGGAGTGACCGGCCGGCAGCCCGCGGACGAGTCTGCCCCGCTTCGACCAACGAACGTCTACGAAGCCACGAAGGCCGATGCGGAGTCGGTCGTGCGGGCAGCTTGGCGGGTCGGCTTTCCGGCCGCCATCGCGAGACCGGGGCTGGTGTACGGACCTGGTGATCTGCACCTTCTCCCGTTCTTCCGGTCCGTCCTGCGCAAGGAGTTCCGCCCGATCGGCCACGAGCCGGTATGGCTGCACCCGATCTACATAGACGATCTGACCGACGCCTTGCTGCGGTGCGGTCAGCATCCCGCCGCGGTCGGCGAGTGCTTCCACCTCGCCGGCCGCGAGCCAGCGTCGCTCGCCGAGCTGGCGGGAGCGATCGCACGAGCCGCCGGCATACGTCCTCCGCGTCGGCACATCCCGCTCGTGGCGGCAAAGGCGCTGGCCGCGGCATGCGAGCAGCTGCCCGCGACGATGAGAGGGGCCGCGCCGCTCACCCGGAGCCGTCTGGAGTTCCTGACCAATAGTCGCGTGTACGACGTCACGAAGGCCATGCGCCTGCTCGGCTTCGCTGCGCCGACGGATCTCCTGGCCGGTACGGCACAGACGATGGCTTGGTACCGCCGGCAGGGCCACCTGCCAGCCGGTAGGCCCGTGGGTGAGCCGATCGGTCTGAGCTGGTCATGCGGGTGAGAGATCACATCCTCTTCTCCACGGTGACGGCGACAGCAACCTCGCCATGGCTGGGTGCCTCTGCCCTCGGCCTCTGGGCCGGCGGAGTGCTGATCGACGCCGATCACTACGTCTGGTACTGCCTGCACAAGCGGTGCATGAACCCAGGCGCGTCGGTGCGCTATTTCAACGGAGC
Organism: Solirubrobacteraceae bacterium; assembly: GCA_045805545.1. Classification (GTDB taxonomy): domain Bacteria; phylum Actinomycetota; class Thermoleophilia; order Solirubrobacterales; family Solirubrobacteraceae; genus Palsa-465. Next base: position 33,215 of record JBJMLD010000112.1, on the reverse strand, counting down.
CGACGTGGCGCAGGACGTCGCGACGCGCGCGCTGCACTCACCGCTAGCGCTGATCGCGGCGCTCGGCCTGGGCGTGCGAAAACGGCGCACGCTGCCGATCGTGGTCGGGATGAGCTTGCACGTCGCGCTCGATGCTCAGCACCGAGCGCGGATGAAGGGTGCGCGGGCACGGGCGCTTCGGCGCGATCAGCGCTCGTGCCGCGCATGCGGCTCTCGCGCTCCTGATGTCGGCACCCACCTGTGGCGCCAGCCGTGGCTGCTGCCCTCCTACCGGACCAGCGACCTCGTGACTCTGTGCGCTCCGTGCCACGAGGCCGCTCACGCGGACAAGACCGGAGCGCTGGCTTGGAGGTGACGTCGGTATCGAGCGTTCGATCCGCCCGCGCGCGCGCCGCCGCGCTCCGGACTGCGCTCGGATTGCTCGCCGGGCTGGTGCTCGTTTTCGTCTTCCTGCGGCTGGTAAACGTCGGGGCTGTTTACCACCGCCTTACGCACCTCGAGATCGGCTTCGGGCTGCTCTGCGGGGTCGCATTTCTCGGCGCGTACGTAGTCCGCGCCATGCGGTGGCGATGGCTGTTGCGGCCGTGCGAGGTGACCGTCGGCCGGGTTATCGCGATCTATCAGGTGGCGACGTTCCTCAACTGGCTGCTGCCGATTCGTGGCGGAGAGATCGCCAAGGCGCTCCTGCTGCGCCGTACGGATGGCGTCCCTGTCAGCCGATCCCTGGCCACCGTGAGCATGGACAAGGTGATGGATCTACTCCCCGCTGGGCTCCTGCTCGCGGTACTGCCGTTCGTGCATTTGCGCCTGAGCCGTCCCTTATGGGCGCTGCTGCTGTTCGCCCTCGGCATCGTCGTGGTCGCGGCCGCTACCGTAGCGTTGGCGGCCTGGCGGCGGGAGCGTGCACTTAGGCTCCTCACACGGCCGCTTGTGGCTGTACTGCCTCCTCGGGCGGCAGCGCGCGTAGCGCCATTCATCGCGCACTTCCTGGACGCGCTCCTGAGCACCATCCGCCGGCCCCGCGTGATCCTCGTGGCGGCGGCCTATACCGCGGCTGCGGTCAGCCTCGATGCCCTGTTCTGCGCACTTGCCTTCAGAGCCGTGGGTGTGACGATCTCGCTGCCAGTGGTCCTGTACGGGTACACCTTGTACAACCTGGTATTCATCCTCCCCACGCCACCGGGCCAAGTGGGAAGCAACGAGTTGATCGGCCTGCTGATCTTCGCGGGCCTGTTCGGCGTCACCCACTCTGGAGTGGGGGCCATGTTCCTCTTCTCACACCCGTGGACGGCGGTCTTGATGACGTGCAGCGGACTCGTGTCGCTGAGCGTAATGGGTCTCACGCTCCGAAGCACTTGGCGGATGGCGCAGGACCAAGCTGAGTGGGTGGACACATGACCGTGCTCGTCACGGGCGCCGCGGGCTTCCTCGGCAGCCACATCGTCGACCTGCTCGTAGGGCGGCAACAGCCGACGCGCGCGCTCGTCCGCCCGGGTGATGATGTGAGCCGGTTCGCCGACGCCGGGGTCGAGGTCTGCGTGGCCGACGTCTGCGACCCTGATTCGCTGACCCGAGCCCTGGTGGGCGTCGACCGCGTGCTGCACTGCGCTGCGCGCACCGGGCCCTGGGGCCCTGACGCCGCGTACGAGCGAACGAACGTCCGCGGGCTCGAGCGGCTGGTGAATTCCGCGATCACTGCTGGGGTCAAGCGGATCGTTCACGTCAGCTCGATCACAGTCCACGGCAACGACGTCGCCGGCGAGGCTGACGAGCGATCTCCCCTAGCGCTGGAGCCGAATCCCTACAGTCGATCCAAGGTCGCGGGCGAGCGCCTGCTTTGGCGGATGATCGCCGAACAAGGCGCGCCAGTAACGATCGTTCGGCCTGGTTGGATCTATGGGCCGCGCGATGCCGCCAGCTTTGGGCGTCTGGCGCGCGCGATCGAAACGGGACGGATGGTGATCGTCGGCTCGGGCCATAACCACGTCCCGTTGATCTACGTCGAGGACGCAGCGCGCGGTGTGCTGGACGCGAGCGCGGCGGAAGCGGCTCTCGGACGGGCATACCTGCTGGTCAGCGACGAGCCGGTTACGCAGCGAGATTTCGTGGGAGAAATCGCGGCCGAACTCGGCGCGCCGATGACCACACGTCAGATTCCCTATCGCTTGGCCGTGAGCGTCGGCGCGCTCGCGGAGCGCTTCGGGCGACTCACCCACCGGCGCGATCCGCCGCCGGTGATGCGCTATGGGCTGCAGCTGCTCGGCGGCGAGAATCGCTTCAATATCGCGCGCGCCCGCCGCGAGCTCGGATTTTCGCCCCAAATCGGTTTCCGGGAGGGCGTCCGCCGCAGCGTCAGCTGGTACCGATCGACGCAGTCGGTGGGCGACGAGCTAGCGGTTGCCGTATGAGCGAGATCCTGATCACAGGCGGCAATGGCTTCGTGGGACGACACCTCGTGTCGGCGTTGCAAGCCCGAGGCGACGGCGTGCGCGTGCTCGCGCTGCCGAGCGAGGACACTGGCTGGCTCGCGCAGCGACAGGTAAACGTGTTCCAGGGTGACGTCCGCCGTCCGGAAACGCTGACTGCGCCGCTGCACGGCGCGAGTGCCGTGTTGCACCTGGCGGCGATGATGGACGTCTGGCGCAGCCTCAAGGACTACCGCGCCGTCAACGTGACCGGTACCCGAAACGTATGCCAAGCCGCGCTGCTCGCGGGCGTCGACCGGGTGGTGCACATGAGCTCCTCGAGCGTGTACGGCATGGTCCCCCACCGGACGGTCGACGAAAGCTTCCCGCTGGCTCCGTTCCCAGATCCGTATCCAGTGACCAAGGCAGCCGCGGACGTGTTGGTCCAGCGCATGGTCGCCGCGACACAGCTTCCGGCCGTGATCGTGCGCCCCGATCAGATCATCGGTCCAGGCGACCACTTGCACTTCGGGCGCATCGCTGCCCGGCTGCGGGCGGGCCGGGCGGTGATCGTCGGCTCGGGCGAGAACGCCCTTCCGCTCGTGTACATCAGCGACCTTGTTCACGGGCTGCTACTCGCACTCGACCATCCAGCTGCCGTCGGCGGGATTTACAACATCACTAGCGATCAGCCGATCACGCAGAGGCAACTGCTTGAAGCGATCGCGCACGATTTGGGTGCCCCTGTGCCACGCCTTCGGGTTCCATGCCGCGCCCTTTACGCCGCGAGTTATCTCGCCGAGAAGATCGCAAGCGCTGCGCCGGGGGCGCACCGTCCCCCGATCACCCGTTTCGGCGTCGCGTTTCACGGCACTGACAGTCGCTTTGCCATCGACAAGGCACGGCGGGAGCTCGGCTACAGGCCGCAGGTGACGCTTCGCGACGGGGTGCGCCGCACGGCGAGCTGGTTCGTGCAGGCCGAACGCCGCGCCACGATGGTCGGTGTGCACGCTCTGTCTCAAATACGGGAAGGGATGCCCGCCCGATGAGCGATCGAAATGTGTCCCGATCGCTCGTCGATCAGGTCGCCATCGTCACCGGAGCCAGTTCCGGCATCGGTGCGGCGACCGCGCGCGAACTCGGGCGGCGAGGAGCCAGCGTGGTCCTTGCCGCCCGGCGCGTCCGGGAGTTGGAGGCGCAAGTGCGGGTGATCGGCAACGATGGGGGCACGGCAGTTGCGTTCCCCGCCGATCTCACCAGCGCGACCCAGATGCAACTACTTGTCGACCGCGCGGTGGCCACTTTCGGACGCGTCGACGTGCTCGTGAATAACGCTGGCGCCTCCTGGTCGAAGGCCGTCGTCGCGAGTTCGACCGAGGAGCTCGCCCGCCTCGTCACGCTCAATGTCCTCGGAGCGATGATCCTCACACGATCGGTGCTTCCGAGCATGCTGGCGCGGCGTCACGGGTCGATCATCTTTGTCGGATCGCTGTCTGGCCGGGTCGCGATGGAGCCTGTCTACTCGGCCACGAAGTACGGCGTGCGGGGCTTCTCTCTGGCGCTGCGGCGTCAGCTGGCAGGCAGCGGCATCTCGGTTTCGCTCGTCTCTCCGGGAAAGATCAACACGGCGATGACCGCCAACGTCGGGGGACGACTGCCCGAGCCGGAGTTGGTGGCAACCAAGATCGCCGATCTGATCCGTCACCCCCGCCGCGAGGTGGTGATTCCGCGAAGGCACTACGCGATCGCTTGGCTCGAGGAGGCGCTCCCGACGATGGCGGATCTGGCATATCGCTGGCGACACTGGTCGCCGGTGCGAGAGGAGGAAACCGCAACATGGACATCCTGATCACTGGTGGCAACGGGCTGCTTGGGCGTCATCTCGTCGGCGCCTTACAGGAGCGTGGCGACACCGTCCGTGTGCTGGCACTGCCGAGCGAGGACGCGGAATGGCTCGAGCGTCGTGGCGTCGAGCTCCACCGCGGCGACATCACGCGCCCGATCACGCTCGCCGAACCGATGAGCGGCGTCGACGCAGTGCTGCATCTCGCCGGCATGATGGGAGTCTGGCGGCCGATCGAGGACTACCACGCGGTGAATGTCACCGGCACGGAGAACGTGTGCCGTGCCGCCCTCGCCGCGGGCGTGGATCGCGTCGTCCATGTGAGCTCGTGGACGGTGTACGGGATGGGACTTGGGGAACCCGCGCGCGAGGATCACCTACTGCGCCCGTTTCGCGAGCCTTACGCGATCACGAAGGCGGCCGGTGATGTACGCGTACAGCGCATGATCGTCGACGATCACCTCCCCGCGGTGATCGTCCGGCCTGGCACCTTCTTCGGGCCTGGCGACCGGCTGCATTTCAGCCGCATGGCCGATCGCGTGGCGGCGCAGAGAGCCGTCGTCGTTGGCCCCGGCAGTAATGCGCTCCCGTTCGTCGCCGTGAGCGACGTTGTGCAGGGCCTGCTGCTGGCACTCGACCACGAGCACGCGATCGGGCAGGCGTACAACATTTCAAACGATCGACCGCTCACCCAGAGTCAGTTCCTGGCCGAGATTGCTCACGAGCTTGGAGTGGAGGGCCCGCGCATTCATGTGCCTTACAAGGCGCTCTATGCGGCGGGGTACCTCGCGGAGCGCGCGGCGGCGCTCACCCACTCGCAGCGAAAGCCTGTGGTTACCCGCCTCGGCGTGAAGCTGTTCGGGACCGACAACAGGCATGCCGTCGACAAGGCGCGCACCGAGCTCGGATACCGCCCGCAGTGGGACTTGCGGGAAGGCATCCGGGCCGCTACGGCCTGGTATCGCGCCCAGGACAACGGCGATCACGTGATCGAGGACGTCAAGCTGGCCGCCAAACAGGCGGCGTGAGGCAGGCGCAGCGCCGGGCACGCGCGCGACGGGTGGTTGAACGAAGAATTCGCAAACCCAAATCGGGGAGGTGATTCCGTGAAACGGAGCACACAGGGGGCCCGCGCCCCGGGGGGATCGAGCGCTCGCACCTGGGTCGTGATCCCAACCTACAACGAGGCCGACAACGTCGAACGGATTGTGCGCGCCGTAGCCGCGGAGCTCGAGCGTCTGGTTCCCGAGGACTACAAGATCCTGATTGTGGATGACGGATCTCCCGACGGCACCGGAGCGATCGTCGATCGGCTGGCCGAACAGATCCGGCCACTCCAGGTGCTTCACCGCCACGCGAAGTCGGGCCTAGGCCAGGCCTACCTGGCGGGCTTCTCGCGGGCGCTGGCGGGAGGAGCGGAGCTGCTGATCGAGATGGACGCGGACTTCTCACACGACCCGCGTTATCTTGGCGATCTGCTCGCCGAAGCCGAGCATGCGGACCTCGTGCTCGGATCGAGGTACGTCGACGGTGGCGGCGTCCGGGACTGGGGGCTCCTTCGCAGAATCGTGAGCCGCGGTGGTGGTGCGTATGCGCGCACGATGCTTGGAGTGGACGTGCGCGACCTCACGGGTGGCTACAAGTGCATCCGGCGGCAGGTGCTTGAAGAGATCGACTTCCAGAGCTTGCGCGCCGAGGGCTACGTGTTTCAAATCGAGTTGACCTACCGCTCGCTGATGGCCGGCTTTCGCGTGCGCGAGATTCCGATCGTGTTCTGCGACCGGACGGCCGGGGTGAGCAAGATGTCTAGCCGCATCGCGGCTGAGGCGATGCTGCTCGTGCCGCGGTTGCGCTGGGGCACGCTGCCGCGTCAGCCAAGTCTCAGGAGATGGGAGCGCAGACCCCGGCCGTACGCTGACGGCGTTCCGTTCCACGACTCGATCAGCGCCGGCGACTTGCAGCCGGACGGATTCCAGCTCCAGCCGAGGTAGGAGAGGCTTCGCGAGTCGGCCCAGTTCATGAACTGATCTGTGAACACATGCGAGCAGTCGAGCTCGCCCAGTTCGGTCGTGATCACCGGCGTCGAGCGCGCGACGGCCCCGAGTTGCGCATCCCAGCATGAGCGCGCGGCGCATCCGAGCTGGCCATACGCGTGGAAGCCCGCCACCAGCTGGTGGGCTGGATCGCGCGGGCGGTATCGCATCCACTGCGACAGATCGTTTCCGGACCCGAGCCCGGACGCGATTACGGGCTGGTGCGCGCCCGTTGATCGCACCGCCTCGAGGAGTGCCTGCATCCCGGCCGTGCGCCAACCCTGGGGCAGCACGCAGCCGTCGCGCCAGCACGTCCAAGAGATGTCCCGCGGCTCGTTGTAGAGATCGAATATGACCGCCGGGTCGCGCTTGAAGCGCCGAGCCACCGACGCCCAGAAGGCGGGGGCATGGTCGAGATCCGCCATCGGCTCCTGGCCGGCGGCCACGTTCCGACCCGGCGCGTTCCAGTGCAGGTCCAGCACGATGTACATGCCGGCACGTTGCAAGCGGGCCACGTACCGGCCTACTGCTCGTCGGTAGCGAGCGCCGCTGTAACGCGGATGTGTCGCGTTGATGCCCAGCCAGCACTGCTCGTTGAGCGGCACGCGAACCACGTTGATGTGCCACGAGGCCATGGCGGCGATGGCTAGCCGATCCGTCGGCCCGGCGAAGAACCCGATCCCCGTAACACATGCATATTCGCCGCCGGACCTGTTGACGCCGAGTAGTCGCAGCGCGTGCCCCTGCGAATCGACGAGTCGGTTTCCCGCCACGTGCACGGCCAGCGGTCCGCCTGAACAGCCGGCGGCGCCAAGGGTGGCGATCGTGCACAGCACGGCCAGCCAACGGGCATGTCGTGCCCCGCGCGAGCGCCACTGCCGCGACACGCCGAGAAGGGCGCGCCAACGCCACAGGCAGGACGCGCCGGATCGCACGGGCACCTACCCGCTCGCACGGGCGCCGGCGTGAGCGCCGGGAGCTGGGCTGATCGCGCGCACTTCAACCAGCTGCGATCCGCCACCGAACCTCGCGATCACGCGTGAGTGCGCCACGGCCTGGGCGGCGCTTGGGGTCTGTTGCATCGTGACCCGCATGTCCTGGTTGACGACGATGTAGTCGAAGCTGCGCCAACCTCCCGGGAAGTGCTTCTTGACGGCCGGGTCGTAGTCGAGCGGCCAGTACGACACGATGGTCCGCGAGTAGAAGCCACCCGTCATCTTGTGCGCATCGAAGCCGTGCTCGATCAGGTAGATCCAGACGTCGTCGGTGACAATGAGCCGCTTGCTGCGGCTCATGTGCCCGACGAGCCAGCGCTCTGCCGCCCGCCGGGGAACGTCCTGCGCGACGGTCATTGCCTGGCGATCGGTCCTCAGGGCACCGTCACCCCAGGCCATCGCCGCCGCCGCCATGAGCGCGACAAGGAGCGTGATGTGCATCCCTCGACGCCATCCGGACACCGTCTCGCCAGCGAGACGCCACAACGCGTCGAGGGCTCCCATCACGGTCAGGGCCGCAAACGGGAGCAGTCCGATGACGTACATGTTCGGCAGGTATCCCGGTCGGAGCACCATCGCGACCTGGAGCGCGAGGGCGAGCGCGACGGCGCGAGTGCTGCGGCGCATGAGCGCTATCGGCAACAGCACTAGCGGGGCGAACAGCAGCCAAGCATCCAAGTTCAGCCAGGAGGCGATGATCGCGTGGGTCTGGCTGGAGGCGTCGAAGGCGCTGCCGGTCCCCTGGCGAGTGAACAGCTGAACGATCGTGTAGCCGACCAGACTCACGTGGCCGCGGCCCGGTAGCAACTCGCCCTTGAGGATCGCGTAAAACGGATAGGAGAGCACGATCACCGCAAGGAAGGTGCCGAACAGCGTGATGCAGTAGCGCGCCGTCCGCTTGTCCGCGTTCATCGCAGCCGCGATCACAAGCGGCGGGAGGAGGATGAAGCTCGTTTCCTTGGACAGAACGCTCGCCCCGAAGCACGCTCCGCTGGCCGCGAAAGCCCACAGCCGGCGCTGGGGCGTGAGCGCCAGGACGAAGGCGCCCAGGGCCCACGCCGTCGACGGATTGTCGAGCAGTACCGCGCGGTGGTAGAAGATCCCGAGCGGCGAGAGCGCGAACACCACCACCGCGGCGGCAGCGAAGGCTCGGCCCAGCTGCATGCGCCGGGCGAGCGTGTACACCAGCGAGGAACTGACCAGGGATACGACGACCATCAGCACTCGCGCTCCGTCGATCGAGAAGCTCGCGCGCCCGAAGATCCCTGGCAGCGCGCTCCACAGGAAGATGGCAAGCCAGGCGAGCGGCGGATGACCGTAGCTGTAGGTGTATGGCGATAGCACGCCGTGCTGGACCGCCCACGCGTTGCCGACGTACGTGCCCTCGTCGAACTGCGCGTTAGGCCAGTGCAGGAGGTTCGTGCTCAGCACGACAGCAACAACAGCGAGCAAGGCCGCCTGAACGATCAGATCGACGCGTACGCCGCCCAGGCGGCGGATAAGCGAACCGAGATCGGCCAGTGGATCCCCGAACCGTCGACCGATCCCAATGCTGGGTAGCGACAGGGCGCTCGAGCCATCAGCGCCGGCGGCCGCCATCCGCAGCCACAGCGGTCCTCCACCGACGGCCTTGACGCGATCCCTCGACTCGGAATGGGTGGCATTCGGACTGGCCATTTCAGGCGTTAGGCGATCGCCGGCCGCCCACCGCCGCCCTTCTCCCACGCCTACCGTCGACCGTCGACCGTGCCGCATCCGTCCCGCCGGACCCACCACGGGTCGAACCGGTAGTGCCTGGCGAACATTCATCTGCGGCAGGTGCAGCCCGAGATGCGTCGTCTTCTCCCAGCCTCTGGCACCGCGCAGCTCGCGCATGACCGCGCGCGCCGCCGCGTAGGTCAATACCAGCTGGTACAGAGGAAAGCCGAGTACCAACCGAACGTAATCGCGCCGGGACGGGCGCTCGCCGTACTCGCGGCCGAACTCCCCGAGCGCGGCGATTTCAATCAGCAGGATCGAGCTGGTCGCGACGAGCGGAAGAAACGACACCAACGTGATTCCGACGGGAGCCTTCAGCGCCAGAGCAGAGATGAGCGCGCCCGGTATCAGCAGCCACGCGAGTGCCATCAGGAACGGCATCCCAAGGATGTATGCACCCAGCATGCGCTGCCCGAGCGGCAGTCTTCGCCAGTGGCCACGGGAGAGCGTCTGCAGGTAGCCCTGGTTCCAGCGGGTTCGCTGCCGGACGAACGCACCCAGCGTCGGCGGGCACTCCTCGCGTGTCACGAGCTCAGGCTCGTAGAAGACGGCGGTGTGCGCTCCGAGCGCGCTTAACCGCACGCCGAGCTCACAATCCTCCGCCAGACAGTCGGGATCCCAACCCCCCACGGCTTCGAGCACGGCGGTGCGGACGAAGACCGTGTTCCCGCCGAGTGGGATGAAGCGCTGCCGGGCGTGCCGGTGCAGTCGACTGCGGAACCAGAAGTAGTACTCGAGGACGTTGCGAACCGTCAACCAGCTGGAGCGGAAATTCATCAGCTGGACCCCCGCCTGGACTATGTCGGCGTCCGTCGACTGCAAGCAGTCGTCGACTCGACGCAGGAGCGCAGGGTGGACGTCGTCTTCGGCGTCGAATACTCCGACGATCGAGCCCGTGCAGTGCGGCAGCGCGGCGTTGAGCGCCTTCGGCTTGCTCTTCGGCCAGCTGTCGTCGACGATCACCCTGACGAGCCGCGGATGCGCTGCGGCGACGCGCTCGGCCACCTGGCGGGTGCGCGGGTCGTCGACGCCGACCACAACGAGCACCTCAAACGCCGGGTGGTCGCTCTCGATCAGCCGCGACAGGGTTACTTCAAGGACAGCGTCCTCGTGTCTGGCCGGGACGATCAGCGAGAAAGAGTGCGCCGGCGCGCGTCCCCCGGCGCGCAGACGGCTCGTCGCCAGCGAGCCGGGGGTCCGCCAGGCATCGAGCATCCAGACCAGCGTGGTCATGGCGATCGCCAGCAACACGACCGAGACGCCGGTGTACGCCGCGTACAGCGGCGAGACGAGGTCGATCGCGACGGCGACGGGCACGATCATCGCCGCGAGAGCCAGCAGCGTGGTCAGTGAAAGGTGAAGCGTGCGTCGGTCCGGCCGCTGGCTCGGCGCGGACTCGGAGCGTGTCGTCTCGGTGGCGGGAACGTGTTCCTGGCCCACGAGCTGCAACGCACCGCGCGGGCGCACGCCGACATGTGTGCCGTGCCGAAGTCTTGTTTGCCCTGCTCCTTCGGCTTGGCTGCCCATGCGATTGTCGCCTGTAGTCCTCTCCACGCGCCTTCCCACGTCGCTGCGTCACCCTGCGCGAGCTGGTGCAGGCCGCGCCGGGGACTACCGATGACGATCTGTGTCCTGGGCGGACCGTCAGGCAGGCCGCCTGGGCAAAGGATGAGCGCCCGGGCTTCCAGTGCTCTTCCGAGCCACTTCCGCGGTGCCCCTCGTCCGCGCCGGCCTCAGTGCCCTGCGGAGTTGGTCCCGGCGATGATGGGAAAGGCTTTCGTCCACGGCAAAGCGGACGAGCGGATGCCGGAAGGCGTAGCCGGCCGACCGTTCTTCCAGCAGGCGCGTGTGGATCGCACAGTCGAGCGCGTCGTACAGGGCGGCGCTCGAGACCGGCGGATCCAATGCGGCCGCCGCAGCCCGCAGCGTGCCGAGCGAGATCTCGTGCGCGTCGACGGTCGCGGCCAACTCGATCACGCGCCGTGCGGGCTCACCCATCGCCGCCAGCCGGATGTTCGCGAGCTCCTTCACTCGGGCGGGCACCTGACCGGCGGCCGGGGTCTGTTCACCATCGACGGGTCCCTCGCGCGGCTCGCGCAACTGCCCGACGAGCTCGGCAACGAACAGCGGGTTGCCTCGCGAGCAGGCGTGGATCTGCTCAACCCTTTCCTCGTCCAAGCGATCCCCCGTGAGCATGGCCGCCACCAGACGGCCGCATTCGTCGCGTGTCAGGCACGGAAGATCGACGATGTGGCACAGCTGGTCGCGTCTCGTCTCCTCGATCAGATGGTGAAGGCCGCCGCCGATTTCCAGCTCCTCGGCTCGCAACGCCCCGACGATCAACCACCGGCGCTGCCTGGCGAGATGCGCGAGGTAGCAGAGCAGGTCGAGGCTGGCCGGGTCGACGTCGTGCAGATCGCCCAGCACCAGCAGCAACGGCCGGTCGCGGCTGAGCTCGCTGAGCAAGCGCACGATCGCGACCGCTAAGGCGAGATGACGATCCTCAGACTCGCTCACCGGAGTGCTGAGCCCGTCCCCGAGTGACGGGACCAGCGCTGCCAGCGCCGGATGCAGAGCCGACAGCCGATCCCGCTCGGCCTCCGAGCGGCTCGCCACGTAACCCTCCAATGCCAAGGCAAATGGACCGTAGGCCAAACGCCTGGCGTGGGCGCCGTCGCCACTCCACAGCACCACAGCATCGCGTTCGGCCGAGCTCCTGGCAAACTCGCGCAGTAGGCGCGTCTTTCCGACTCCGGCCTCGCCGCTGAGGACGATCATCCCCGGCGTCTCCAGCTGCTTGCCCAGCAGCTCGGTGCTCAGCCAGTCCAGGATCTGCTCGCGACCTACGAATGCCGGATCGCAGGCTCGCTCCGGAGCGGCTGGCGATGAGCGACGAACCTCGATCCGCCCAGGCCCCCCTTCGCGGGCCTGCGCGCTCGCGCTTGGCCGGTTCGCCAGCAGATCCTCGTAGAGCGAGATCGTCTCCTGCTGGGGGGCGAAGTCGAGCTCGCGACGAAGAGCCTCTTCGCACACATGAAATTGGCGGGCCGCTTGATCGGGCATGCCCATCGCGGCGTACAAACGCATCAGCCGCCGGTGCGTGTCCTCCCTCGACGCATCCTCGTAGAGCACTTCCCGCAACCGCACGGTGGCCTCTGCGAGCGCGCCGCGCTCCTCGAGCACATCGGCCAAGGCGAGCAACAGCCGCCGGCGGAGCTCCGCCGCAAACTCCCGGCGCTCCGAGCACCAATCCTCATACCGGTCCTCCGGAAGCAGCACGCCCCCGTACGCGTCGAGCGCAGACTCGTACGCGGCGAGGTCATGAGAACGCAAGGCAATCGTGGCTAGGTGCTCAAATCGATCGACGTCGACTGCGACGTTGTCGCCGTCGAGCGCCAGCATCGAGTCCGTCAATCTCAGATACCGGGAGGTTTGACGGGGCGCCAACTCTGGCTCGATCGCCCGCCGAGCGGCATGGAGTGCCTTGCCAAGGCCGTTCAGCGCCGCGTCGGCGTCGACGTTCGGCCACAGTAGCTCGAGTACCTGCTCGCGATGCAGCGCGTGTCCGCGGTGCGCCGCTAGCAACTTGATCAAGCTCTTTGCGGAGCGCCGCTGCCAGTTCGAGACTGCCGCGTGACAATCCGTGCGTTCGGCATGGAACCCGCCGAGCAGGCGCACACGCAACACCCGTGCTTCTCCGTGGCACGATTCTGCCAACGAGCCAGCCATCCGCTCCTGATCGTGTCGGTGACAATCGGTGACGTCTCAGCGACGAGTTAACCTCACAAAGTCGTTCTGAACTAGCCCAAACCTGTGTATGACTGCCGATATCTCATTACATGTCCTGATGGTGCCATCGTGAACCGAAATGGAGCCATCCTTACTGTGGTGTCACATTTCACCCATGCGCTCGATTGCGTGACTCCTCTCTTCGTTAGCGCCGCCCGGCATGGCCGCGGCTACCAGCATCGTCGTGAACGCCTGGCTGTATGCGGTCGGCTCTCGCTGCGGCGATTGCACGACATACATCTGACGCGTCATTGCACCGACACCCCAGACCCGGAACGTCGACAGCTCCCCGCGTTGAACCTCGGCATCGACCAGACGGCGCGACGTGAAGCTGACGCCGAGACCCTCGGCAACGGCTCGTTTGATCGTCACGTATGAGTCGAACACCCACAGTCGGGTCGGGCGAAAATCCGCCCGAGTCAGGTAGCGCTCGGTCGCCGCCCGTGTACTCGACCCTTCAGCCCCCACGAGGAGGCTGTTTCGCGCGAGCTCGCCGAGACTGATGGTGCAGCCATTGGCGCCGACCAACCCGCTAGGAGCGATTCCGACGAGCTCGTCGATGAAGAGCTCGCGTCGCTCCAGCCCGTCCGTCACCGGGACGTCGGCGGCGATGCCGATGTCCGCCGCCGCCCGGATGATCTCCTGGACGACGGTTTGGCTTGGCAGCGTCCGGAGCCTGACGTTGACGCTGGGGTAACGGTCAGAGAACCGCCGTAGGAGCCCCGGGATCAAGCCGACGGCGACGCTGAGGCTCGCGCTCAGGCTCAGCTCACCGCCGTCGCGTGTGTTCAGGGTCCTGAGCATGCCGTCGAGCGTCGCCAGGACACGAGCCGCGTGCGAGGCGACGACGCGACCGGCCGGCGTCAGCATGCTCCCACCGTGAGTGCGGAGGACCAAGCGCTGCCCGATCGCCGTTTCGAGGCCCCGAAGGTGCATCGACGCGGACGGCTGCCCGATCGCACACTCCGTCGCCGCGGCCGATATCGATCCGGTCCGCTCGATCGCCAGCAGCAGCCGCAGCCTCAGGGGGTGGATGTTCTCCAATTGCACGTCCCTCCCTAAGCCCCCGGTCCCTCCAGGGAAGGTGCCACGCAAACGTGTCCGCGCCGACGGGTCACCTGCCGGTGACACGTCAGTGTCTGCGCCGCGAGGTCGCTGCCCGGTGACGCATCCATCAGCTCGCATCGCGACCCCTCCTCGCCCCGTTACCCTGCTGGCCGTCCCCGTCAGAACGGAGCTCGCGCAGGGCCTTGCGAGCCAGCTGCGCAACCTCGCTACGGTGGCTTTGGACGGCTTCGCGATAAGCCGCCCGTGCACCCGGGAGGTCGCCATGCTCCTCCAGCAGCATGCCGAGATTGACGGCGCCGTTGGCGTCGCCTCGCTGCCGCGCACGGCCATACGCTGCCTTTGCCCCGGCTACGTCACCCATTTGCTCCAGTAGCACACCGAGGTTCGCTGCCGCCTCGGCATGACCGCGCTGGTCCGCACGCCGGTAGGCCGCGCACGCGCCGGTCGTGTCACCCTCCTGTTCCGACATAACACCGAGATTGAACGCGGCATTCGCGTCACCCCGTTCATCCGCCCGGCGGTATGCGGCAGCGGCGCCGGCCAGATCACCCGCCTCGGCCAGCAGGACCCCCAGGTTCGACGCCCCACCGGTATGCCCGCGCTCGTCCGCGGCTTCGTAGGCGCCACGGGCGCCGGCTAGGTCGCCCCGCTCCTCGAGCAGCACTCCGAGCCGGAAAGCGGCGTCCGCGTCACCGAGCGAAGCGTCGACCCGGTAGGCCGTCTCGGCGCTCATCGCTCCTACTTCGTGTGCCGGAGCGGAGCGGTCGGCGTGATGCTCCAGCACCGCCGCCGCTGCTCCGGTGCCTGCCGCTGCGGGTGAAGCAGCCGTCGGCGTGGTGGGACGTCGCCGCCAGTACCACCCGGCAGCCAGGAGCCCTAGTCCCAGTGCGCTCAATACTTCAACCCACTCCGTCGCCGAGGCTCCTCCGCGGACCGCGGGACGTACGAACTGCGTCGGCGCACCACGGCGCGACGGGTGCCCTCGGGTCGGCCGAGGCCGCGCCCGGGGCGGGCTCGGTCGGCGGTGCAAGCGGCGATGTGCGTGACCCCGCCTGGCCGTCTGCTGGCCATGGCTGCGGGGCTGGTGGCCGTGCCTGCCCAGCGCGGTGAGCGTCCGGGGACCAGCCACGCCGTTGACATGCAGACCGTGGGCCGCCTGGAAGCGACGCACGGCTCTCTCGGTCAGCGGCCCATAAACGCCGTCGACGCGACCGGGCGAGGACCCCGCACGGCGCAGATCGCGCTGCAGGCCCCGTACGGCGTGGGACCCGCCCACTTTGTAACCCGCGCCGGGTTTCACCGGAGCGATGCGCTGCGTCAACGCAGCGATTGTCTGGTGCCCAGCAATCCCGTCGATCAGCAGGCCGTGCTCGGCTTGGAAGCGCTGTACCGCGCGCTCCGTCTGCGGGCCGTACCGCCCGTCGACCGGCCCCGGGTGCGTGCCCGTGGCTATCAGCCGGCGCTGCAGCGCCCGGACGAGCGACGAGCCGTCGGCGCTCCCGTAGCCACTGCCTTCGGCCAGAAGCACGGTTGCCATGAGGCGAGGGGTTGATGAGCTTGTGTGGCGATGCACCAGCCTCACTCGGCGGCTGTGACTCGTCGAGACGGGCAGACCGTCGCGCGGTTGTGAGTCCTGCTTGACCTGCCCGCTGGTCTTCGCGATCGGCTGATTGCGCGTCGCGGCAAGAGCAGTCGCGGGAACGAGCGCCATGATCGGCAGGCTCGCGGAGGCCAGCCAGACCAGGCACAGCGTCGAGGGGCCTTTGGCATTCAGGCGCGGTTGCCCAGAGCGGACCCGGTGCACGAGCCTGGGCCGCATCCACGAGCCGTGTCGAACGGCATCGTCGAGCAGGCAACGCCCAGCCAACGCCCAACGTGAGCGTGACATGAGTTACCTCTTCCTAGTAGCTAGTTCAGGGAACGCGCGCAGGCTCACTCAGCCCAGCGCGCACAGACTCTGGAAATGGCCTCGGACTAGCCGGGGCGTTCAAGCACTAGGGCGAATGCAGCAGGGCCGTGGATCACCGGGCGCTGGCGCAGCCAGCTCCAAGGTTCAGGTGAGACGACTCCTGGCTGAGACGGCACTGAGGTTGCGCCGCCGAAGAACATAGTCCCGACCCCTCCAGCCGCACCGCCGACGCCGCCGCCATGCGGCTCTCTGCTTGGAGCAGGACCGCGCTGCCCACCGACCACGCTCTGGTGCGCGTGACGGGAGACGTGCGACACGGCAGCGCCCAGCCAGTGAAGCCATGAGGGTTGGATCGTCGACAGCCGCGCCGACGGGAGCAGCGCCGCCGACGGGCGGAGCTGCGCCGCGCGAGCTCCGGGCCGTAGCGAACGCGCAGGCGAGGCTGCCAAGACCAGGTGCAGCCTCGAGACGAACGTCGATGGCTGCGCCACCGGGACCCGCACGCTCGTTCCCGGAACCGCCAGGCCCGTCGTGCGGGAAGACGCGACGGCCGGTGCGAGTGGCCGGACCGGCGCCGTGATCGTGCGAGAAAGCCTCGTGACGGCGGGAGCGACGAGGGGAGTGACCATCGTGGTCGTAGCGACGACGGCCCGCGTCGCCGGCCCTGTGCTCGCCGTGACCGCCGCGACGAGGCTCGTCGGGATCGTCGTTTCGCTCCTGATGGCAGGAGTAACGACGGGAGTGACGGCGCCGCTCGCCGCGGAGAGCACGGAAGCCGCCGCCTTGGTCACGTTCGTGACCACGGGGGCGACCGCGCGGGCTGCCACCGGCGCCGTCGCCTTGGTCACCGTTGAGATGACGGGCGCGACCGCCTTGGTCACCGTTGAGATGACGGGCGCGACCGCCTTGGTCACCGTTGAGATGACGGGCGCGACCGCCTTGGTGGCGGTCAAGATGACCGGCGCCGCCATTGAAATGACAGGCGACGCCACCGTTGAGATGACCGGCGCGACCGCCTTCGCCGCGATCGAGATCACCGGTGACGGCGTCTTTGCGAGGCTCGTGACCACCGGGCTGACCGCGCTGGTCACCGCCGGGGCAACCGCCTTGGTGATCGATGAGAGCACCGGCGCAGCGGTTTTGGCCACGGTCGTAACCACGGGGGCGACCGCAGGGGCTGCCACCGGAGCCCTCGCCTTGGTCACCGTCGAAGCCACTGGCGCGACTGCGCCGGCGACCACCGGAGCGACCGCCTTGGTCACAGTCGACGTCACGGGCGCCACCACGTTCGGTGCCGCCTCGGCGGCAGTCTGGGTGACCGGGGCGGCGGTCTTGGTGACGGGCGCGGCGGTCTTAGTGACGGGCGCGGCGGTCTTGGTGACGGGTGAGGCCGCGGGAGTCACCGCGGTCTCCGATGCGGGCGAGCTCGCCGTCGCCCCCGCCGCAGGTGCGGTTGCTTGCGCCGCGCTCGGTGAGGCGGCGTCGGTGACCGGGGTGACGGGCTTGGTAACGGAGGAGGCGGCCGGGGCTGAGGCGGCCGGGGCTGAGTCGGCCGGGGCTGAGTCGGTCGGAGCCGCCGCGGTCGCCGGTTCCGGCGAGCTCGTCGTCGCCTGCGCCGGGGATGCGGTTGCCTCTGTCGCGCTCGGTGCGACCGGCGGCTTCGGAGCGGTCGCCGTGCTCGACGCCGCCGTAGCGCTCGACTGCGCCACCGTGGATGCTGTCTTCGTCGCCGACTCCGCTGTCCCCGCGACCGCGGTGGTCGCTGCGGTCGCAGTGGAAGTGGCCGGTCCGAGGCCATCTGCCGCGGCGATCTGGGCAGTAAAGGCCAGCACCAACGCCACGGCGGCGCATACGACGGCGGCACGCAGCATCCGCCGCGTTCGGTGCGCCATCACAGCAGCGCGTCCCCCGGACCGTGACCCTTCCGCTATCCCGCTACCCACCATTCAATTGACTCGGATACCCACGACCACTCACTCTCATACCGTAATTGACACATTTATTTTGCACATGTCATTTCGCTTACAGTCATGTTTTTGCAGTTGTGTCACTCACTCTCCACAGCGCGCATCGACCTGCTGCGGCAGTGTGGTAAATCGCTGCCCGCAGGCAAGTACGTGCGTGATGTGTGATCCAGTGACACGTTCTAAACGGATGCCTCGGTCATGTGCCGATTGCAGTGTGGTGAGGGTGGGGCCAAACTGATACTGCTGCGATCGAAACAGGACGGAGGTTGTCCTACCCACCATTGCCAGGAAGGTGGGTCGTGAGCACGCGTGCTGTGTGTGTCCATCACTTTCAGCCTCGACGCTGGCTTCCGTGGTGAGTAAGGCCCAGATGCCCGACGTTGGAGGGAGATGCGACACGCAAGCGCGGTGTGACTTTCGCGTGGGCGTGTGTCTAACCTCATAACCATCAGGGCAATGCCGATGATCCGCCACGGCGGATCCGCCGTCGTCCGCTGGTGGTCAGCAGCTCTCCGGGCGAACAGACAGGAACATATAGATCCACGCTGAGCGTGACGTGCAACCCATTGGTTGCGGAGGATGCCGACGCTGCGTGGCTCCTCCGGGTTGGCGGCCGGGGACTGACGCCAGTAATCCGCCAAATCACAGCCCGGGAGAGAACTCGCTGGTTGAGGACCGGCCAGCGGCTCCGGATGGAACAAATTCAGCCAGGAGCACGAGTTGCGCACCCTACGGTTTGCGGTCGCTGGCTGACCACGTTGTACGGCGCCTCGTACCACCGGTGGGTGGAAGGACGGTGAACACGCCGACGGGCCGACGGGTCCTCAGAGGCGGAGTGGATGACACCGCCGGACACCGATCGTGCAACGCAGCGGTTGCGGGCGATTGCGGCACAGCATGCGCGCGACCAAAGCTCCGAGCGTGCCGACGGGCGCGCCTCGCGTACTGAGCGCACACGCCCCGAGCGGTCGCGGAGACGTTATCTCCGGAGCTTTGCACCCCCGCCAAGAGAGCGGGCGTTGCACCGCAAGCCTGGGCGGTGTTGCGTCGAGTCGGGCGACCCGGTAGGAGCGCGACCTGTCGAAGTGCCAGGAAAAGCACCGTTTCCGTGGTCGATTGTCTACAATATGCGATCGCGGGCAGGGAAGATCGGGAAGACTAGGTCCGCATTGCAGAGTGGCGACCAGGATCTCACGGCTGACGAATTGCTCGCCGTCGCCGATGTTGCCGGGCAACGATTGCTGGCTGGCGTCGACGGCGACGCCGGTGACGCAATGCAAACGGGCGAGAAGCTGAGGGAAGCCGCCGGAGCCGCAATGCTCGCCGGATACTCGCTCTCTGCGATCGCCGCCGCGGAAGCAGCTGGAAAGGAAGCTGTTCGCAACGAGTTACGCGGCGAGACACTCAAGCGCGTGCAGCGGACCGGCGAGCAGGCTCGGGAGGCGGCAGCAGGTCACCGGTTAGCGATTGCCCGTGCGATGCGCCTCGGTCTCTCGACGCGGGAGATCGCCGCAGCAGCCGGAGTGACCCACGGGACGGTCCGCGCCATCGCGATTCGCCAGCAGCGGGACCCGACGTCGGACGACGCGGACGCGGAACATCCTTCGCCCGAACGCGAGGCTGCCGACGGCAAGCCATAGCGGTTCGACGCCGTAAAGCGGGTTCGACGCCGTACACCTGCTCCGACGGCTTGGAAGCGCGAGCCCGCGCCGCGCCCCGCTAGTGGAGCGCGGTTGCTTGATAGCTCCTGAACTGGAAGGTCTGCGTGGCGGTGTTGTCTTCGTTGCGCGCTCGTACGCCGACGGCGCCAGCGCTCTGCTGCGCGCTGGTGCTGTCGGTCATGTTGAGCAGCCACGTTGACGGCTCGGCTGCGCCCGCCGGCCAGATGCGCGCACGGATGGTGGTCGGGTTGACGCCCTGGAACTCCACTCGGATGCACAGCAGCACACCGGCAGCGGCGGGGATGCCCGTGTCCAGGTCCGCGGCGAGATCAGAGCCGTCGCTGCGCTGCGCACGCAGGTAGACGGTCTTACGCGACTGCCCCTGGACGGCACCGACCCGATAGTACGACGGGCTGCTACCGCCCGTGTAGCGGCCAAGGAGGTAGCTGTTGCAGTTATGGCCGCTGATGCACAGCGGCAGGCCTACGGTGGCCAGCAGATCGACGTCCTGCATGGTCACTCCCGTGAGTAGCGCCCGAGCCTGCGCACTGGCCGTGACGCTGACCGTTCCGGCCCCTGGGGCCACGCTCCACCTCGCCGGCGGGTCGAGTACGGTCCAGGACCCGCCGGTATCGGCCGCGCCCCAGCCGCTGGTGACCGTCCGGTTGAAACGGTCGGCGGCAACCACGTTACCGGGTGAGGTCACTGTGAAGCTTTCGCTGGTCGACGCCGTCCCCGCGGGCGTTGTCACGCTGATCGGACCGCTGATCGCCCCGGCCGGGACCGTAGCGCTGAGCTGGCTCGCGGAGTTCACGGTGTAGCTCGCCGGGGTTCCGTTGAACGCGACGGCCGTAGCGGCAGCGAAATTGGTACCGGTGATCGTGACCGCCGTGCCCGCCGCCGAGCTCGTCGGGTTGAAACTCGTGATCGTTGGGCCTGACGCTGCCGCCGTCATGAACGTCTCGTCGGATCCGTACTGGGTCCCAGAGGCATTGGTGGCGGTGAGTCGGTAGTGGTAGGTCGTGCCCGGCGACAAACCGCTGACATTCGCCGACACGGGCTGGCTACTCGTACCCATGCCCGCACTAGGGTCAGGCGGAGTTGGCGCCTGCGAACCGTAGCTCGTCGACGTCCCGTAATCGAAGTGGTATGTCGTCGCTTGTCCATTTCGGTTAACCGATCCCGAAAGGGTCGCCGAACTCGTGCCAACGGCGGTCGCGGGTCCGGTGAGCACTGTCGGCATAGCCGCTGCCTGCGACGACAGGATCAGCTCGCCGATCGCATTCGCAAACTCCTCGTCGAACCACACGTCGCCCGCACCGTCTAAGTTGAGTCCGTCGTGTGGGTGCGCGCTGCAGTTGCTCAGGTTGTTCATGGCGAATGCTGTACTCGACGGATCGAATGACCCAATCTGCGCCGTGAGCGAGTTGTCAAACCAGACCACACCCGACGAGCGCTGGATTGCGATGCCAGACGTGTGCGTCCCGGAATTCGCGCACGTCACAGGCGCTGGCGCGACGAACCGCTGGATGCCCTTGCAGACGCCTGATGTCGTTCCGCATTGCCCCGCCGTCGCAGCGCTTGGATTCAGCGTCGCAATCGTGTTCGACCATCCTTCCGTCCACCAAGGGTTACCGCGTGCATCGATCGCGACGAGATGCGGCGTCCCGCTCAGCGGCTGAACGATGGGGTATTCCGAGATCGCGTTGTTGCTCGTGGTATCAAGAACCGCGATGCGATCGACGCTGCTGTTGTTCTCGGCAAACCAGATGAGTCCACCGTTAGCTGCGATCCCGTAAGGGTACGTATTGGCGCTCGGCGTTTGAAAGTCGCGATAGCTATGAGTCAAGGGATCGAACGATCCCACAGCCGATACGAGATGCTCCGTGTACCAGACCTTACCGCCGGTGACGGTGAGATCCCACGGGCCGCTCCCGGGAGTCACCGGCCACTGTCCGACGAACTGACCGCTCGATGGACTGAACTCTCCGATCATGCTGTTGGCCGGCGTCGTGAACCACAGGTTCCCGGATCCGTCAAAGGCCAAGAAGGCCGGCTGGTTACCTGAAACGCTGGGCAGCTTGTGGAACACCAGCTGGTGTGACGAGGCCGTGAGCTCGCCGATCTGGCCAACTCCAGCATTGGGGGAACACGTGGGCGCAAAGTCGCAGCCGGGGTCGGCGAACCAGACGTTACCCGCGCTATCAATCGCGGTTCCCCATGGCTCTCCCATCCCGCCCGTCGTGTAGAAAGTGTTGACCACGGGTTGCCCTGCGGAAGCAGCAGACGCGCGAGGCGTCGCGTGAGCGGAGCCGCCCAGCGGAACGGTGCCGCTGACGCTGGATCCGGTCGGGCGGTAATAGAGCGAGGCGTGGTTCGCGGCCGCCCTCGGCATCGCGAAGCTCAGCGAGACGAGTCGCGAGCGCTTCGACGCGATCTTCAGTCGGCGAAGCCTCGGGTTCCACGGTCGCGCGCGAAACATGTCTCCCTGAGCCGACAGAACGAAATCCGAGGCCGAAACCGCAAGCGATTTGTGATTCTTGTTGAGGAACGTAAGCGCGACATCGACTCTCACGAGGCCCTGCACGGCCGTTGGACGCAGCTGACGGGCTGCGAGCGAAAGCGACCGATCACGCAGACGAAATGTGGGCTTTGCCATCCCCCGAGCGGTCCCGTCCCCCGCCAGCAGGCCCTGAGCCACAACGCATGCGACGATTGCGCAAGCGAACGTCTTCAGTTTCATCTTTGTTCACTGCTCCTTCGGACATGTGGCTGTGTCCGCAGCACGAGTGCACCGCCTCACCGCGCGACTTGTATGTCGCTGGGCCCTCCGCGCAATCGACCTTGCCCCGCGGAGCCATCGAGGACCGTACCGTCGGACTCTTCCAACCGAATTCCGGTCCGCCGGTGTCGCGCCTACAGGATGATGCGCCAGCGTCCGGCGTGAAGCCGCAAGCGAAAGCGCAGCGTCAGCGGGCTGGGGGTCGCAGAGCCGGTGAGGCAGCGAAGCGTCGCCTTGCGTCCGTGCAGGACGAGGTGCCGGTGCTTGACGCAGTAGGGAAGCGCGGGCATCTCGTACTGCATGAGCTTTGAGGTGTCGAAGGCGAGCTCCACGAAGCGGATGCAGCTGCCGTCGGCTCTCAGGTCCGCCCGCGCGTGCGCGCTTCGAATGCGGATCAAGCGGCAGACCTTGGCGTAGTGGCCGTTCAGGTAGGCCTCGCCGTAGGCAAGGACGGTGGCTTTGATCTGGCGCTGAGCGCTTGTCCGGGTGTGCGCGAGCGCGGCGCCGGCGCTGAGGAGACTCAGGCAGCCGACAAGCACGACGATCGTCAAACGGCTTCTCATGGAGCAACGGCGGCGCAGGCGGGCGTTTTCAGTTTCAACGTGTTCATTGCTTTCGGAAATGTGGCTCTGTGTCCGCAGCACGCTGGGCTCATCGCATGACTTGCATGTCGCTGGGCCCTCCGCGCAATCGTCGCCTGGCCCCGCGCAGCCTTCGCGGACCGTACGGTCGGACTCTTCCAACCGAATTCCGGCGACGAGTACAACGCCGCCGCCGCCGTGACCAAGCCCCGCTACGTCGACACAAAGCGCCGTCGCACGCGACACACACCCCTACTGAAACCGCTCGCGCGCGACCTGAGTGAGTGGTTCCTCTTCATCGGGGCACACGCCGAATCCCTGCCCATTTCATCCGCCCGCGGAAGGCCGAAGGCCAGGACAACTAATCCGTAATATCTAACCATTCGATTTCGGCTGGCGCCGCAGCCTTGAAATCGCAATGGTCGGATGGTCCAATCGGATGGACAGTCGATCCGGCTGACTCGGCGGGTTGGGGACCCGGCGCGAGGCGGATCGACCTACCCGTCCCTAAGGAGATGCAATGCATTACCTGCCAAGGCCCTTGGCACGATCACTCGTGCCCGGACTTCTTGCGCTTGCCGCAATCGCGGCGGTGCCGACGGTCGCAGCCGCCTCCGATCGCCACCAGTCGGACTATGTGTACGTCAACGACAACACGGCCGGCACGAACACCATCGCCGGCTTCGTTCGTGACGCGGCCGGTCGCCTCACGCCGCTTCCCGGCTCTCCGTTCAGCGCCGGCGGAGCGGGCTCGGGCGCAGGAATCCCGTCCCAGGGCGCGATTCAGGTCAGCACCGACGGCCGCTACGTGCTCGCGGTTGACGCCGGCAGCAACCAGATCTCCGTACTGCGGATTCGGCGCGACGGCGCGCTGAGACTCGTACGTGACGGCGTCGTCTCCTCGGACGGCGTCCAGCCCGTCAGCGTGACCGAGCTGGACGGTCTGGTGTACGTGGCCAACGCCGGAGCCGGCGGCTCGAACTACACCGGCTTCACGCTCGGGCGCGGCGGCCACCTGCACGCGCTTCCGGGCTCGACGGTTGCCCTGCCCGACAGCGCGCAGCCGGGCGACGTGCTGTTCAACGCGACCGGCACGAAGCTGGCCGGCACCCGCGTCGGGAGCTCGCAGATCGACAGCTTCCGTGTCGGGTTCGATGGCCGGCTCACAGCGGCGTCCGGATCGCCGTTCGCGGCGCAGGGTCCGGGTCCGTTCGGCAGCGAGTTCCGACCGACCGAACCGAACCAGCTGTTCGTCTCGAACGCCCACGGCGGAGCCGGCAACGGCACCGTCTCGGCATTCCGGGTCGCCCGCGACGGAACGCTGTTCTCGATCGACGGCTCACCGTTCGCCGATCAGCAGACGGCGCCGTGCTGGGTGGAGATCACGCACAACGGCGAGTTCCTGTTCACGACGAACACCGCGTCTGACACGGTCTCGCGCTACTTCATCCACGGTGACGGAAGGCTGACGCTGCTCGGGTCCACCCCGGTGAGCAGTCAGTCAGGCGTCGGCGCGGTCGACGAGAGGCTGAGCACGAACGGTCGGACCCTGTACGTGAACGAGAGCAAGGCCAACGTGCTGGGCGAGTTCGCCGTAAGCGGCGGCAGCCTCAGCCAGATCGGCTCGGTCGCGCTGCCCTCCGGGGCCACGCCGGCCGGCGTCGCGGTCCGGTAGGCGGCCGCACCACCAGCCGCTAGAGCCCGGGGCCGGGAGCGCTACAGCTTCCGGCCCCGGGCGGGGCGTTAGAGCAGGGCCTCGTGTGCTGTCACTCGCGCTATCGCCAGTGCACGGTGATTGACGAACAGGTCCTCGATTGAGCTGACTGGAACACCGTCGGTTCGGTTGATTGCGATGTGGAGGCGACGACACGCCAGCACCGGGTCGACGGGCCTGAACTTCATTTGGCCATCGTCGTTGCCTTCGTGGCTCGAAGGATCCATTGGGTCGATCACTCGGATCGCGGACAGTTGCGTTGCGATACCGCCACGTATCTCCGAGATGAACGCGCCGATCATGTGCGGCGTCTCGCAGGTGTCATCGGCCTCGAGCAGCAACGCCTCACCGTCGCCCGGCACGCGAACAGCAAACGCGCGGGCGATCCTCGTAGTTCCGACCTGATCGATCCACTGAGGAGGAGACGGGCCGCTAATGGGGTTGCGGAGCTTCCGAGCGAGAGCGCCAAGCGGGCCGCGGTCCAGCCGTTCGATCGCGGCCAGAATCGGACCGGCTTCGTCCCCTCCCAACTCCGCGAACCCTTCCAGCAATGGTGCTCCGTGAAACAGCATCGGATCGACGCTCTCGTCGTCCTGTCCGAAGCGCCTGCGTTGCCACACGCGCCCGAGCAGCGACGACGTCCAGCGTTCCAGCGACAGCGCATCGGGGGCCGAGGCCCCCTCACGACACAGGCCGCGCGCGACCTCTACCTGCGTTTTGGTGAAGTGGGGCTCGCAAGCAATGCGCCGGCGCGCGCGACGGGATTTTGAGTGGCTCATATCTACACAGAGGGCTGGCGCGCGGAAATTCACCCCCTTGGGCGCGAACCGGTTGGCAAGGTGGCCCGTAGACCATCCCTAGGGTCTCTAGCCGCCTCGGTCGCGCGCTTCGATACTCGCTGGCGTCAATCGAAAGGTCGCGCACGCGGCCGGATAGGAGCCAACGATGGAAACCACCATGACGATCGAGGAGATGGCCTCCGCCCTTCTCGACATGACAGACGCCGACCAGGCCGAGCTGAGTCGGGCAGCTGACGCCGAGCTGGCGGCATTCGAGGAGTACGCCTCGACCTACGCGTTCCTGCGCCCGCTCTTCGTCTGCAAGGGCTGCCACGGCGGCTGATGCAAACGACCCGGACCCGCGGCGCGGCCAGCCGGCCCGCCGCGGGAGACCGGATCTCTCGACCCGCCTCGCATCATGGTCGCAGCTGACTCCGCCGCCATAGTCGTCCCCGTAAGCGTGTTGCGCGGCGACGGCGGGTCACCGCATCCGCGGCAGGGGTCGGGCGGTCGTCGCTCGGGCGGCGTCCGCGCCGCACTGAGTGGGCGCCGCGATTTCACGCTGCTCTGGACCGGACAGGCCGTCTCGCAGCTTGGGACCCGGATCTACGGCGTGGCCTTCATGCTGTGGGTCCTCGTCGAGACCGGATCGGTTGCCCAAACGGGTTTGATCTCTTCGGTCTCGCTCGGCGCGTTTGCCGCCGCCCAGCTGCCCGGCGGCTGGCTGGCCGACCGCGTCGACCGGCGCTGGATCATGGTCGCCTGCGACGCAAGCTCGGCGCTCGCCGCGCTGTCGCTCTGCGCCGCGGCGTTCTTCGGCTGGTTCAACATCGCTCACGTTTTTGTGACGGCGCTCGTGCTGGGAGCCGGATGGGGAGTGCGCGGCACGGCTGAGGGTGTGAGCCTCCCCGATGTGCTGCCGGCCGATGAGGTGGCCGGCGCCGCCGCGCTGATGAGCGCGCGAGGACACGCGGCAGGGCTGGCCGGGCCGCCGGCGGCCGCCAACCTCTTCACCGTCTCGGCCGCGCTTCCGTTCCTCGTGGACTCCATTTCCTACATGGTCGCGATGGTGTGTGCCGCGCTCGTGAGGACTCCGTTGCGCACGCCGGATCGCGCCGCGCCGACAGGGTCGATCCGAGCCGAGATCGCCGATGGAGCACGTCTCTTCTGGCGGCTGCGGTTCGTGCGCGTGGCGGGCGCGCTTGACGCGGTTGCCGCGCTTGTCTCGAACTCGCTGGCCCTCCTGGTGATCGTGCTGCTGCGCGACGCCCACGCTTCGGCGGCGTCAATCGGGATTGCGCTTGCCATGGGCAGCGTCGGCGGTCTCACGGGCGCGGCGCTCGCCACCGCGCTGAGCTCTCGACTGGCGTCCCCGCTTCCCGTTTTGATCGCCGCTCCGGCCGCCGGCGCTCTGGCGCTGCTTTCGCTCGCCTTCGCCGGCGGCGTCGTGGCGATCGCGGTGAGCTTTGGCGCGTTCTTCCTGCTGTGGCCGGCGTGGGGCGCCGTGCTCACGGCCCAGTTCCTCGGCCGCGTCGACGCCGAGCACCGAGGTCGCGTGATGGGGACGGCTGGACTGCTCGGTGCCGGAGCGATCGCCGCAGCGCCGGTCAGCACCGGATTGCTGCTGACGGGGTTCGGCACGCAGACGACCTGCCTGGTCCTGGCCGGCATGCTGGCGCTCGTGGCCTTGACGGCGGCCGTCGCGCCGGCGCTCCGGGATGAACCGAGCGCGGAGGACGCCACGCCGATCTTGCACGAGGAGGCGCCCCCGGAGCCGATCGTGGACGAGGAGGCACCCCCGGAGCCGGCGGGGTCGGCCCCGCCGGCGGACGCTGCGCTAGCGCCGAAACCGCCCCTCCTTCTGAGCGGTCCGCTTCACCGTGTGGAGCAGCCACCCCGGTCCATGGACTTCCAAGCGCGCGTCGGGCGGCCGACAAACGGCGAGCACGGCGCTCCTCGACCGTGCGTGCTGGTGATGACCCGCACGGCCGACCGCGAGATCGACGATCTGTCGCTGCGCTTGGCCGCGGCACGGATTCCGCTCGTCCGGATGGACAGCGACCGGATCGCCGACGAGGGCTTTCTCTGGGACCCCGTCTCGCGAGCGCTCACCACTCGGGAGGGCTCATTCAGTCCGCTCGTGACCTGGCTTCGCTACTTCACCGCGGCGTCGATCCCGGGGTCCTCGGGGACCGAGGTTGACCGCTACCGGAGCGACCAATGGGGCGCCTGGGCTCCGCTGATGGTCTCGGCCGGCGGAGATTCGGTTGTGAACCGCATGGCCAGCCTTGGAAGCCCCGACCGCGTCACGCAGCTGGCCGAGGCTCGCGCGGTCGGACTGCGCACTCCGCCCACGGTGGTGACGAATTCAGGCTGGGCGGCGGCGCGCCAGCTCCCCGGCGACGGCGATGTGATCGTGAAGGCGCTCGGCGAGCACTACATCGAGCCGACCCCCGGCAGCCTCGTCGGCATCGCGCCACGCCGCATGACACGGCGCAAGCTGATGCAAGCCGGGCCCGTCGAGCCCGCCCCGATGATGGTGCAGAACTTCCTGCCATCCGAGCGGGAGCTCCGGATTTACCTCGTCGCCGGCCAGCTGATGACCTACGCAGTCAGCAAGCCGTCGCCGGAATCTCTGTGGGAAGGCGATTCAGCCGTGTATGTTCGCGCCGTGCCGACCCCACCCGAGCTCGAACATCCCCTGCTTGAACTCGCCGAGAGCTGGGACCTCGATGTGGCGGCGTTCGATCTGCTCGACACGGCGGACGGTCCGGTCTTCCTCGAGGTCAATCCGGCGTGCGACTGGCTCTGGTCCGAGCACCTCGCCGACGACAAGCGCGTCTCGGAGCGTGTCGCGGCTTTCGTTTCTTCGCGGTTTGACGATGCTCGCATTTCGTGCGCGGATCGGTGCATGACCCCGGCAGGTGCCCGATGAGGGTCAAGGTCGCCGAGGCGACGGCGCTGTTCTGGGATCAGAGCCGGCTGGTGTGGGACGACTACATCGGCCACCGCCAGCTCGCGCTGAGCGCCGACAGTGAACGCGTGCTGCGCTGGTTCGGCGACTGGGCCGAGCTGGACAGCATCGACGAGCTGGGCGACGAGTACCTGGCGATCGCCGAGCGGCTCCTCGACGCCGGCGTCCTGATCGCCGAGGACTCGGACGAGCACGCCATCGAGCAGCGGGTTCTGGCCAATTGGGGGCCGTGGGGCCCGGCGGCCCGTTACCTCCACCTGGCGAGCCGCACGCCGAGCGGGTCCCGCTTCCTGTCGGCCGCGCAGGACGCCGCCGAGATGCAGCAGCAAGCATTCGCGAGCTCGCAGGCCGAGGCGGCGCCGCCAGCGGCGAAGACCTACCCGGACCGGCCGCTGATTCCACTGGCAGCCCGGCGCCCCGACGACAGCGGCTGGCCGGCGCGTGGCTTGTTGGATGCCCTCTACGGCAGGCGCTCAACCCGCCGCTTCACCGCCGATCCAGTGTCGCTCGACGAGCTCGCGGCGATCCTCCAGGTGGCGGGCGGTTTCGTCGATCCGCTCGAACACGCCCCTGGCCCGGCGGCGCTTCGGACAAGTCCGGCGGCGGGCGCGCTACACCCCGTCGAGATGTACGTCGATGCCTCGTCGGTCGACGGCCTTGAGGCCGGCATGTACCACTTCGCCCCCACGCGCGGGGGGATCGAGGCCCTGGCCGACGGCGACGGCGCCAGGGTCGCCGGGACCGGGGCCGCCGTGACCGGGGCCGCCGGGAAACGAAGCCTGGATGCGGTGGGCGGCCAGCCGTGGCTCGCCGAGGCTCCGGTCCTGATCCTCTACACCGCTGTGATCGAACGGCTCCAGTGGCGCTACCGATCTCCCCGCGCCTATCGCGACCTGCTGATCGGCCTCGGCCACCTGAGCCAGACCGTTCTGTTGCTGGCCAGCGCGATGAATCTCGGCGCGGTGTTCGCCACCGCGGTCTGTGACGAGGACCTCGAGCGGTTGATCGGGATCGATGGCACGTCCGAGATCCTCCTCGGCGTCGCTGCCCTCGGCCACCCCGATTCAGACGCGGCCGACCAACCGATCACCTGGTAGCGGCCGCGGCGCTCAACGCGTCCATCACTCGCGCGATAGGACCGTCGAGCGCGCCCGGGCGACGGGCCAGGACGACCCGCCTGATTTCCTGCGGCTCGCCCCGCACGGCGAGCACCGCGATCCCGGCGGGGAGCGCATCGAGTATCACGGGCGCGACAGTCGTGATGGCCAGGCCGGCGGCGACGATCTGGAGCTTGGCCAGCCAGTCGCGCACGACGTAGCGGACGTCAGGGCGCTCGCGCAGGCCGGGCCAAGCGCCGAGCAGCGAGTCGCCCGAGTCCGACCGGCTGGCGACCCAGGTCTGGCCGGCGAGCTGCTCCACCTCGACCGCTTGCATGCTGGCTAGCGAGTGGTTCGCGGGGACACCGATCATCAGCTCGCGCTCGAACAGCGTCGTCAGCTCCAGCGCCGGCGACTCCGCGTCGGGCGGCCGGAACGGCGGCGAGTGAGCCATGACGGCCAGATCGAGGGTGCCGGCGCGCAGCGCGCGGGTCAGAGCCGGCGTCGTCGCCTCGCGGAAGGTGATCTCTACATGACGCGGCAGCGACGCGAGCGCTTTCGGCACCAGGCTCGCAGCGGCAGCCGGGAACGCGCCGAGACGCACCGGCCGAAGCGTTGCCTCCTCATCGACCAGCTCGCGGCGCGCGGCGTCGAGCTCATCTAGGACCGACACGGCGGTTTGCAGCAGCCGGGCGCCGGCAGGTGTCAGCGCGACTCCGCCGCGGCCGCGCTCGAATAGCGCCCGGCCGGCCGCCGACTCGAGCGTTGCCACCTGCCGTGAGACGGCGGACTGCGTGTAGCCAAGCGACTGAGCCGCCGCCGAGAAGGAGCCGGCTTGGGCCACCTCACGCAGGATTCGCAAGCCGGTCGGAGAGAAGTCAACGGCCATGCGGTTTACGCATATTACAGTTGCGACATTGTTGTTTTCGACATGGCAGCGGAGCGGCTACCTTGAACCCATGTCTACTTCTCGAATCGCACTCGTGACGGGCGCCAACCAGGGTCTCGGCCGCGCGCTCGTCGAAGGGCTTGCCGCCCGCTTGTCAGAAGAGGACCGGGTCCTGCTCACCGGTCGTAATCCCGAGCGCGTCTCCGCCGCCGCCGCCGAAATCGCCGCCGGAGCAGCGGTCGCGCGCGTCGAGGGCCGCGTGCTCGATGTCCGCGACACCGACGCCATTGCCGCGCTTGCCGCCGAGCTCGGTCAGGTCGACATCGTCTTCTCCAACGCGGGGTCGCGCATGAGCCCCGACGTCGACCCGGTGGACGAGGTCGACGCGCTGGCCGAGACGAACAACCTGGCGGCGACGGCGATCCTGCGCGAGTTCGCGCCGCGTCTGCGGCCGGGCGGCCGGCTGATCATCGTGGCCAGCGCGCTCGGGACCCTCGACAAGCTGTCCTACCGGATCGCGGGACGGTTCGCGGCAGCCGCCGAGCGAGACCTCGACGCCGTCGACGCCCTCGTCGCCGACTGGCGCGCCGCCGTCCACGCCGGCCGCGCCGACGAGGAGGGCTACGGGTCGTGGCTGAACATCCCGTCCAAGGTCGCGCAGGTCGCCGCCGTGCGGGCGCTCGCGCGTCAGCGCCGCGACTCAGACCTGGCCGAGAACAAGCTAATCATGGCCCTCTGTCCGGGCCTTATCGACACCGACGCCTCTCGACCGTGGTTCGAGGACATGAGCAGCGCGCAGACTCCGGCCCAGGCCGCCGCCTGGCCGGTCGAGCTCGTCCTCTCCGAGACGTTCGACCCGGCCTTCTACGGCGAGTTGGTTCAGTTCGGCAAGGTGCTGCCGTGGGAGACGGGCGTGCCCGTGGCCCACTCGGCAACCACATAACGCTCAGTCGGCGAGGTCGAGCGAGCGCTCGACCGCGCGCTGCCACCTTGCATACGCGGCCTCACGCTCCTCCTCGGGCATGTCCGGCTCCCAGCGCTTGTCCTCTGACCACCGCTCACGCAGCTCGTCCTGGTCAGCCCAGAAGTCGACAGCCAGACCAGCGGCGTAGGCGGCGCCGAGGGCCGTCGTCTCGGTCACCGAGGGGCGTATCACGGGCACGCCGAGCACATCCGCCTGGAACTGCATGAGCAGCTCGTTGGCCGTCATCCCGCCGTCTACGCGGAGCTCCCTGAACGGGACGTCGGCCTCCGCGTTAACGGCGTCGACGACCTCGCGGCTCTGCCAGGCGGCGGCCTCGAGCGCGGCACGGGCGATGTGCGCCTGGTTGGCGTAGGCGGTCAGCCCGACGATCACCCCGCGCGCGTCGTCGCGCCAGCGCGGCGCGAACAAGCCGGAGAAGGCGGGGACGAAGTACACGCCGCCGTTGTCCTCGACAGTGCGGGCCAGTTCTTCCACGGCGGGCGCGTTGGGGATGATCTTCAGGCGGTCGCGCAGCCACTGGATCAACGCGCCGGTCACGGCGATCGAACCTTCGAGCACGTAGGTCGGCTTGCCGTCGCCGAGCTTGTAGCCAACACTGGTCAGGAGCTTCTCGCTGCGCACGATCTCCTCGCCCGTGTTGACGAGCAGGAACGAGCCAGTGCCGTACGTGTTCTTGGCGTCGCCCGCGCTGAAGCAAGTCTGGCCGAACAATGCCGCCTGCTGGTCGCCAAGGATGCCGGCCACCGGGACGCCCCCCACCGCCGTGCCCTTCGCCTCGCCGTAGGTCTCCGACGAGGAGCGGATCTCGGGCAGCATCGAGCGCGGAATGCCCATTAGCTCGAGGCTCGGCTCGTGCCAGTCGAGCGTCTCGAGGTTCATCAGCATCGTGCGGGAGGCGTTGGTGACGTCGGTGGCGTGGAGCCCGCCATCCGTCCCGCCGGTGAGGTTCCACAGCACCCAGGTGTCCATCGTGCCGAAGGCCAGCTCGCCGTTCTCGGCCCGCTTCTGCGCCCCGTCGACGTTGTCGAGCAGCCAGCGGATCTTCGGCCCGGAGAAATAGGTCGAGAGCGGTAGGCCGACGTCGTCGCGCAGACGATCGACGCCCTCGTCAGCGGCGAGCTCGCGGACGACGGGTCCGGTGCGCGTGTCCTGCCAGACGATCGCGTTGTGAATCGGCTCGCCCGTCTCGCGATCCCACACCAGTGTCGTCTCACGCTGGTTGGTGATGCCAACGGCCTCGACGTCACCCGCCTCAGCCGGAGAGGAGGCGAGGGCGCCGTTTATAACTTCCCGCGTCCGCCGCCAGATCTCGCTCGCGTCGTGCTCCACCCAGCCCGCTTTCGGGGTGATCTGCTCGTGCTCGCGCTGGTCGACATGGACGATTCTTCCGTCGCGGTCGAACAGGATGAAGCGCGAGCTCGTGGTTCCCTGATCAATTGCCCCGATGTACTTGGACATGCTCACCTCCTCCTCGGTCCATCCACGCATCGAGTCATATCAGGGCGCCGGCGGCGAGTAGCTGCCCGGGTCCGCCCGCTGGGTAGCCTCGAATCCGATGTCCGCCCCCTCCCCTCCCGAACCTGATCGCCCCGAGCTCGGTCGCCTCGGCCCGCGCGAGCGTGCCGAAGCACTCCAGCGGATGACCGCTGAGGTGTTCGACGTCGTCGTGGTCGGCGGTGGCTCGACCGGCACCGGCTGCGCCCTCGATGCCGCCACCCGTGGACTCTCGGTCGCTCTGCTCGAGGCGCGCGATTTCGCCGCCGGCACGTCGAGCCGGTCCTCGAAGTTGATCCATGGCGGCCTGCGCTACCTCGAGCAGATGGAGTTCAGCCTCGTCCGCGAGGCCCTGCGTGAACGCAGCCTGCTGCTCAATGTGATCGCGCCACATCTCGTGCGGCCGGTGTCGTTTCTGTACCCGCTGAAACGCCGGGTGTGGGAGCGCGCTTACGTCGGCGCCGGCATGCTCCTCTACGACGAGTTGGGCGG